>NZ_JAPEVI010000003.1:2476363-2785909 GCF_026240905.1 Roseibium salinum
CAGTGGTGAGCGCCACAAAGCTTATGAAGGCCGCCTTGTAGGGCAGGACTGCAAAGAGGCTCTGCATCAGCTGGAAAGTCGGGGGATAGAAGAATCCGAACGTGGTGTCGCTCCCTGACAGGTCTTTCTGAATGGCGGCGAATTCCGATGGCACATAGACCAGTTCCGGCGTGCCCAGGAGGACCTGCTTTCCGGCCAGCCAGAAACTCAGGTAGTCCATCATCAACGTGCCGTTGGGCGATCCGAAATTGTTCGGGATGAACAGCATCCAGACCAGGCCGAGCAAGGAGGCAATGCCGGAAAACAGGCAGGCGAAACCGATCCTGTCCCAGGTCAGCCAGTCCCCCGAGCGGATGCCCCGCTGCCACAAGCCGGCTTTTTGCTCTTTGACGGCCGCGGCCTTGCCGGGAAACTCGGTCTCGATTTTCGTCTGTGAACCCATCGGCTGCGGTTGTCCTGTTTCTGCCGGATTGACCAATCGGCCCATCCATGCCCGCAAGTCATCTATATTCGGTTACCCGTGCGCACATTGCGACCGACGAATACAAACAAACAACTCCGCGCATCGAGAGAACATCTTTATTCACGGGCAAAGTGCTGCTATGTCCCATGCCATGCAGAAAACGGTTCTCATAGTCATCGGGTCAGCGACGACCCCAATTTCGCGAATTACTTGCCCGGCCTTCGGCTGACGCGGCCAGCGCGGCGCCAGGGACCGGGATCCTCCTGTTTAACGCAGCCGCCTTACGAGGGGCCGGCGATTTTCCTGCATCAGACACGCGGACGCAACGCCCGCACGACCGGATCGATTTGACGATGACCGAGACAGACAAACGCGACTACTCAAAAACGCTCAACCTGCCCCAGACCGACTTTCCCATGCGCGCGGGCCTTCCCAAGAAGGAGCCGGAGATCCTGCAACGCTGGGAGACTCTGGGCGTTTACAAAAAGCTTCGGAACCAGGGCAAGGACCGCAGGAAATTCATCCTGCATGACGGCCCTCCCTATGCCAACGGCAACATCCATATCGGTCATGCCCTCAACAAGACCCTGAAGGACATCGTCACCCGCTCCATGCAGATGATGGGTTTCGAGAGCAACTACGTTCCGGGCTGGGACTGTCACGGCCTGCCGATCGAATGGAAGATCGAGGAGCAGTACCGGGCAAAGGGCAAGAACAAGGACGAGGTGCCGATCAACGAATTCCGCAAGGAGTGCCGTGAATTCGCCGAGCACTGGATCGACGTGCAGCGCGAGGAGTTCAAGCGGCTCGGCATCGAGGGCGACTGGGACAATCCTTACCTGACCATGCGCTTTGAAAGCGAAGCGGTGATCGCCGGCGAACTGATGAAGTTCGCCATGTCCGGCCAGCTTTACCGCGGTTCCAAGCCGGTCATGTGGTCGGTCGTCGAAAAGACCGCCCTCGCGGAAGCCGAAATCGAATACCAGGACTATCAGTCGGACCAGATCTGGGTGAAGTTCCCGGTCATCAGCGCCGGGGGCCGCGACGAGGCGGCCGTCGAGGAGCTTCTGGAAGCAGCGGTGGTGATCTGGACCACCACGCCATGGACCATCCCGGGCAATCGGGCGATCAGCTATTCGCACCGCATCGCCTACAGCCTCTTCGAAGTCACCCAGGACGGTCTTGCGGACGACAACTGGGTGCAGAAGGGCGACAAGCTGATCCTGGCCGACGAACTGGCGGCAGACGTCTTCAAGAACGCCCGCATCACCGATTTCAGGCAGGTTCGCGCCGTCACGGCGGACGAACTGGCGACGGTGACCTGCGCGCATCCGCTGGCCGAGCTCGACCTCGGCGGTTACACATTCGACGTTCCCCTGCTCGACGGCGACCACGTCACCGATGACGCTGGCACCGGCTTCGTGCACACGGCTCCGGGCCACGGTACGGACGACTTTGAAATCTGGATGGAACGGCGCGCCGAGCTGGATGCGCGCGGCATCGACACGGCGATCCCCTTCACGGTCGCCGACGACGGTTTCTACACCAAAGACGCGCCGGGCTTCGAAGGCTGCGAAGTCATCACCCACAAGGGGGAAAAGGGCAAGGCAAACAAGGCGGTCATCGAGAAGCTGAAGGAAAGCGGCAACCTGATCGGCCTCGGCCGTCTGAGCCATTCCTACCCGCATTCCTGGCGGTCCAAGAAACCGGTGATCTTCCGCAACACTCCGCAGTGGTTCGTCTACATGGACAAGCCGCTTGCCGGCGAAGGCGACACGCTGCGCAGCCGCGCGCTGACGTCCATCGACGAGACCCGCTTCGTGCCCGGCAGCGGCCAGAAGCGTCTGCGCTCGATGATCGAGAACCGCCCGGACTGGGTGCTCTCCCGCCAACGTGCATGGGGCGTGCCGATCACCGTCTTCGTGCACAAGGACAGCGGCGAGATCCTCAAGGACGAGACGGTCAACGCGCGCATCTTCGACGCCTTCGAGGCCGAAGGCGCGGATGCCTGGTTCGCGGACGGGGCGAAGGAGCGTTTCCTGGCCGGCAACTATGCCCCCGAAGACTGGGACATGGTCAGGGATATCCTGGATGTGTGGTTCGATTCCGGTTCCACCCACGCCTTCGTGCTGGAAAAACGCCCGGATCTCGCGCCGAACCGCAAGACTGCGGGCGGCGAGGACCACGTTCTTTACCTGGAAGGCTCGGACCAGCACCGCGGCTGGTTCCATTCCTCGCTCCTGGAAAGCTGTGGCACGCGCGGCCATGCGCCTTACGACACGGTCCTGACCCACGGCTTCACCATGGCCGAAGACGGGCGCAAGATGTCCAAGTCGCTCGGCAACCAGGTGTTCCCGCAGGACGTGATCAAGCAGTACGGTGCCGATATCCTGCGCCTGTGGGTCGCTTCGACGGACTACTGGGAGGACCAGCGCCTGGGTCAGGAAATCATCAAGACCAATGTCGACAGCTACCGCAAGCTGCGCAACACGCTACGCTGGATGCTGGGCTCTCTCGCCCATGCAACCGGCGAGGAAGTCGCCCTAGCCGACATGCCGGAGCTGGAGCGGCTGATGCTGCATCGCCTGAGCGAACTCGACGGCATGATCCGTGAAGCCTATTGGGAGTTCGACTACAAGAAGATCTTCCATCAGCTCTTCAGCTTCCTGACCGTGGAGCTGTCGGCCTTCTATTTCGATATCCGCAAGGACGCGCTTTACTGCGATCCGGCGTCGTCCACACGCCGGAAGGCGGGGCTGTTCGTGATCGACAAGCTGTTCAACTGCCTTGTGACCTGGATGGCGCCGATGCTGCCCTTCACCATGGATGAGACCTGGGTCTCCCGCTATGGCGAGGACGCTTGCGTGCACCTGGAGCAGTTCCCTGCCGTTCCCGCCGAGTGGAGGGACGAGGCGCTGGCGGCCAAGTGGGCGAAGATCAAGACCGTGCGCCGGGTCGTCACCGGCGCGCTGGAAGTCGAACGCCGTGAAAAGCGGATCGGTTCTTCGCTCGAGGCCCACCCGGTGGTGCATGTCACCGATCCCGAACTCATGGCGGCGCTCGCCGACAAGGACATGGCCGATATCACCATCACCAGCCAGCTGACGCTCAGCGCCGAGCCCGCACCGGCAGGCGCCTTCACGCTGGACGACACCAGGGGCGTTGCCGTGGTTCCGGGTCTGGCGGAAGGCCGGAAATGCGCCCGGTCCTGGAAGATCCTGCCGGAAGTCGGTTCGGATCCGGATTATCCGGACGTGACGTTGCGCGACGCGGAAGCGCTGCGCGAATGGGATGCAGCTCACGCCGCGGCGTGAGCGGCCGGCCCAATGAGCGATCCGGATCAACACGCATCGACACAGGCAGGACGGCCCCTCTTCTGGGGCCGTTACAGCGCGCTTGTCTTCCTGATCGCGCTCGCCGGCGTTATCCTGGATCAGGTGACGAAACTGTGGCTCGTCTACGGCTTCAAGCTCGCGGTCAACGGACCGGTCGAGCTGTTGCCGGTTCTGGACCTCGTCCTTGTCTGGAACCGCGGCATTTCCTATGGATTGTTCGAGCAGAACAGCGACCTCGGTCGCTGGCTTCTGGTCGTCCTGACAGGGGCCGTCACGATCGGCTTGTGGATCTGGTCAGCGCGCTGCCAGAGCAGGCTGGTGGCGCTCGCGCTGGCTCTGGTGATCGGCGGTGCGATCGGCAACGGCATCGACCGGATGGCCTTTGGCGCCGTTGTCGACTTCGTGCATTTCCACGTCGGGACATTCTCCTGGTATGTCTTCAACCTGGCAGACGTGTGGATCGTTGCGGGCGTGGCTGGTCTCCTGTATGACAGTTTCAGAAACGGTCCTAATTCAGCCGCAAAATAGCGGTCTAACACGGGACAAACGGTCTGCTGGTGGGACGCTGCCGGCATTTTCATTGAGAATCGAGGAGTCTGCTGTGGCGCGGACCATAATTGCGTTGGTGAAGAATTCTGCTGTGCTGGCCATACTGGCCGGGCTTGCCGCTTGTCAGGCTGCGGACGGCACCAGCCAGGCGCCGGATGTCGCCATTGTGAACTCGATGATGAAAGGCCTTGGCGCCGTTGATCCGAACGAAAAGCCGATCGACTACAAGCCGCGCGGCCCCCTTGCAATGCCTGCCGAGGCGTCCAAGCTGCCGGAGCCCGAAACGAATGTCGCCGGGGTGAACTCCGCGGACTGGCCGAAGCAGGACGAGAGCCAGGAGCTGAACGATCTCAAGAAGATCTATGCCAGCTCGGGCAAGCGGGGCAGCATGAACAGCGAACCGCTCAACCCCGAACAGATGCGCGGGTTCAAGATCACCGGAGTGACCGGCCAGAATCGCAATCTGGAACAGGAGCAGCGCGATGCGGAGCTTGGTCAGGGCGAATTGCTGACGCGCGAGGAGCAGCGCGCGGAATGGGAGCGCTTGCAGAAGCTGAAGGCGCAACAGGCCGGTCTCGACGAGAGCGGTCTGGCCAATCGCCGCTATCTGACCGAACCGCCGACGACCTACAGCACGCCTTCGCCGGATGCGCCGATGCCCGAGATCGTGAAGAACGACAAGAAGGCGGCCAATCGCGACATCTACGATTCCACACCGCTCCATCCGCGGTGTCTTGAAGGCGACTCGTCTTACTGTAACTGACAGTCCGGTGGCCCAACCGTCCATGACGAAATTGTAACGAGACCTTCGGGCACCCCTTCCTGTATGGAAGGACAAGGTCCGGAGGTCTTCGTGCATTCAGACCAGCTTTTCCGCGTTCCGGAAGCGCGGGAGGCTTGAACAGCAATCGTCACTGAACCACGGCGCGGTTTCGCGCGTTGGAGTTTGTCCGCAGGTAACTTTGCGGCGGACAGTATTCCAGGGCCCTGGAACGCAAGGTTCAGCCGGTCACCCACGACGGACGGAAATTGCCGAGACCTTCCGGAGCATTTGGCTTCATGTTCGCAAGAACGCGGGCAGGATGCTCCATCACATTGAAAGCGATCAACGTTCCGCATCCAGGCGAACCGCCCGGTTGCAGGTTGACCCAAACGGGAGTTGCACGTGAACCCGCTCAGAAAAATGTATCGCCCATCGTCCCTCCAATTCCGTTTGCGGCAGTCGGCCTGCGTCCTGCTGCTGCCTGCGTTCCTGCTCGCAAGCGGTTCGATGCCCGGAGCGGGCCCGGTCCGCGCGGAAAGCGTTGCGGCGCAGGAAATGGTCATCGCGCCGAACCTGGAAAGCTTCACGCTGGACAACGGGCTTCGGGTCGTGGTCATTCCCGACCACAGGGCGCCGGTCGCCACGCATATGATCTGGTACAAGGTGGGCTCGGCCGACGAGCCGGAAGGCCAGTCCGGTGTCGCCCATTTTCTGGAACACCTGATGTTCAAGGGCACCTCCGAACATCCGAATGGCGAGTTTTCGCAAATGGTGGCCGAACGCGGCGGCCAGGAAAACGCCTTTACCAGCTCGGACTACACAGCCTATTTCCAGCGGGTCGCCAAGGAGCACCTGCCGTTGATGATGGAGATGGAAGCCGAGCGGATGGAAAACCTGGTCCTCAGCGAAGAGATCGTCGCTCCGGAGCGGGACGTGGTTCTGGAAGAACGGCGCATGCGGGTCGACAGCGAGCCCTCCTCCCGGCTGCGCGAGGCGATGGACGCCATCACCTTCGTCAACCACCCCTACGGGTCGCCGGTTATCGGCTGGCAAAGCGAGATCGAGGCGTTGAACGACAAGTCGGCGATTGCCTTCTATGACCGCTTCTACACGCCCAACAATGCCGTGGTGGTCATTGCGGGCGATGTCAGCGCCGACGAGGTTCGCAAGTTCGCCGAAGAAACCTACGGCAAGGTTGCCAGAAGGGCGGAGCCGGGAGAGCGCGTGCGACCCGCGGAACCGCCGCTTGCCGGAGAGCGCCGTATTGCGGTCTCCGACCCGCGCGTGAAACAGGAGACCCTGTTTCAGACCTGGATCGTCCCCAGCCAGTCCACGGGCGAGGGCAGCACCCCGGAAGCGCTGGATGTGCTGTCCTATATCCTGGGCGAAGGGCCGACGAGCCGTTTGCACAAGTCTCTGGTTCTTGACGAGAAAGCCGCCATCAGCGCCGGCGCCTACTACCGCGGCACCGCCCTGGATGACGGGCAGTTCGGGCTCTACGCCGCACCCCGTCCCGGCCGGACGCTGGAGGAGATGGAAGAGCTGATCAATGCCGAACTTCAAAAAATCCTGAAAGAAGGCGTCAGCGATGAGGACGTGGAACGCGCCAAGAACAGCCTGATTTCCAGCGCGATCTACGCCCAGGACAGCCAGACCGGACTCGCCCGCCTGTTCGGCAGTGCGCTCACGACCGGGCTGACGGTTGAAGACGTTCAAAGCTGGCCCGCCCAGGTCGAGGCCGTCACGCCTCAGGATGTCCTGGACGCCGCGCGCGCCTATCTCGCCTCGCCGCCGGTTGTCGGCGAACTGCGCGCAGAGCCCGCCCCGGACCCGGCAGCTTCCCTGACCGACCACAGCAATTCCAAGGACAAGTCCTGACCCATGGCTACAAAACTTTCCTTGCGGGAAGGATTTCCCGTTCTCGTGCTCGCCCTTTTCGCATCGCTGACGTTCGTCCTGCCCGCGCAGGCGGTGGAGATCCAGAGGGTCACCAGCCCCGGGGGCATCGAGGCATGGCTGGTCGAGGACCACACCGTTCCCCTCGTCGCCATGAACTTTTCCTTTGAAGGCGGTTCCGTCCAGGATCCCGAGGCAAAGCAGGGACTGACGCGCCTGCTCGCGGCAACGATGGATGAGGGAGCGGGCGACCTCACCTCGGAAGATTTCCAGGCCCGGATGGAAGAGCTGGCGATCAGCATCAGCTTCGAAACCGGCAAGGACAGGTTCTACGGCAGCCTGCGCACCCTCACCTCGACCTTGCCGGAGGCAGCGGACCTGCTGACCCTCGCCGTGAACGAGCCCCGCTTCGACGCCGTCCCCGTCGAGCGGATGAAGGCGCAACTGTCCGCGCGGGCGCGGCGCAATCAAACCGACCCGGATGCGATCGCGGGCCGGGCTCTTGCCGATGCCATGTTCGACAGTCATCCCTACGCCCACGCGACCCTTGGAACCGTCGAGACGATCGAGGGCCTTACCCCTGAAGACCTTTCCGCGCACCACGGGAAGCTCATTTCCAAGAGCGCGCTTACCGTCGGTGTCGTCGGCGCGATCGATGCGGAGACGCTCAAGCCCATCCTTGACAAGGTGTTTGCGTCCCTTCCCGAAAAGTCCGACCTCAAACCCGTCGCCGAGGTCGAGCCGGATCTGGGCGAGGAAGTGCACCGGGAACTCTCGGTTCCGCAGACAACCATCCTTGTCGGGCTGCCCGGCCTCAAGAGGAACGACCCGGACTATCAGGCCGCCTACGTGATGAACCACATTCTGGGCGGCGGCAGCTTCACTTCGTGGATGTATGAGGAAGTGCGGGAAAAGCGCGGGCTTTCCTACGGTGCCGGCACCTCCCTCTCCCCCTATGAACATTCGGCCCTGCTGATCGGATCGGCCGCGACGAAAGCGGAGCGGGCCGGAGAGACCGTCGAAGTGATGCTCGAGCAGTTCGAGCGTATGGCGACGGACGGCCCGAGCGAAGAAGAACTGCGCGCGGCCAAGCAATATATCACCGGCTCCTACCCCTTGCGCTTCGACAGTTCGGGCAAGATCGCCGGACAGCTCGTCGCCTTGCAGAATTCCGACCTCGGCATCGACTATTTCGAACGCCGCAACGCCGAGATCGAAGCGGTCACGCTGGAGGATGTCAGGCGGGTTGCCCGACGGCTGCTTACGGACAGGGAACCGACGATCGTCACTGTCGGTCCCGGACAGGGGTGACGACGGACTGAAAGCTTCCTCCGTCCAATATCCAACGGTCGTTGCAGCGGTCCGATCACTCCGTGCGTCGGGCTTCCTTCGACAGGAAATCTGCCCATAAGCCGCGCATCCCGCTTCCCCGTGCGGGGCAGAAGGATGACGGATGGATCATTCGGAAGACTTCCGATAGCGTGATTTCAGGTCGCCGGCACCTGGGAGCACCGTAAGCCCGGTGTTGGCGTCGACACGTCGAACCTGGGTCTGACAGGCCGGACGAGATCACAGCCCCCCGTTCCGGGTCTCGAAGCCACCAGACGAACCTGTGCGGCGGGTATCAGCCCGCCGCTGATTTTCTAGGGCCCGGTGCGGGCGCTCCTTGCAGGACTTCCGCCCTGACCGGCCGTGGGGGTGAGAAGAGATTGCCCTGGGCGAGCTTCACGTCGTAGTCGAGCAATTCCAGGACCTGGGATTCGGTTTCTACGTGGTCCGTGATCAGCTCCATGCCGTAGCGGTGCAAAAGATCGCCGAAATCCGACGGGTGGATGTGGCCGTGCTTGGCCTCCCGGCGGCCGATCAGGTAGTCCGCATGCAGCTTGCCGTATTTGAAGCCGCGTCCCGCCAGGGAATTGAAATCCATTTTCATGTCGACGATCTGGTCGATGGAGAAGCGGAAGCCGACGTCGTAGAGGGCGCTCAGGCTTTCCAGTTCCATCGGCCCCATCTCGGCGACATCGGCCTGGGAGAATTCGAAGACCAGCACATCGGCAAAGTTCCGGTTGGCCTTCACGAATTCCAGGAAGCCGGGGAAGAAGGTTTCATCGCCCAGCGACAGCGAGGAGATGTTGCAGAACAAAATCGCATTCCGGTTGCGCGACGTCAGCCGGCGGATGACCTGGATCGACCGGAACAGGAGCAGGTTGTCGATGCGGGCAATCTGGCCGGACAGCAATGCTTCGGGCAGGAACCTTGCCGCCTCGACCGAATTGCCGTTGGCGTCGCGCAGACGGGTGAAGGCTTCGTAGTATTTCACCTGGCGCTGCGGCAGGCTCACGATCGGCTGCAGATGCAATTCGACACGGTTTGCGTTGAGGGCCGAGGCGATCAGTTCACGCATGGCCATGTTCGGCTTCGGCTTTTCCGCTTGCATGCCCGCACGTTCGATGGAAGGCGGGTTCGCATCCGACATGTAGGCGTCGTGGTAGCCGCGGCCGTTGGTCTCATGCGGACCGCCGTAATGGGCCGCGGCATCCCCGGCCTGCGGCGCAAGCACACCATAACGCCGGTCCGCCATGTCATGGCGGCCGGACGGTGGCTCTTCCTGTTGCGCACCCTGCATTTCATAAGGCTGCGGAAAGTGACCGTACAATTGATGCGCAGGCCCGGCCCGCTCACGGGCGGGAGCATCACGCAAGGGATGGGGCGCACGCTGTTCGGGCGGATCGTTGTGGAATGTCGGCGGCGCCTGCGGATAGCGCGGCAGGCTCTGCATCTGCGGGGGCGGGGCCAGGGCCTGCTGGTCTTCCACCTTCGCCTCCAGGTCGGACATGGCCTCGGCCATCTGCTTGACCAGAGTCCCCAGCACTTCCACTTCGGCGAACAGAGGATCGATTTCCGCCCGGGTGCGACGGGGCATCGTATGCTCCATGCCGGTCAGCCGCCCCTCAAGATTGCCGACATCCTCGTCGAGATCCGCCATGCGCTCTTCCAGCCGGTCAACGGCTTCGCTGACGGCCCCCCGGTCGCGGGCACGGCCGATCAGGAGATGGACGAGGATCATGGTGCACATGAGCGCAAGCGACAGGGAGACCGCCTCCGCGACGGGACGGCCAAACTGAAAGATCAGCACCGTCGCCGACGACAGTGCGATAACAGCCATGCAGATTGCTACAAATATGGTCCCTGTCCGGCCCATGCGCGTGATTGTTCCAAGTCGAATCAAAAGCTACTGGTTAATCATGCCTTAAGAAGCATCCACCACCGAATCCGCAACCCGCTTTACGGTGTGGAATCCGTGACTTGTCCCCGACTATGCTCAATTTGTAATGGAAATCCGTCAATTCAAAGCACGCCGGATGCGCCCAGAATGTCTCAAAAAGGCTTGACAGACAACGTCCGCCCTCGTGACGCGGACCTCATTTAGCCTTTGCATTCGCACCGGACTTCGCTAAACTTCCGCTAGGGAAATACAGTGTTGCGGCACTGTGGCTTGAGGAGGCCGGTATGCCTGCTGCCGGACAAACGTCCCGGCGTTCAGCACCACAGGCAGCATCGCGTGCCACGAGGGAGTTCCGTGCGTCCGTTCAGCAGAACGGCGTATCCAGGCGCGAAACGCGTCCGAATACCGCCCCATTATCCGACGACCAGATCCGCACCGCGCTCGCCAGAACGCTGGAGAGCCCGGAGTTCCACTCCGTTCCCCAGCTTCGGGCGTTTCTGGATTATGTGGTCAAGGCCACGCTCGACAACGACCGGGAGAAGATAAAGGGGTACACCATCGCCGTGGGAGCCCTTGGCCGCCCTGACGATTTCAACCCTGTCACGGACCCGATCGTTCGGGTGGAAGCCGCCCGTCTGCGCCGCAGGCTGACGAAATACTATGAAGGATCAGGCTCGTCGGACCCGATCCACATCACCATTCCCAAGGGCAGTTACGCGCCCGACTTCCATGCTGCGCCTGCCGGATCGTCCTGCGAGGAACCGCTCGCCGGACACACGGAAGATCACCCGGTTTCAGCCGGGCAGCCTCCTCCCCCGCCTCGCTCCACCGTCGCACCCGATGAAGCACCAGACGCCACCGGCGGCGTGAATATCGTGCCTGCGGCCGCTTCCGGCGCGGCTGATCTGCCCGGCCTCCCGAGGCACTTCGTCAGGTTTCTCCCGACCATGCCGGCACTGCCGGTGCGCAACACGATGCGGCATCGCATCCCCCTACCCTTTGCCCTTGCGTTTGGCCTGGCCTGCTTTCTGGCCGGTTTCCTGGCTGCCTCACAGTAATTCTGTCCGGCGCTGCACATGACGCGGCGGTTCCTTCCATTCCGCCTCGCCAGCCAAAAATGCAAATTGCGCAATCTGACAACGCTTTGTTTACCCTGTTCGGAGAATTATCAGGTTGACGAATCTTTTGATTTCCGAATGACCCAGGTCAAACCATGGGAGTTGCCCAGCGATGGGGAGTATTGAGGGCAAAGAACTGCCTGTAGTTGTACGCGTACTGGATGCATCGGCTTCCGAGGCCGCACGGACATCCGCGGTTTGTGCAAAATTGCCTCAGTCCTGCACGGATCCGATCCTGTACACGGAATCCGCCTCCTGCCTGCAGGACCTTGCAGACAAATCAACCGACATCCTCATCATTGACCTGGAAACCATCGGCGGCGACGAGGCCCTGGTCGCCTACGCTGTCAGATGCCCCAAGGCCGTTATCATCGCCGTCTCGGCGATGGGGTCCGTGTCGCGGGCCGTCAGCGCGATGCGCGCCGGTGCGCATGATTTCCTCACCAAGCCGTTTTCCCTGGATGCGCTTGCCACGAAGATCGCCTTTCAACTCAAGCAGCGCCGGCCAACCCCGGCCGCGGTGGTTCCGAAGCCGCAGGAGATCCGTCCCGTTCAGGAGAGACGCGAGGCACTGCCCAGGAGCATTCCGGATGCTGCCGAGCCCGGCGGCCTTGACCGCCTGATCGGCCACTCCGCGCAAATGCGCGATGTCCATGACCAGATCAGGCGAATGGCCCCCTCGCAGGCCCCCGTCTTCATCACCGGCGAGATCCGGTACGGGCAAGGAGCTGTGCGCCAAAGCGGTGCACGACCTGTCGGACCGGCGTCCGAACCGGTTCGTCACGCTCAATTGTGCCGCCATTCCCCGCGACCTGATCGAAAGCGAGATCTTCGGCTATGTCCGGGGCGCCTTTACCGGGGCGACCGACAACCGGGCCGGGGCCGCGGAACAGGCAGATCGCGGAACGCTGTTTCTGGATGAGATCGGCGAAATGGACCTGTTGCTGCAAAGCAAGCTGCTGCGGTTCCTCCAGACAGGTACGTTCCAGCGCCTTGGCGACACGCAGACGCGGAAAGTGAATGCGCGCATCATCTGTGCGACGAATCGCAATCCGGTTGCCGAAATCTCGGCCGGCCGGTTCCGCGAGGATCTTTACTACCGCCTTCATGTCCTGCCGGTCCACCTGCCCCCGCTACGCGAACGCCGCGACGATATTCTGCCGCTCGCCAAGGCTTTCCTGGAGCGCTACTCCCACGAGGAGCGGCGCGGCTTCAGGGGGTTTGACGCGGACGCGGAATCCCGGGTCGTTTCCTATGCTTGGCCGGGCAACGTCAGGCAGCTTGAAAACACCATCCGGCAGATCGTCGTCATGAACGATGGTGCCGCCGTTACCTTCGACATGCTGCCGATGGCCATTCGCGACCAGAGCAGCCGCCCGAACTCGATTATCGACCTGTCCCGCGAACGCTCCCGCGCGGCAGCGCCGATCCGCGCCTTCGGCTCGATAGAGCCTCTCTGGGCACAGGAACGACGGATCATCGAGGATGCCCTGGATGCCTTTGACGGCAACATCGCCATGGCAGCGGCGGCTCTCGAGATCAGTCCGTCCACCATCTACCGCAAACGCCAGTCGTGGCTGGCACGCAGCGGTTGATCCGCATTTCTCACGCCAAGCAGAGGGCGCGGGAGATATGCGGTCTGGAATTTAGCATTTCCGGCTAACGTTTACTGCATTGCACACATTTCCTTGTCTTGCGCGGGAAGTCAGTCTATATCGATCGGCCAAATCGCTAATAAAAGACAAGACTTAAGGGCGTGCGGGGAAATATGGCTTTGCTGGCTGGAACTACACATCGGCGGATTGCGTCCGCTGTTCTTATTGCGACTGCAACACTGACAGGCATTCTGTCCGCGCAGGCAACCACGGAGACCAGCACCGCCCCTTCCGAAGCATTCGCAGAGGCCCTGAACGCTTACGACCAGGCCTGGGAAGCAGCGGACCTTGCCTTCACGAAAACGACCTTCACGGAAGGCGCCAGTACCGGCTACGGACAGTACAGACCGCGTGAAAACGCGACTTTCTCCGATGGCGAGGCGCTTTTCATCTATGCCGAACCGGTCGGCTACGGCTTTCAGGAGAACGGCTCTGAATATGCGTATGAGCTGACGGCAAGCTACAAGCTCTTGAACCTTTCCGGTCAGGTTCTGGCCAAAGAGGACAATTTCGCGGTCTTCTCCGGCAACGGCCGTTCGAAGAAACGCGAAATCGCAGCCTCCCTGAATTTCCGGTTCAGCGGATTGCCAGCGGGCGAGTACAGGCTGGAAACGGACTTCACCGACACGGTCGGTGGCGGCCGGTCCGGCTTCGTTTTGCCCTTCACAATATCCGCGGCGGACTGACCGGGCTGGAACACGCGTCCGCTCGAAGCCGGCCTTGCCCAAAATCCTGCCACTATTCAAAGGCAGGGTCCGCCCATCGGCAGGCGTTCTGCATCGCCAGCCCCCGCCAAGGGGAGGCCGGCGCGGAAAATCTCCTCGCAAAGCATTGACAACACCCTCTCAGCTACATAAATCGGAGACGCTGCTAGCACTCGCCATGTGGGAGTGCTAATAGCCGCGGGAGACCCAGCTTCTCCCGTGCGGTTCAAACCCAATGTTCATGTCTCGCGCGCTGCCTAAAGTGTGGGGCGCGCTCATGAGAGGAAACAGTCTTATGGCATTTCGTCCACTGCACGACCGTGTCGTCGTCCGCCGCGTAGACTCTGAAGAGAAGACCGCCGGCGGCATCATCATTCCGGACACAGCAAAAGAAAAACCGCAGGAAGGCGAAGTCGTTGCCGTTGGCACCGGCGCTCGCAAGGACAATGGCGATCTGATCCCGATCGACGTCAAGGAAGGCGATCGCGTTCTGTTCGGCAAGTGGTCCGGCACCGAAGTCAAGATCAACGGTGAAGACCTCCTGATCATGAAGGAATCCGACATCATGGGCGTGATCGCGTAACCATCCGCGAACCGCTTCTGATTTCAACTCCATTCCAGAACAAGTGAGACGATTACATGTCTGCCAAAGAAGTAAAATTCGGAACGGACGCCCGTGAGCGCATGCTGCGCGGCGTTGACACGCTTGCCAACGCAGTCAGGGTGACCCTCGGCCCGAAAGGCCGTAACGTCGTTCTCGACAAGGCATTCGGCGCTCCGCGCATCACCAAGGACGGTGTCTCCGTTGCCAAGGAAATCGAACTGGAAGACAAGTTCGAGAACATGGGCGCCCAGATGGTGCGCGAAGTGGCCTCTAAGACCAACGACGTCGCCGGTGACGGCACCACCACTGCAACCGTCCTGGCCCAGTCCATCGTCAAGGAAGGCGCCAAGGCCGTTGCCGCCGGCATGAATCCGATGGATCTGAAGCGCGGTGTCGACCTTGCTGCCGCAGAAGCCGTCCGGGCCCTGACCGCCGCTTCCAAGCCGATCACAACCTCCGCCGAAGTTGCCCAGGTCGGCACCATTTCCGCCAACGGCGACGAGCAGGTCGGCAAGGACATTGCCGAAGCCATGCAGCGCGTCGGCAACGAAGGCGTCATCACGGTCGAGGAAGCCAAGTCCCTCGAGACCGAGCTTGAAGTCGTCGAAGGCATGCAGTTCGACCGCGGCTACCTGTCTCCCTACTTCGTCACCAACGCCGACAAGATGCTGGCTGACCTGGAAAAGCCGTACATCCTGCTGCACGAGAAGAAGCTCTCCAACCTGCAGGCCATGCTGCCGATCCTGGAAGCTGTGGTTCAGTCTTCCCGTCCGCTGCTCATCATCTCTGAAGATGTTGAAGGCGAAGCCCTGGCAACCCTGGTTGTCAACAAGCTGCGCGGCGGCCTGAAGATTGCTGCCGTCAAGGCTCCGGGCTTCGGCGATCGCCGCAAGGCAATGCTTGAAGACATTGCGGTCCTGACCGGCGGTACCGTGATCTCCGAAGATCTCGGCATCAAGCTGGAAAACGTGACGCTCGACATGCTCGGCACCGCCGAGAAGGTCACCATCACCAAGGAAACCACGACCATCGTCGACGGTGCCGGTGCCAAGGAAGACATCAACGGCCGCGTTTCCCAGATCAAGGCCCAGATCGAAGAAACCACTTCCGATTACGACCGTGAAAAGCTGCAGGAGCGTCTTGCCAAGCTCGCCGGCGGTGTTGCAGTCATCCGCGTTGGCGGTGCAACCGAAATCGAAGTGAAAGAGAAAAAAGACCGCGTCGACGATGCGCTGAACGCAACCCGCGCTGCCGTTGAAGAAGGCATCGTCCCGGGCGGCGGCGTCGCTCTGCTGCGTGCGAAGAAGGCTGTCGAGGCTCTGACGAACGACAACCCGGACATCGCTGCCGGCATCAAGATCGTTCTGCGCGCTCTGGAATCTCCAATCCGCCAGATCGCCGAAAACGCTGGTGTCGAAGGCTCCATCGTGGTTGGCAAGATCCAGGAAAACGACGATCCGACCTTCGGCTTCAACGCTCAGACCGAAGAATTCGTCAACATGATCGAAGCCGGGATCATCGACCCGACCAAAGTTGTTCGTACTGCTCTGCAGGACGCAGCTTCCGTCGCGGGTCTCCTGATCACCACCGAAGCCATGGTTGCCGAGCTGCCGAAGAAAGATGCTCCGGCAATGCCGGGCGGCGGCGGCATGGGCGGTATGGGCGACATGGGCTTCTAAGAAGCCCAAAGCTCAGAAGCTTTACGGAAAGGGCGGCTTTCGGGCCGCCCTTTTTGCGTTCAAGGTCGCCCATCATTGTCAGCTTGTGCCGCTGTGCGGCACGGGGACGACTGGCCTTCAAAGAAGCCCAAAGCCCAGAAACTTTACGGAAAGGGCGGCTTTCGGGCCGCCCTTTTTGCGTTCAAGGCCGCCCATCATTGTCAGCTTGTGCCGCTGTGCGACACGCGGGACGGGCTTCCAAGGCGCCTTTCGGTTTGGGACCTCAGGGCGAGATCTTCCCGCGGCCGGTCGGAAAGTGCCCGTCCAGAAGCAAATCAGTTGCGCTTCGGGATATTGACCGCGTTCTGGCTTGCCGGCCGGGCTTTGCACTCCTCAAGCCAGCGCACCACGTTCTCGAAGTTGGCGAACCCCACGGCCTCGCCTGCTTCGTAGAAGCCGTCGATCGTGCGGGCCCAGGGCCAGGTCGCGATATCGGCGATGGTGTATTCGCCGCCCATGATGAAGTCCCGCCCTTCCAGGCGTTTATCCAGGACCGCGAGCAGCCGCTTGACCTCGTCCCGGTAGCGCTCGAAGGGGCGCCGATCCTCATATTCGCGCCCGGCGAACTTGTGAAAGAAACCGAGCTGGCCCGTCATGGGGCCGAAGCCGCCCATCTGCCACATCAGCCACTGTATGGTCTCGTATTTCGCCGCCGGTTCCTGTGGCAGAAACTTGCCGGATTTCTCAGCAAGATAGTGCAATATGGCGCCCGATTCCCAAAGCTGGAGGGGCCTGCCGTCCGGGCCGTGCGGATCGATGATGGCCGGGATCTTGTTGTTCGGGTTCAGCGACAGAAACTCCGGGCTCATCTGATCGTTGGATCCGAAATTCACCACATGAGGTTCGTAGGGCAGCCCGGTTTCCTCAAGCATCGCCGAAATCTTGATCCCGTTCGGGGTCGGCAGGGAATAGAGCTGGATCCGTTCCGGATGCTTGGCGGGCCACCGCTGCGTGACCAGGAATTCGAACAGTGCAGACATATGCTACTCACCATCAATCGTTGCGCCCCGGCCCCTGCCGGGATATCCGGTTCGGATATAGGTCGTTTTACGGAGCATTTAAACCCATCGTCTGTTGACGATGGATGAATTTGTCCTTTCGGGAAGATAACTCTATAAGGTCGCCGGAAGTTTCGTGCCTTTGCCTTTTCGTCAGGAGACCGTTCATGGCCGATGATCAAGAAGCCCGGCTGGAAAAGCTTGAGATCGACCTTGCCCACGCCCTAAATACGATCGATGACCTTAACGGCGTCGTTATCCAGCAGGGCAGACAGATCGAGCGGATGACACGGCTTCTGTCCAACATGACCGAACAGGTCGAGGAAATGATGGAAAGCTCCCATCCCGGTCACCGGATCGACAAGCCGCCCCACTACTAGCACTCATGCTGTTGACGCCGGATCATTTGATCCAGCGCATGGCAGCGCAGCACTGCAGGGTTAGGGTCTGCCGAGATTCCGGTCCGAGCCACGGGTGGCGGCATCCGTGACGAAAGTCTTTCAATCCGGCTAGACTGCAGATCTGCGAAGGTGCGACATGCGTTTTTTGCTTCTACTCCTCGTCCTGGGCTTCGCGGCTACCGGTGCCTACTGGTGGTCCAGCCGACCGGCGGAGGTTTATGTCACCACTCCTTACACGGGCCGCGCCGCCGACGTCGTCTACGCGACAGCCGTCGTGGAACCGGTGAGATGGGCCAAGGTGACCAGCATCATCCGCGAGCGCATCATTTCGCTGTGCGGCTGCGAGGGCAAACGGGTGAGCCAGGGAGACGTGCTGGCGGTGCTCGACAGCGGCGATGCGCGCGCGACGCTGGCCGAACTGGAGGCCCGGCAGGTTCTTGCGCAATCGGAAAGCGAGCGGGCCCTGCAGCTTCTGGAGCGGCGGGTGGGCAGCCAACAGGTTTACGACAGGGCGCAAAGCGAACTGGCCCGGGTGAACGCCTTGATCGCCGCGCAGAAGGAACGGCTGAGCGACTACCAGATCACCGCCCCGATGGATGGCGTCGTATTGCGCGAGGACGGTTCTGTCGGCGAAGTGGCGGAACCGGGGGACATTCTCTTCTGGATCGGGCAGCCCCGGCCCCTCCAGCTGGTTGCGGAAGTGAACGAGGAAGACATTCCCAAGGTGAGCGAGGGGCATATGGCGCTTATCCGTGCGGACGCCTTCCCGGACAAGGATCTGCGGGCGACCGTCTCACGGATCACGCCCAAGGGCGATCCGGTTCTGAAGAACTACCGCGTCTATCTCGACCTGCCCGAAGAGACGCCGCTGCGGATCGGCATGACCGCCGAGATCAACATCATCACCCGCGAGAAGGACGATGCGCTCCTGGTGTCGGCGGCTGCTTTCGACGGCTCGACCGTGCAGGTGGTCGGCGCGGAAGGCCGGATTGCACTGGCAACGGTCGAGACCGGTATCCGCGGCACGCGCGCCATAGAGATCCTCGAGGGGCTGGCCCCTGATGCACGCATCGTCATGCCGTTCAACGCGGAGCTCACCGAAGGGCAGAAGGTTCGTCCCAGAACCGGGGAGCCGCGGTGATGCTGCTCCTGCGGATTGCGACGACTCACATCCGAAGCCGCATGCGCCAGACGGTGGTCTCCATATTCGGGGTTGCGCTTGGCGTCGGTTTCTCGATCGCCATGGCCAGCCTGATGGAAGGCTCGCAGCGGGACTTCACGGCAACCCTGATCGATGCCATCCCCCATGTCGAAATTCTGGATGAACAGCGCGCCCCGGCCGAACAGCCCGCGAGCGTCGTCTACAACGCGGTCGCCTTTCACGGCCTGAGGCCGCGGGAAGACCTGCGCGGCATCCGCAACCCGACCGAGGCCCTGGCGTCGCTGCGGGACTGGGTGGACGGCAACATGGCGCAAAGGCTGAGCGGCCAGGCGGTGCTGCGCTACAGCGGCCAGGACATCGGCATGAACCTTGTCGGCGTCGTCCCCCGCCGCGAACTCAGCGTTTCGAAAATCAGGGAAGACATGCGTGAAGGCTCGTTTGACGATCTGGATACCACGGCAAACGGGCTCGTCATCGGGGACCAGGCCGCCGAACGTCTGGGGGCGGGCGTCGGCGACACGGTTACACTCACATCGGCAAACGGGCTGGCCAAGCGGTTCAGGATCGTCGGGTTGTTCCATTCCGGCATTACCACGAAGGACGAGGGACTGGCCTATGCACCGCTCAAGGCGGTTCAGATCTTGCTGGAAAAGCCGGACATCATCAACAGCATCGCCATCCGCCTGACCGACATCAGGCAGGCGAACGACGTTGCCGCCCGTGCCGAGCGCCAACTGGGCTACAAGGCGATCTCATGGGAGGAAGCCAATGAAGGCCTGATGGAAGCCTTCTTCGTGCGCAACGTCATCATGTACACCGTGGTCGGCGCCATTCTGGTGGTGGCCGGGTTCGGCATCTTCAACATCGTCTCGACCATCGTGCACGAGAAGGCGCGGGATATCGCCATCCTCAAGTCGCTGGGATTTCCGGAAGGAGACATTCAGCAGATCTTCGTCCTGGAGGGCCTCGTCATCGGCGTGCTCGGCGCCATTGCCGGATGCGCCCTCGGCTTCGGGCTGTCGAGCTACCTCGCCACGATCAAGTTCGAATTCACCCAGGACGTGGAAATGACCCGCCTGCCGATCTACTTTTCCACGTTGCACTATGCCGTTTCCAGCGTGCTGGCCCTGTTTTCGGCGGGCATCGCCGGCTACATTCCCGCCCGCAAGGCGGCCCGGCTCAATCCGGTCGACATCATCAGAGGTGCGGCATGAGCGCGGCCGCAGATACGGGCAGCCCTGCCCCGCTGCTGGAAGCAAGATCGCTCACGCGCATCCTGCCGGCCGTCGTTCCCGTGACCCTGGTGAAGGACGTCGATTTCAGGATCGGTGCGGCCGAATTCGTGGCGATTACCGGCCCCTCCGGATCGGGCAAATCCTCGCTCCTCTATCTGCTGGGCCTGCTTGACCGGCCGACGGAAGGACATGTGCTCATCGCGGGACAGGACACGGGGGACATGAGCGCGAGTGAACTTGCCCGCATGCGCCTGGAAAAACTCGGTTTCGTGTTTCAGTTCCACTTCCTGCTGCCGGAGTTCTCCGCGCTTGAGAACGTGATGATCCCGATGCAGAAGCTCGGCAAGCTGGGCCCGGCGCGGCAGAAGGACCATGCCACTGACCTTCTCGCCAGTCTGGGTCTCGGGGACTTTCTGCACCGCCGGCCCGACCAGCTTTCCGGGGGACAGCGCCAGCGTGTCGCGGTCGCCAGGGCGCTCGCCAATTCTCCGGATCTTATCCTGGCGGACGAGCCCACCGGCAGCCTTGATTCAGCCTCCACCGAGCAGGTGTTCGAGAGCCTGCAGAAAATCGTCGATACGCAGAAGACCACCGTGGTGGCGGTCACCCATGACCTGGAACTGGCCGGGAGGATGGAACGGCGCATCCACCTTGTGGATGGCCGGATCGACTACGACCGTCAGCAAGGATCTTCATAGCCCTTCAGAGAGACTGCCCTGTCCTTCATGCGCGGGCTGGACGGCGGCCAGAAGAAGCAGGATGCCGACCGGGATGAGCGGGCGGCTGCAGTGGAAATCAAATCTGTCCAACACCGGCTTTTCCCCGCCCCTGCGCGGAAACCGGCATTCGCTCAACAGCTTGCCACTTTTCCAGCAAAAACCTGTGCCATGCACGCAGCCGCTTGCCAAGTGCCTGATGTCATGGCATAAGCGCGCAATCATCAAGAGAAGGGCTGGCGCCCTCGCCAACCTGCCTGACCGGGCAAGGTGGTTTCCGCAACGGGATGCGGCTGGACAGAACCTCAAGAGAGGCTGATCGGCAACTAAGCGGTTGTTCTCATGCGCCAGTCCTCCTCGGGCAACCGATGGAGGATTTTTTGTCTCAACAGCCTTTTGCCGGACGTGCGGCAGACCTGATCGATAATCAGCTCGCCGGAAATGCGGACATCGGCTCCGGTCCCTGGGAGCAGGCGGCCGAAGACTGCGTCCTGGCGCGAGATCAATTCCCTGCGCCTGATCGGCGGCGTGCCCCGGCACAAGGCGCCGCTCGATGGTCAGGCGCGTCTTGAACGTCTGCGGGGGTTGCTTCAGCTCTGGGCAAACGGCTGCACCTGCGCGGTCGACGAGGATCTTTTTGCCGATATCCTCAACCGCTACCGGCCGTGACCGAAGTGAGCTTTCAGTTGGCGGCCTTCGCCCCTCCCTGGCGTGAGGCTGGTCAAGCAGCGAGGGATAGGCATTCCGTGCTTCGTCCCAGGCGCCGCTAAACGACCCTCGGAACCGGGCGCGGCTTGCCGCTGTCGTCGACGGCCACCATGGTGAAGATCGCTTCGGTCACCTTTTCCCGGTGGCCATAGCGGTGCCGCAGAGCCCAGGCTGCCAGCTTGATTTCCATCGAGGACGTGCCGACGCGGACAATGTCGGCGTAGACGCACAGGACGTCGCCGACATGGACCGGACGGATGAACTTCATCTTGTCGACCGCGATCGTCACCACGCGGCCCTGAGCCCTTTGCCCGGCGGCAATGCCGCCGGCAAGATCCATCTGCGACAGCACCCAGCCGCCGAAAATGTCTCCGGAGGCATTGGTGTCGGCCGGCATGGCCATGGTTCGCAGTGTCAGATCGCCGCTTGGCTGCTCGTCATCATTCACGCCTGAGCCCCCCAAATCTTTCAGTCGCGAAAGACTAACCGCCAGCGTGAAGATCACAATAGCCGTTTAACGCATCACCAGCAGCAGGATGGCCATGATCCACAGGGGAAGCGGTGCGGCGACCCAGATCAGCAGGATCGGAAGGCTTCGATGCAGAAAGGTCGAGCGGGTCATTTGGAAAGATCCTTCCTATCCGATGGACGGGATTTCAAGCACGGTCAGAACCGCAAGGGCCGCCATGCCGGTGACAAAGGCGAGTTTTGCGCTTCCCAGCAGCGTGCGGCCCGCCACATCGAGCTTCGGCAGGGGCAACTTGCGGGAGTCCAGATACATGGATGTCACCATGATCGAGAACCCGGCGAACCAGACCACCACGAGGGCCTCCGCCACAAGAACGACAGCCGTCAGCATGATGCGTGCCCTTCGCGATGTTCGGTGGAAAGATTCTCCGGCGGGGTCGCCCCGGCAACTCCGAACGTGGCGAGCCAGAGGCTCTGCGCGATGCGCTCGGCCACCGCGATGATCTCGTCGGCGAGCTCGGGAACGTAAAGCTCCCGGACGACCGGACGGAACACGCTCAGCCACTCACCGTAATCGGAGCTCACCAGTTCCGTCTGCTTGACATGCGCCGGCACGGGCTTGCCACTGTAGGCGCCGTTCTTCAGGAGAACGGATTGCCAGAAAGCCTCCATCTTCGGCAGGTGCTCGTCCCACCTGCCGTCCAGGCGGCGGGAGAAGATCTCGCCGAGCCGCGGATGCTCTCGGATGCAGCCGTAGAACGTGTGCACCATCACATGGATCGATTGCTCGCTCACGCTTTCATAGCGCCGCAGCCGGTCTTCCCCGTCTGCGCCGACGCTCCCCGGGAGAGCTTGCCCTGGAACGGAATTGCGGGCTTCCATCACCGTCTCCATAACATTCATCTAATATGCATCTTTTAAATCTCACATCGTCGCGCTAAAATCAACATCTAAGATGAATGTTTAATGGATGTCAGCCATGCGCCTCAGTCAGGCCAGCGATTTTGCCTTGAGAATTCTAATGGCGACCGGCCAGTCCGACGAGGCTCAAACGGTTGCCAAGCTGACCACGCAGCTGGGACTGGCTCAATCGCATGTCATGAAGATCGTCGCGCAACTGGCAAGAGGCGGCTATCTGGAAACGACACGCGGGCGCGGCGGCGGCATCCGGCTGGCAACAGCGCCGGAAGCGATCAGGCTCGGCGACGTCGTGCGCCTGATGGAGCCTGACCTCGGCGTCGTCGCGTGCCTCAGGCCGCAACCGACCACCTGCGCCTTCCTGCCCCGCTGCGCGCTGAAAGGCGCCATGGCAAGAGCATCCGAGGCTTTCCTGGACAGCCTCAATACCGAAACGCTGGCATCGATCCTGGTGGGCACGCAGATGGCGGAGCTGCAGAAAGAATACTGAAGAACCTTCCCGCGGTCATTTCCGACTTGATCAGGCAGGCTTCGGGCCATGACGCCTTCCGCGCCACCGCTTCGGGCGTCCTCCCGGACGGAGCGCAGCGGAGATCCGGGATCGCAGAGCCGCAGGCCTTCGTTCTTCGAACCGATACCACTCGGTTCCCCGATCCCGGCTCGCGCTGCGCCTGGCCGGGATGATGATGGAGACTGAAGACAAGTGTGGGATGTTGCCTACAGCGTGGACGCCTGTTCCAGGAACGCGACCTGCTCCAGGCAATAGTAGCCGGAGATCCGGCTGATCGTGCCCGAGCGTTTCCAGTCGTTCAGGACACGGCTGACATTCTCACGGGCCGCGCCGGCCATGTTGGCGATGTCCGCCTGGCTGAGCTTGTAGTGGATCAGCACCCGGCCGTTGTCGAGCGGCTTGCCGAAGGTTTCCGAAAGCTGCAACAGGGTCTGCGCGACGCGGCCCGGCAGCGGCAGGAAGGAACGGGCGGCCAGCACGTCGTTGGCATGGCGTAGGCGCTTGCCGACGATCGACAGCATGTGGCGGTAGACCGCCGGCTTCTCGTCGGCGAAGCGCTGGAACGCCGCCTTGTCGATGAAGGCAAGCTGGGCTTCCTTCAGGGCGATGACCGTCGCGGAGCGCGGGCGGCCGTCGAGCAATGCCAGTTCGCCGACAAGGTCGCCCGGGCCCAGAACCGCCAGGAGCTGTTCATCGCCGTCAATCGACATCAAGGACACCTTCAGCGACCCTTCAAGCACCGCATAGCAGCCGTTTCCAGGATCGCCGTTCTCGAAAAGAATTGTACCCGCCGGTATTTTCATCGGTCGTGCCAGACGCGACAAACCGACCGCCAGTTCGGGGTCGAGCCCCTCCAACGAAAAGCTATTTTTCAGAAAATCCTTTTTGATTTCAGCCACCTGGTCCCCCTGCCGTACGCTGCCACCATGAATTCACGAGGATCAAGCGCAATCCTGTGATTTCCATCACGTGCAATCAAGCAAAATATCCCTATATCTCAAGTCATGGAAGCGGGGGCGCCCCTCCCCCTCTTCCTGGCCTCCACGAAAAACGGCTCTGTTCCCCACAGAGCCGTTTTTTCGTTTCAGCTCAAGAAAACATCCTTCTTGTCCAGCGTTCGGAAAAAGCGGTCGCTGGCCAGGACTTCATACTGGCACTCGCGGATGGCGATTTTCCTGCGGGGTTCGTCCCGCCGCAGACGGTCGTCGGGGCGGCCTGGTATTGCGGCCACGAAGCTGCGGTCGGTCATGCCGTCGAAATGGTTGTGCAAGAGCCGGTGCAATTCTTCCCGGTTGGCGATTTCCGGCAGCGGGGCCGCCTTCTGCAGGATCTGCAGCCCGAAGGGCCTGGCAAGGCGGGCCAGCCGCGAGGCCTTGAACCCCGGCGACACAGGCGAGATCAGCAGTGGCGGCACGTCGAAATCGGCATGCTCGATCGCCTTGAAGACGAGGCGCGCCAGGGCCGTTCTCTCCAGCAGCCCTTCGCGCACGGCAACGAAATCGGGCTGGCGCTTCATCAGCACGCTGTAGCGGGCAAGCTGTGCCTTGGCTTCGTCAAGCAGAAGTTCGTCCGGAAGGAGCCTCAGGAGCGCGCGGCGCTGGAGCTTTTCGCGCCTGAACATGCGCTCGCCGTAGATCTCCTGCATGCGGGTGCTGACCGGAGACACCCGGTCGCCGCTGAAGGCCAGCGTCACGCCGAAGTGGACGGACTTGCCGACCATCTCCGCCGTTTCCTGAAGCGGACGGAACTCCCGTGGCCACAGCTCAGTCGCGACGATCGCGCCAACGGCGCTCAGGCGTCCGTGCTCGGCAAGCTGACGCAATGCGCGGTCGACCCCGAACGCGAGGCCGTAGTCCAATGCTCCAAGAGTAATTCGCTTCATGAACTTCCGCAGGCGGACCGGACGGTGGAAATGTCCTACTTCCCTGCGGCATTCATTGCTTGTTTGCAAGTCTCTTCTTGCGAGAGCCTTGAGCCTGTGGCCGGTTTACCGGTACGAAAGCGGTTCGAGAACAGGGCCGATCCGTCCCTCGACCTTGTAGACGACAAGTTTTTCCAGTCCGATGCCTTTGACCTGACGCTCCAGTTCGGCGATTTCTTCGACGGTCCGGAAACTGCTGCTCAGTTGGTCCGCCCGGTCGCGGCGTCCTTCGGTGACATAAAGGCCCGGCCGGTCGAAGAGGTCCGGGACCGGCTCCGGCTTCATCACATAGCGGATGCGCTCGTTGATCTGGATGACCGGCGCGGTGTCCTTGAGGAGAAAGTCGAGCTGGCCGTTGAGACCGTAGCTGGACGTCACGACGAAAGCGGCATTTTCCCGGGCCGCCATTTCCTTGATCCGCCCGCCGATCTCCGGCCAGCCGCGCAGCTGGAACGTCGGATCCTTGCGGGCAAACTGGCCGGTAAACGGGCGGACCGCGTGAAGCTGAACCAGCACGGCGACCAGAAGGCCAAGAACGACGCCCCCAGCCGCGAAGCGCCGCCAGAACGTCCGGTCCGGACCAAGCCCGGCCACGAACACGGCGGCCATCAGCGCAAAGGCCGGAAAGAGCGGTGCCGGCCAATTCGCCTGCACACGCGCGTGCAGCGAGTGATAGAGCAGGTAGAGGAGAAACGGCAGCACGGTGAGGAGCAGCAGCGACGGCGCGATTTCCCGTGCCCGCAATCCCCAGAACAGTTTCACCGCGCCCAGGGCCGCCAGGATTGCGATCAGCGGATTGGCGAGGCCGATGAGGGCGCCCAGAAACTCGAAGATATATTTCGCCGTATAACCGCCGTTCGCGGCTCTTCCGAACTGCTTGTAGAAGCTCGCCCATTCGTGGGCGTGGTTCCAGTAAAGCACGGGGCTGAAGCACATAATGGCGATGGCGCCGCCCGCCCAGAGCTGCCAGGCACCCCACCAGCGGCGGGCTGCCGGCACCCAGGCGAGCCACAGCACGATTCCCGCGCCCAGAAAGAGCACGGAATATTTGGACAGGAGGCCGCAGCCCGCCATCAGGCCGACGAGCAGCCACCAGTTCGGGTTTTTCGAAACGGAGAGCTCGGCCAGCGCCCACAGGGTGAGCCCCCAGAAGAAGACGGACGGCGCGTCGGGCGTCGCCAGTATGCCGCCGATGCCGACGAGAAGGCTGGTATTGAGAAACAGCACCGCCCAACCTGCGACCTTTCGGTCGAACAGGATGGCGGAGGTGCGCCAGAGCGCGACGGTGCCGATCAGGCCGGAGACGATGACGAGCACCCGGACCGCGAACACCGTATCGCCGAAGGCCGCCTGCCCAGCGGCGATCCACCAGCCGATCATCGGCGGATGGTCGTAGTAGCTGAGGGCCGGATAAAGACCCCAGAGGCGGTAATAGGCTTCGTCCTCGACGAAATGGGCGTTGGCGGATGCAAAGAGCTTCAGGGCCGTCAGCAGGCCGACGACCACAACCAGCCCCGCCGGACGCAGGAAGAACGGCAGGTCGTCTGTCTTTTCAAGTGTCATCGGCGGGCGCTCTTACGATTTGCGCCAGGTGAGAGCCGAGCTGGCCGCATAGTTCCAGACCGCACCCATGATCGCGCCGGCCGTACCGGCGAACCACCAGTAGGACGGGTCGGTATAGATCAGGTTGGCGACGCCGACATTGGCCAGCACGCCGACCGAGCAGACGGCATAAAATGTGAAGAGGCCGATCAGGGCCTGCATGCCGCGCAGGCGGCGGTCGCGGTAGGTCAGCTGGTTGTTGAGAAAGAAGTTCGACGTCATGGCCACGAAGGAGGCCCCGGTCTGGGCGAGATTGAATTCCACGTCGCCGAGCAGGAGCATCCTGAGGGCCACCAGATGAACGACGAGACCGCTGGCGCCGACAAGGCCGAACATCAGGAAACGGACGGAGACGACATTGCCGAAATACTTGGCGAGCAGCAGGCCGAAATAGTCCAGCGTGACCAGCGTATCCAGCTTGCTTTCGCCGTGCTGGCGCTCGCGGAAGGTGAACGGAAGCTCCGTGATCTTCAGGCTTCCCGCAGCGCTGGAGACGAGATCCAGCAGGATCTTGAACCCCTGCGGCGACAGTTTCGGCGCCAGCGCTTCGGCCTTTTCCCGGCGGATCATGAAGAACCCGCTCATCGGGTCCGTCAAGGTTATGTTCAGGAGCTTCTGGGCCAGCGAGTTGGCAATGTTGGAGCCCCAGGCGCGGATCGACGAGAGCCCCTCGCCCGCGGTGCCGCCGTCGATCTTGCGGCTGGCAACCACGAGGTCGGTGTCCCCTGTCTTCAGTTCCGCCAGCATTTTCGGCAGCATCGTCTCGTCATGCTGCAGGTCGGCATCCATGACGGCGACATAGGGCGCCGAGGAGGCAAGGATGCCTTCGATGCAGGCGCCGGACAGCCCGCGCCGGCCGATGCGGCGGATCACCCGGATGCGGGCATCCGTCTGCGCAATGGCGCGTGCGACGCCCGCCGTGCCATCAGGCGAATTGTCGTCGACGACGATGGCTTCCCACGCAATGCCCTCAAGGGCCGTGTCGAGCAGACCGACCAGGATCGGAATGTTGGCGGCTTCGTTGAAGCTGGGCAGGATAACGCTGAGTTCAGCAGGTTCTGCCGGCCGGACATGCCGGCTCTCCGACCCGCCGTTCAAGGCCTTGTCCTCTGCGATGCGCGCCGCACTGTCCATTCTCGATCCTTGTCCGCCGGCCGGCGTCCTCTACCGTAATTGCGCGCGGAACATAGCCTGCCAGAGATTAATTACAAGAAAAGACACGCATGACGGCCCGCCTGCGATGGCGCGCATTGTTTCCTGCGGCTGGCGGTATGCAGTATCCATCGCAGACCTTTTAGCCGCAACTGTGATACAAACAAGGCACGGGGCGGACTTTCCCCTTCCGCCGCAGCGCGCGCGCCGGTCGCACGCGCCCTTCCGGGCATCGGCCGCCTTGCTCTCGGGCCCTGTTTCGTCTAGGAAAACCGCAACATGCATAACGCCCGGTTGCCGGACCGTTTTTCGCCGCAACGGGTACGGAACCTGCCAGGACCCATTAAGACCTCATGGCCCAAAAACCGAATAAACTGAAAGCCCGCCTGCCGCGCGGCTTCGTTGACCGCTCTGCCGAAGACATCCGTGCGACCGACGAGATGCTGGCCAATATCCGCACGGTTTTCGAGCGCTACGGTTTCGACCCCGTCGAGACGCCCGCCTTCGAATATACCGATTGCCTGGGCAAGTTCCTGCCGGACACCGACCGGCCGAATGCCGGCGTCTTTTCCGTGCAGGACGACGACGAGCAGTGGATGAGCCTGCGCTACGACCTGACGGCGCCGCTTGCGCGTCATGTTTCTGAAAACATCAATGAAATCCAGATGCCCTACCGCACCTACCGTGCGGGCTGGGTGTTCCGCAACGAGAAGCCGGGCCCGGGCCGGTACCGCCAGTTCATGCAGTTCGACGCCGACACGGTCGGTGCGCCGGGCGTTCAGGCGGACGCGGAAATGTGCATGATGATGGCGGATACGATGGAGGCCCTCGGCATCCCGCGCGGCGACTACGTCATCCGCGTCAACAACCGCAAGGTTCTGGACGGGCTGATGGAAGCTGTCGGTCTTGGCGGCGATGAAAATAGCCAAACCCGCCTCACGGTGCTTCGCGCACTCGACAAGCTTGATAAGTTTGACTGGGACGAAATCGCTAAGTTGTTGGGCGAAGGGCGGAAGGACGAAAGCGGCGATTTCACCTCCGGTGCCAATCTCTCCAGCACCCAAATAGATGTTATCAAAGGATACGTATTCGCTTCCGGCTATGGCACAGATTCAGGGATCGAGCATTTCCAGAAGCCTGCTGACGTTGAAGGGTATGTAGAAGGCGATGAGCAGGAATCATCACCGGGTTTGTACTACTCAAATCTAGCTACGATATCCGGCCTCGAAGCAATTGTCGGAGATACCGCCAGCGGGCGCGCGGCACTGAACGAACTAAACGTTCTGTTCAAAGTTACGTCTTTGTCCGGATATGGTTCAAAGCGCATTAGATTTGACCCCTCCGTCGTCCGTGGTCTGGAGTATTACACCGGCCCCGTCTACGAAGCCGAGCTCCTGTTCGACGTTACCAACGAAAAGGGCGAAGTGGTCCAGTTCGGCTCGGTCGGCGGCGGCGGGCGGTATGACGGGCTCGTCAAGCGCTTCACCGGTCGCGACGTTCCGGCGACCGGCTTTTCCATCGGCGTTTCCCGGCTGATGACCGCCCTGAAAAACCTCGGCAAGCTGAGCGCGTCCGAGGTGGTGGCGCCGGTGCTCGTCACCGTGATGGACGGCGATGTGGCGGCGCTTGGCCGCTATCAGAAAATGGTTCAGGATCTGCGCAATGCCGGGATCCGCGCGGAAATGTACCAGGGCAACTGGAAGAAGTTCGGCAACCAGCTGAAATATGCCGACCGGCGCGGCTGTCCGGTCGCCATAATCCAGGGCTCCGACGAGCGCCAGGCCGGCGAGATCCAGGTCAAGGACCTGATCGAGGGCAAACGCCTGTCGGAGGAAATCACCGACAACATCACGTGGCGCGAAAGCCGCCCGGCGCAGGTCACCGTGAAGGAAACCGACCTGATCGAGACGATCCGCGGCATCCTGGACGGCCAGGCCGAGGACCGCAGACGGGCGAGCGAGGGTTGATTTGATGAAAGCGGCGGCTGACACCATCGGACTGGACCCGGCCAAGATCGATGCGGTTCTGGAGATGTTCAAGGCGGCCGGACACAGCCCGGTCAGCCCTCCGATCCTGCAGCCGGCCGACGTCTTTCTGGACCTGACAGGCGAGGATATCCGCCGGCGCCTGTTCCTGACCAACGGCACGGACGGCGTCGACCTGTGCCTGCGGCCCGACTTTACCATTCCGGTCTGCCGTCATCACCTGGCACGGAAAAACGCCAGGCTGCCGGCTGCCTATTGCTACAGCGGCCCGGTCTTCCGCCAGCGCGCCGATGGCCTGGGCGAGATTGCGCAGCTTGGCGCGGAAAGCCTGGGACGGAGCGACATCGCGGAAGCCGATGCGGATCTGCTTGCCCTCTCCGTCAAGGCGCTCGAAACCTTCGGCCTGAAAAACAGTTCGATCCGGATCGGTGACGAAACCCTGTTCGCCGCGGTTCTGGATGACCTCGACCTGCCTGCCGTCTGGCGCCGCCGCCTGCGGGACCTGTTTGGCGAAACCGACAAGCTGTCCGCCGCAATCGGGCGCATGGCCGGCGGCGCAGCGTCGGACGACGAGAGCCGCGACGTCCGGCTCGGCTTCCTGTCGGCGCTCGAGGGCGCGGATCCGGCAGCGGCCCACGCGGTCGTCGAAGACCTTCTCTCGATCGCCGGCATTTCCGCCGTGGGCGGGCGGACGCCGAGCGAAATCGCCGACCGGTTCCTGGAGCAGGCGGCGCTGGCAACCGGTGCGCGCGGCCATGACAAGGCCGCGGAAACGCTGACGGCGTATCTGTCCCTGAAAGCGGACGGTTCCAAGGCCGGCAGTGCGCTGCGCGAGTTCGCCAGGAAATCCGGCCTTGCCCTCGATGCGCCGCTGGCCGCCTTCGAGCAGCGCCTGGCCGCCTTGCAGGCCAAGGGCATCGATCCGGACCGGCTGACCTTTGCCGCAGAATTCGGCCGCCGTCTCGACTATTACTCCGGCTTCGTCTTCGAAATTCACGCCGCTGCGGGCGCCGTGGAGGGGCCGCTTGTCGGCGGTGGCCGCTACGACAAGCTGGTGACGCTTCTGGGAGCCGAGCGCGACGTTCCGGCCATCGGGTTTTCCATGTGGCTCGACCGGATTGCCGCGAGCGTGAAGGGATAAGCCATGAGCAAGCTGATCATCGCCATCCCGTCCAAGGGGCGCCTGCAGGAAAACACCCACGACTTCTTCGGCCGCGCGGGCCTGAAGGTCGAGCAGCCGGGCGGCGCGCGCAATTATCGCGGCGCCATCAAGGGGCTCGACAACGTGGAGATCGCCTTCCTGTCTGCCTCGGAAATCGCCCGCTCGCTTGCCGACGGCTCGGTCCATTTCGGCATCACCGGGCTCGATCTGGTGCATGAGAACATCACCGATCCGCAGAACACCGTGCATATCGTCACCCCGCTCGGCTTCGGCTCGGCGGATGTGGTCGTTGCCGTGCCGAAGGCGTGGATCGATGTGGAAACCATGGCGGATCTTTCCGACGTCGCCTCCGATTTCCGCAACCGTCACGGCCGCCGCCTGCGCGTCGCCACCAAATACGTGAACCTTACCCGCTCGTTCTTTGCGCGCTACGGCATTGCCGATTACCGGATCGTGGAGAGCGCGGGGGCAACGGAGGGGGCGCCGGCGGCCGGATCCGCGGAACTGATCGTCGACATCACCACGACCGGCTCGACGCTGCACGCCAACAATCTCAAGATCCTTTCCGACGGGGTGATGCTGAAGAGCCAGGCCAATCTCGTCGCCTCGCTGAGCGCCGACTGGTCGGCAACCGCGCTCGCCGCCGCACGGTCGATCCTCGACCGGGTGGCCGCGGAAGAAACGGCCCGGGGCGTCAAGCTCGTCAAGGCCGTCGTCCACGACCGCACCCAGGCGCTGCGGGCCGTCAGCCAGATCGGAGCCATTCAGCGCTTCTCCGACATCAACGACGCACACCATGTCAGCGTGCTCTGCCCGAAGGACGCCGTTGCCGATTGTGCCGAGCTTCTGATCGGCGAAGGCGCGGAGACGGTGACGGTCGAGACGCTGGACTATGTGTTCACGAAGGAAAACCGCCTGTTCACGCCGTTGAAGGAAAAAGTCGGCGGGTAAAGGAACGGCTTCGCCGTGTACCCCCATCCCTAACCCTTCCCCACAAGGGGGAAGGGGATCGCGCGGTGCCGTAGCGCAGGGCTGGTGCTCAATTCGCAACGATTCCTCGGCCGGGATGGTGGTGCTTGCAAATCGCCGCTCCCGAAATCGCGGTTTCCGACTTTACCTCCAGCGCCTGCGGCGTAGCTCCCCTCCCCCTTGAGGGGAGGGGTCGGGGGTGGGGGTATTGCAGCACCTCTGCAGAACGCGGCTTCGCTGTTTCCCCAACCCTTTCCCCGCACGGGGAAGGGAATCGCGCCGTGCCGCAAGGCTCGCGTTCAGCCCTTTACCGGCCTGACAAAGGCTTGCCGCGCCTTTTCGACATTCTCCCGGCAGCAGCAGCCTTCAAGATGGTCGTTGACCATGCCCATCGACTGCATGAAGGCGTAGACCGTGGTCGGGCCGACGAAGCTCCAGCCGCGCTTCTTGAGATCCTTTGACAGGGCCGTGCTTTCCGCCGTCTTGCCGAGTGTTCGGGCGGTCGCGAAATCAAGCCTTTGCGGCCGGTTCTGCGGTTCCGGCTCGTACGACCAGAAATAGGCCGCGAGCGTGCCGAACTCGGCCTTCAGCTCCAGCGCCCGCCTGGCGTTGTTGATGGTCGATTCGATCTTGCCCCGGTGTCGGACAATGCCGCTGTCGTTCAGGCAGCGCTCGACATCCGCGTACGCGAACCGGGCGACCTCTTCGAACTCGAAATTGGCGAACGCCGCGCGAAAGGCATCGCGCTTGCGAAGGATCGTCAGCCAGGACAGGCCCGACTGGAAGCCTTCCAGGCAGACCTTCTCGAAAAGGCGCCGGTCCTCATCGACCGGCCAGCCCCATTCCGTGTCGTGATAGAGCTGATAGTCGTCCAGCCCGCCGTGCCACCAGCACCGCTCCCGCCCGTCGTTTCCGGTCAGCAGCCCGGTGACCGGATCCCTTTCAGCTTTTGCGCCAGTGTTCTGTTCGGCCATGACGACACCTCATATTCACTCTTTGTTCTCACCTGCCTAAAGCCGAACAACCTGAAGTGCAAGGGGATGACCATCCGAATGTGGAATTGGGGATCAATACCCCCGGACTGCGTCGACGGAAGCAAATGATCCCATGCAGACAGGCTGAACCCGGCGCGAGGCCGGGCTGGTGCTCAGATGAAAGTCGGAATATCAGGCGAACAGGGCGTCGATATCGTCCTGCGTGGCAACGTCCACGTCTGTCTCCAAAGCGGGGCCGTTGAGCAGGGCCGCGTCGCCGTCCTTGCGCTCGCGCTGATCGACCTCGATGTCCTTGAAGCTTTCGATGCCGCCCCAGATATCCATCATCTGCATGATGCGGTCTTCCACGAAGCGCAGGGTGTTCACCACCTTGGTGATGCGCTGGCCGGTCAGGTCCTGGAAGTTGCAGGCTTCGAAAATCTGGACCACCTTGTCCTGAATATCGCCGGCGAGTTCCGCGTCCTGACCCTTCATCCGTGCGGAAAGGGTGTTGGCGGTTTCGTCGATGAATTCCGCCGCGGACAGGATTGTTTCCGTCGCCCCTTCGGTGCCGATCACCACGGCGTCCAGTTCATTGGTGACGCGGGTCATTTCCTCGCCCTTGGCACCGGTGGTGTGGTGCAGGGTCGCGATTTCCTTCTTGGTCTGGGCAATCGCTTCATAGATGGCGTCCAGCTCGACCTTCAGCTTGCCTGCCTCGGACAGTTCCTTGCGGAACTCGGCCATGAACTTTTCGCTGACGGCCTGCGGATCGATCGCAGACTGCTTGGCCTCCCCCTTCTGAAGCAGGGATTTCAGCCCGGCGATTTCCGCCATGAGTTCCTGGTGACGGCGGTCTTCTGCAAAGCTGGTGCTGTCATTCCCCCGGAATTCATACGTATCAAGCTTTCCGCTCGAAAGGACCTCTTTACCGCGGCCATGCCTTCTCCCGTCCCCTGTGCCCCTGCAGGTGCCTTCAGTTCCCAACAGGGCCGCTTATAGCTTGGGAAGCTTAAGGAATTGTTTTTCCAACGCTTGCTGGAGTCGGGGACGGGATTCGGTCTTTGGTAACTGTTTCCCGCTTTCCACCGCCCGGACCTTTGGTTATCCTCCGCAGACACTTTCAAGGACAGCGCATGAATAAGCTATTCACCAGCGATTCGATCTAAAGAGCCATGCGTTTCCTGCAGACTGTTTTCCTGTTGTCCGGACTGTTGATTGCCGCACCTGCCGCACACGGCGGCAACAATACCTTCACGACCGAGGAGCTTCTGGACGGATTTGAAAAGACCGTCTTCGGGCTGGAATACCGCAGCTGGAGCTGGCGGCCCTACCTGGTGAAGAAATTCACCGGGCCGGTGCTGTTTTATGTTCACAACCTGTCGGCAACCGACCGGAAGCCGATCGTCCACCGCTTCCTGAGGGAAATCGGCAGCCGGGTGAACGGGCTGACGGTCGCCATTGCGGACGATCCCGCAAACGCCAATTTCGAGATCTATGTGGTCGACCGCCAGCAATATGCACCGGTGGTGAAAAAGGACGTCTACAAAAGCGATCATGCCAGCGTCCCGGGGCGGTGCCTGGTGCGGGTGGTATCGGGCGGGAACGGCATCAAGCGGTCCTCGGCAGTGATCGTCTCGGACGAGGGCGAGTTTCTGTTCAAGCGCTGCCTTGTCGAGGAAGTCCTTCAGGGCCTCGGTCCGATGAACGACGACGAATCGCTCACCCACTCGGTCTTTAACGATTCCTCGCGCCACAGCCGGTTCACGGTTTTCGACCAGCTGATCTTGAACATGCTCTATGATCCTCGCATCAAACCGGGCATGTCGATCGAGCAGGTCAAGCCGATCCTGCCCCTGGTGGTGCGCGACGCCCGTAACCGGGTGCGTTAACCAAGGATTTGCGGAAAGTTCAAGGTTTTCAATCGGGCCTTCCGCACGATCGCGGCAGTCATCCCCCAGAGTGGCAATTGATTAAGCCTGTTCTTCAAGAAACGGCTAACCATAAGAAAGAATTGCCGGATTTCTGCGTGCCGGATTCATCTTTGGCTGATCGCTCGCCCCTATCCTTCTTGTCAATCCATTAACCGGCGGCTCAAGGGTCCGGGCGCATCCCGCTCAGATCCTGGCAGACCGCTGCACGTGATTGATGAGGGGATTCAAGGGGACCGCAATGTTCTTTATGCGTAATGCGTCTTCCAGGATTGTGCTGTTCACCGGCGCATTGCTGATCGGAGCCGGCTTGGCCGGGTCTCAGGCGAGCGCCGGACAGGTCGCTCCGCCGCCGCTCGTTCTCAGCCCGAACCTCACGGAACCCTGGACCATGCAGTTGCAGCCGCGCGTGAACAGGCGTGCCGTTGCCCCGGCTCAGCGGCGGCAGGTCGAGCAGCCCCAGGTTCGCCGCGCCAACTGGTGGTCGCCGCGCCAGCAGCCCGTGCGCCAGCAGCCGCAGGCCCGCACCACGCAGTCACGCCAGATCGCTCCGCAATTCCTGCCGACGATCGTCAAGTATGACGGCAAGTACAAGCCGGGCACGATCGTGATCGATACCAACGCCCGTTATCTCTATCTGGTGCAGAAGGACGGCACGGCCCGGCGCTACGGCGTTGGGGTCGGCAAGCCGGGCTTCGAATGGGCCGGTAGGCACAGGATCTCCCGCAAGGCCGAATGGCCGGACTGGCGCCCGCCGGCGGAAATGCGCAAGCGCCGCCCCGATCTGCCGACCTTCATGGCCGGCGGTCCGGAAAACCCGCTCGGCGCCCGCGCTCTCTATCTCGGATCGACGCTTTACCGCATTCACGGCTCCAACCAGCCCTGGACCATCGGCCATGCGGTCTCCTCGGGCTGTATCCGCATGCGCAACGAGGACGTGACCGATCTTTACGAGCGTGTCGGCGTCGGCACCACCGTGATTGTGATCTGACCGGAAGGCCCAACAGACAAGGGCCGGTCAAAGCAAAACACGCTCTCAGCTATCGAACGCGCGGCCTCCGCGCGTTTTATTTTGCCCAAAATTCACCCTGTCACCTGTCATTACTTGCAAGAGCGAGTCTTTACCTGCAGTTTGACTTGGACAAGGACCGAATCGGCGGTCGCAAACCTGGGGCTCCGACCCGAAACAGCCGGCATGGCATGACAAAACGCACAAAACCCTTTTCTGCCGGATCGGATGCGGCCTATTTCCTGAAGGCCGCCCTGACCGGTCTGCTGGTCGGCGGCCTCGCCACAGGTTTCCATTCGGGCCTCAATTCCGTGATTGCCTATTACGCCGCCCTCAGGGCCACACTCGGCACAGGCCTCCTGCCCTATGCGGTCTCGATCGGCGTGTCCGCTGTCTGCGTCACCGCCGCCTTTCTGCTCGTGCGGCGCGTTGCGCCCGAGGCGGCGGGCAGCGGCATTCAGGAAATCGAAGGCGCCATGGAGGACAAGCGGCCGCTCAACTGGGCCAGTGTCCTGGTTGCCAAGTTCTTCGGCGGCCTGCTTGCCCTTGGCTCGGGGCTCGTGCTCGGCCGGGAAGGGCCGACCATCCACATGGGCGCGATGACGGCCGAAGCGCTGTCCAGATCCCACGACATCAGCGCGTCCGACCACAAGGGCTTGCTGGCGGCCGGGGCTGCCGCCGGTCTCGCCGCCGCTTTCAATGCGCCGCTTGCGGCGATCCTGTTCATCGTGGAGGAAACCCGGCGGCAGTTTCCCTTCGGCTACCGCACCTATATGGCCGTCATCATCGCCTCCCTGCTCAGCGCCGCGGTGACCGAGCAGCTCACCCACATCGGTCCGCCGCTGCTGGTGGAGGTTTCCTACGTTCCGGTCTGGAGTTTTCTGCTGCTCGGGCTGCTCGGCATGCTCCTCGGCGCGCTCGGCGTCTTGTTCAACCGGGCGCTGATCGGGGTCATGGATCTGTTTCAGAAGATCCCTTCCGGTCTGCGCTGGCTTCCCGCATTGGCCATCGGCGCCGCAACGGGCGGGCTCCTCATTGCCTTTCCGGAAGCGACCGGAGGCGGCGAGGATCTGGTGCCAAACCTGATTTCCGCAGAATTCGGTATCCTGGCGCTTCTGGTCCTCACGCTCCTGCGCTTTTCAGGCGTCCTGTTTTCCTACGCCTCCGGCGTGCCGGGCGGCATCTTCGCACCGATGCTTTCCATCGCAACCTGTGCCGGGCTGGCTTTTGGCGTGGCGGCAATCGAGCTTCTGCCGCTGGAAGACGATTTCCGCTCGGCCTGCGCGGTGGCGGCCATGGGCGGTTTCTTTGCGGCCTCCGTGCGCGCGCCGCTTGTCGGCGTCGTGCTGGTCATGGAACTGACCGGCGCCTATGCCCTGATCATGCCGGTCCTCGTCACCTGCACCACGGCCTCCCTCACCGCCCATCACCTGGGCGGCCGGCCGATCTACGAGCAGCTTCTGGAACGCACATTGCGGCTGGCAGGCCAGCCCGCCGATACGGAAACCGAGAAGACGCCGGTTCTGCTGGGGACCCGGGACGCCTAGCGGCTTCTCCCGTATCCTGGCCGGCGGGCTGCCGGGCCATTCCGTTACTCCGCCGCCTCCAGGCGCCGCAGCACGGGGGACAGGCTTTCCGGTTGCGGGCCGCCATAGACCCAGTCCAGCAGCTCCGCCGTGTGCAGGATCGGCGTCGCGGTGCCGAGGCCGATCTGGGTCATGCAGCCGATATTGCCGGTGGCGATGACATCGGGCTGCGTCTTGGCGATGTTGGCAACCTTCCGGTCGCGCAGTTGCCGGGCGATCTCGGGCTGGAGAATGTTGTAGGTGCCCGCCGAACCGCAGCACAGGTGCCCTTCCGGAACATCCTTCACGGTAAAGCCGGCCGCCTTCAGAAGATCTTTCGGCTGCCTCGTGATCTTCTGGCCGTGCTGCATGGAACAGGCGGAGTGATAGGCAACGGTCAGCTTCGGCTGAACCACGGGCCCGCCGAGCTCGATGCCGGTCAGGAACTCAGTCACGTCCTTTGCCAGCGCGGAGACCCTGGCGGCCTTTTCCGCATAGGCCGGATCTTCCCTCAGCATGTAGCCGTAGTCTTTGATCGTCGTACCGCAGCCGGAGGCGGTGATCACGATTGCGTCCAACCCCTCGCCTTCCAGCTCGCGCGTCCAGACATCGACATTGCGGCGGGCGTTTTCCAGCGAAGCGTCTTCCTTGCCCATGTGATGCACGAGCGCGCCGCAGCAGACTTCCCCCTCCGGCAGAACGAGATCGTAGCCCGCCCGCCGCAGGAGGCGGATGGTGGCGTCGTTGATGCCGGGATTGAGGACCGGTTGGGCGCAGCCGCTCAACAGGGCGACCCGGCCCTTGCGTGCGGGAGCTTCGGCCTTGAATACGCCCGGCCCTTCCAGTTGGCCGCGCCCCGGCGCACGGGCCGGCGCAAGCTCGAGCATCGCGCCGACCTTTGCCAGCGGGCCGCCAAGGGCCTTGAGCGGACGGGCAAAGGGCCGGCCGAAAAACGCGCCGATCAGGGCGAGGCGGAACCGCCGGGGATAGGGCAGCACGAAGGCCAGAAGGGATCGCATCAGCCGGTCTGAAAGCGGCCGCTTGTAGGTCTTTTCGATGTGAACGCGGGCATGGTCGACTAGGTGCATGTAGTGCACGCCCGAGGGACAGGTCGTCATGCAGGCAAGGCAGGAAAGGCACCGGTCGATATGCTTGACGACCTTTTCGTCCGCCGGGCGGTCGTTTTCCAGCATGTCCTTGATCAGGTAGATCCGGCCACGCGGACTGTCGAGCTCATCGCCCAGGAGCGCGAAGGTCGGACAGGTTGCGGTGCAGAAGCCGCAATGCACGCATTTGCGCAGGATCTTTTCCGATTCCGCGACAGGGCTGTCTTTCAACTGCTCGGCTGTGAAATTGGTCTGCATCTGTCAGGCGTTCCTCAATGCCCGCGCGCCACGGGCCTCTCCATACCGGGCGGCACCCTACGGGCCGGCGGCAGCCCGCACAAGACGCCATTCGGGTAGAAGCGTTTCGCCGCCAGGGACAATCTGTCCCGTCTTGAACATCCGTCACCGGCCGCCGTGTTTGTTGTTGACCGGATCAGAACATCCAGGTTTCAGGGTTGGGGACCGGCTCGCCGCGCGAGGCCAGTTGCAGGCCCTTTATGCAGCGGACGATCGCCCACACCGCCACTGCGATCAGCATCAGGACGCCGATGAAGACAAACATCAGCAGTACACTGATGAGGCTGTACAGCATGCCGATCCAGAAGGTGCGGATCTGGTAGGTGTAGTGGCTGTCGGCCCAGGTGACGCCCTTGCCCCGGTTGATATAGGCAAACACGACACCGATGAGAGCCGTCAAACCGACCAGCAGACTGACGAGATAGAGGATATAGATCAGCGTGACGTTCTTGCCGCCGGGATCCATATAGCCTGAGATTTCGGACTGTCGTTCCATACTCCTCTTCCCCTCAAAGTCTTTGCGCAAAACAGTGCGGCGACAGACTACACGCCGCTGACCATTCGTCCAGGATTGAGAATGCCCTTCGGATCGAACTGCTCCTTGAGGCGGCGGGACAATGCGGCAAGCGGTCCGGGCTGGGGCTGAAAGACGGCGGCATTCGAGCGCACCGACGGTCCGGCGCGCACAAGTGTTGCATGTCCGCCGCCAACCTCGCCGACAGCGGCGCGGATGTCCGCGTCATGAATTTCCCCGTCCGCGCTGGAGAGCCAGACAAGTCCGCCGCTCCAGTCGAAATAGGCCTGCGCCGACATCCTGTTCTGCAGAATCCTCAACAGCTGCGGCCCCGCCGTCGGGGCCACGGATACCCGCCAGACCGGCGCATCCGATCCGGCAAACGGCTCCACGTCGCGGATGGAGCGCCACAGCACTTTCGAGCCGTCTTCGTCAAGGCGGGTTGCCGATCCGAAATCGCGCAGAAGGCTCTGCAGCGTGTTGAACCGGTAGTCGACCGACGCCGCGAAGCCCTCCAGGCGAAGCACGGTGTTGCTGGTACCGCCATTCACTCCGGCCGGCAGATGCGCGGCACCGGAGACTTCCGCCGACGAGCCCATCGCCGCGCACAGCGCCTTGATGCCGTCGTCCTCGCTCAGGCCGGAGAGCATGAACGTCGCGGAGCTTTCCGGCCTGGGATTGACCTTGACGGTCACCGTGGTGGTGACGGCCAGCGTGCCGTAGGACCCGCAGAGCGCCCGTGGAAGATCGTAGCCGGTCACGTTCTTGACCACCTTGCCGCCGGAATTGAAGATCTCGCCGCGGCCGGAAACGGCTTCCATCCCCAGAACATGGTCCCGCGCGGCCCCCGCCTTGATGCGGCGGGGACCGGAGAGGTTTGCCGCCAGCACGCCGCCGATCGTTCCCCGGCCGGAGCTCTCTCCGAAAAGCGGGCCATAGTCCATCGGTTCGAAGGACAACTCCTGGCCATTGTCCTCGACCAGCTTCTCGACCTCGGCAATGGGGGTGCCCGCCTTCACTGTCAGGATCAGTTCCGCCGGTTCGTAGTTCTCCACGCCTGACAGATCCGACAGGTCCAGGAAACGGGCGGCCTGGACCGGACGGCCGAGCGCCCGCTTGGAACCCTGCCCGATAATCTCCAGCGGCTGGTCCTCGCCGGCGGCCCATTTCACCGCTTCTTCTACCTGCCGCGCATCCCGCGGTTTGAAATTGGCGTCCATATGCTGGCCCTCAGAACCGTGGAATGTCGGGAAACGGCAGCTTTCCCTTGTGTACATGCATCTTGCCGAGCTCGGCGCAACTGTTGAGCACGGGGAACACCTTGCCGGGATTGAGCAGGTGCTTTTCATCGAAGGCGCATTTCACCCGCTGCTGCTGCTTCAGGTCCTCCTCGGTGAACATCTCGCTCATCAGGTCACGCTTTTCGATGCCGACCCCGTGTTCACCGGTCAGCACTCCGCCGACCTCGACGCACAGCTTGAGAATATCCGCTCCGAACGCCTCGGCGGCGTCCAGTTCGCCGGGCTTGTTGGCATCGTAGAGGATCAGGGGGTGCAGATTGCCGTCGCCGGCATGAAAGACATTGGCCACGGCAAGGCCGTGTTTGACGGACAGCTCCCGCATGCGGGCGAGAACCCTGGGCAGCTCCCGGCGCGGGATCGTGCCGTCCATGCAAAGGTAGTCCGGCGAGATACGGCCGACCGCCGGAAACGCCGCCTTGCGGCCGGCCCAGAAGGTCATGCGCTCCTCCTCGCTTTCGGAGACGCGCAGATGGCTGGCCTGGTTGGTCCTGGCGATTTCCTCGACACGGCCGATCAGGAGATCCACTTCGCCTTCCGGCCCGTCCAGCTCGACGATCAACAGAGCCTCGACGTCCCGCGGGTAGCCGGCGTGGACAAAATCCTCCGCCGCGTGAATGGCGAGCTTGTCCATCATCTCCATGCCGCCGGGAATGATGCCCGCACCGATGATGTCGGCGACACAGCGCCCGCCGTCCTCGCTGGTCGGAAAACCGATCAGCAGGGCCCGCGCGGTTTCCGGTTTCTGCAGGATGCGCACGGTCACCTCCGTCACCACGCCGAGCAGGCCCTCCGAGCCGGTCATCAGCGCCAGCAAGTCATAGCCTTCGCTGTCCAGATGCTTGCCGCCGAGCCGGACCACCTCGCCGTTGATCAGCACCATTTCCAGGCCGAGCACGTTGTTGGTGGTCAGGCCGTATTTCAGGCAGTGCACGCCGCCGGAGTTTTCCGCGATGTTGCCGCCAATGGAACAGGCAATCTGCGAGGACGGATCCGGCGCGTAGTAGAAGCCCTCGTGTTCGACCGCCCGGGTAATGCCGAGATTGGTCACCCCCGGCTGGACGACCGCCGCCCGGTTGGCGAAATCCACATCCAGTACCTGGTTGAACTTCATCATCGACAGCAACACGCCGTCCGCCAGCGGCAGGGCGCCGCCGGAAAGCGAGGTTCCCGCACCGCGCGGGACCACCTTGACGTTGTTGTCGTAGCAGTATTTGAGAACCCTGGAGACCTGGTCGACGGTTTGCGGCAGCACCACGATCAGCGGCAATTGGCGATAGGCGGTCAGCGCATCGGTTTCATAGGCGCGCATCTCCCGCTCGTCGTGGATCACGCCCTCTCCCGGGACGATCGCCTGAAGCGCTCTGAGGATTTCCTGGCGGCGGGCAATAACGTCCTTGTCCGGGGCGGGCATCGCAATCGCGGTCACAGAGGGCACTCCTTTCGATTTGCGTTTTCTGATCCACACATTTGCTCTCATGTGATCGAAGCTGGTAGATCAACGGCTTCGCCGAATTCTTGCAAGTCCCGGCAATCGGAAAAACGTTCGGCGAATTGTAATTGTCTTTCTGAGAGATTGAAAATGAGCAATCTGACCGACATGGAGATTTTCGCACGGGTCGTGAGCGCCGGCAGCATGTCGGCGGCCGGTCGCGAAATGAACCTGTCACCTGCCGTTGTCTCCAAACGCATTCGGCGGCTGGAGGAAAAGCTCGGGACACGGCTCCTGCAGAGGACGACCCGGCAGATTGCCATGACGGAGGCCGGGCAAGGCTTCTACGAACGGGTGATTGCCATCCTGGCCTCGGTGGAAGAAGCCGAGTCCTTCGTCGCCCGAGGCTCCGCCAAAGCCCGCGGCAACCTGAAGGTCGCCGTGCCGACCTCTTTCGGCCGGCTGCACATCGCCCCGCACCTGGGCAAGTTTCTTGCCGAGAACTCCGATCTGACCATCAATCTCGATCTCTCCGACGATTTTGTCGACATTGTCGGCGAAGGCTATGACCTGGCGATCCGTATCGCCGAACTTTCCGATTCCAGCCTCGTTGCCCGGCGCCTGGCGCCGGTCCACCGGATCCTGTGCGCCAGCCCCGACTATGTGAACAAGCACGGCGAGCCGCTTAGCATTGGGGACCTGGCCAATCACGTCACCATCGCCGCAACCAATCAGGATCCCTGGCGGCTGTCCGGCCCCGACGGCATCGAAACCATCCGCACCCATGCACCGATCAAGACCAATTCCAACGAGGTCGTGCGTGAGTGTCTTCTTGCCGGGGTCGGCGTCGCGCTCCGCTCGACCTGGGATGTCGGGCCTGAACTTCGTGCGGGCAAGCTGCAGGTCCTGTTGCCGCAATACAGGGCCCTGAAGGACGTCGGGATCTACGCGGTCTATCCGAGCCGGCAGTTCCTTCCGGCAAAGGTCCGCGTCTTCATCGACTTTCTGGCAAACCTTTATGGCTCTTCGCCCTACTGGGACGAAGGGCTGGACGACTGGCTACGCCTGCCGGGCGATGCGCTGGCAGACTGAGCGCGCTTGCCGGCAAACCAGGTGACGAACCATCGGCGTCGTCTCGGCCTGGTGACCTCCGCAAACCGGCCGCCATGTCCATGCGACCGTGCGCCGCTTGCATCCTTCGCTCACATCCTGTTCATTTGGTCCCGGGGTTACTACGCCCAAACTGAGGGAGAGAACATATGCAGCGACTGCTGATGATCGCCGGAACAGCGCTTCTGGCCATGACCGTTCAGGCCAGCGCCCAGGGTGATGCTGAAAAAGGTGAAAAAGTCTTCAGGAAATGCGGCGCCTGCCATGCCGTCGGTCCTGACGCCAAAAACAAGGTGGGTCCGCAGCTCAATGGCGTCGTTGGCCGCCAGTGGGGCACGGTGGAAGACTACAAGTATTCAAAGGCGCTCCTGGAGCTGGGTGAAGGCAAGGTGTGGGACGAAGAGACCCTCAGCGCCTATCTGGAAAAGCCGAAGGATGTCATCCCCGGCGGCAAGATGGCGTTTGCGGGCCTGAGGAAGGAAGAGGACCGCGCCGACGTCATTGCCTATCTGGCGCAGTTCAACGAAGACGGCACGACCAAATAAGGCCGGTCTTCCTGTGAAGAGCTCGGATGGGCCGGGAAAACCCGGCCCAGAGAAATGACCAATACGCTGGTTCCCGGGTGCAGTGCGCGCCGGGACGGCAGCGCAGCGGTTTTGCCGGAAGTCCGGAGGCGGTTCCCCCGGTCTTGTCAATGTTCGCCGTGATGCTTGCGGATCCGCCGGACGAGCCACCAGACGAGAAGCACAACGAGCGGAACGGCAAGGCCCGTTGTCACGTTCGCGTTGGGAACCGGCAATCCGGATTCCTTCGCCGCTTTTGCCAGATACGAAATCAGCCCGACCACATAATAACTCACCGCGGCCACCGACAGTCCTTCAACCGTCTGCTGGAGCCGTAATTGCAGACGTGCGCGGCGGTTCATGGATTGCAGCAGGATGCGGTTCTGCTCCTCCAGTTCGACGTCCACGCTCGTGCGCAACAGCGTCGTGGCGCGGGCGAGCTTGCGGGAGAGCATGGCCTGACGGTCCTCGATCGCCTGGCATGTGCGCATGGCGGGCGCAAGGCGCCGTGTCAGGAAGGCCGCCATCGAAAGGTCCCCGGGTGCCGCCTCCTCTCTCAACGCGCTCAGTCTCGCTTTGACGATTTCATCATAGGCCCGGCTGGCGCCGAAGCGGAACGTGCTCGCCGTCGCTCCGGCTTCCAGCGCGGCTGCCAGCGTGGTCAGCTTGTCGAGCAATTCCTGGTTGGTGCCAAGCGCGGAGGCGTCCTTCATCTGGCCGGTTAGGTCCGCCAGCTCGATTTCAAACCGCCTGATGTCCGGCTGAAGGCCCGTTGCCTCGAACAGCCCGAGCATGGCAAGGGTCCGGTAGGTCTCTACCTCCAGGAGGCGCTGGACGACCGCCCCCGCCTGAACGTCGTTGAGGGAATGGTTGAAGACCAGGAACCGGGTGAGCCCGTCGCCGTCCTGGCGGAAATCGGTCGCCACCACCGCGGCCCCGCCCTCCAATGTCGAAACAGTCAGGCTGCTGCCGTCGAAGTGGTGCCGCCACTGGTCGCCCTCGTGCGGGGCCCGCAACTCCAGGCGGACGGCCACCAGCAGATCGCCGGGCGCGCGGAAGGCGGCCCCGAAGGGATGCGTCGCCGGAACCTTCCCGAAAATCGTATCAGGGCTGGCGGCACCGTCCCAGGTGTAGGTGGTGAATTCCGCGTGCTGTTCCCAGCTCAGCGTGCCGCCGCCGAAGGCAAGCGTATGGTGGCGCGCTCCCTGGGCCGGGACGTGCCCGCCGTGGGAGACGCAGAAGTCCGCGAGCCAGGCGTGATCCTGCGCTGCCTCGTCCCCGTGGGTCAGGAAGGCGTAGTGCAGAACGGTCCGCGGGCTCGTGATCGGCCGGAAAGGACGCGCGTGCACCTCCCCCACGACCTTTTCCCGCAGCGGCGAGGTCCGGAATGAGGGAAAGGACGATCCGTTTTCTGAAGCCTGATCCACGGAACCAACTCCGACCTGCATGTTTTTCGGCGTCAGCTTGCCCTCAAGACCCGCAGGAAACCATCGGATTCTCGCCCCGGCGACGATTGGTCGCCGGGGCGCGGCATTTGAGCAACAAGATATTGGACAAATAAATTGACCAATTGCGAATTAGCCGCTATTTTCCCCCGCAAGCAGAGGAAGCCGTCCGCATGTTTCAACCCGTCGATCATCAGAAAACGGCTGCCGCCGTGGTGGAGCAGATCGAAGATCTGATCCTGAAAGGCGTGCTGCAATCCGGCGACAAGCTGCCTGCCGAGCGGGATCTCGCGGAACAGCTGGCGGTATCACGGCCGGTGCTGCGGGATGCCTTGAAAATTCTGGAAGACAGGAAGCTGATCGAGGCCCGCCGCGGCGGGGAACCTTCGTCGCGGACCTGATCGGACCGATCTTCTCCGAAGCCATCGTTCAGCTGATCGCCCGCCATCCAACCGCCGTGAACGACTATTTCGAATTCCGGCGCGGCATCGAAAGCCAGGCCGCCGCACAGGCCGCCGGGCGCGCGGCGCCCTCCGACATTGCGCGGCTCGACGAGATCATCCGCGAGATGCAAGCAGCGCACGACAGTGCAGATCTGGCGGCGGAAAGCCGGCTGGATGTCGCCTTCCACCACGCCGTTGGCGAGGCTGCCCACAACGTCGTGATGCTGCACACCTTGCGGTCCTGCTACAGGCTGCTTGAAAACGGCGTTTTCTATAATCGCGGACGGCTCTACGACCACCCGACCGCACGGATCGAGCTCCTGCAGCAGCACAAGGCGATCGCCGATGCCATCCGGCAGGCAGATCCCGACAGGGCGCGCAAGGCCTCTGAAGACCATATCGACTATGTGCGTGGCACGCTCGACGACACCAGGGAAATGGACCGGCGGGAACAACTTGCCGGCCTGAGACGATTGAAAAAACCCAAAACTCCGGCTCGCACCTGAGCTCACCGGGAGGAAATACCATGACAGTTGTGACCGATACTGCGGACATGCAGGCCCTGGCGAAGCGCCGGGTACCGAAAATGTTCTACGATTATGCCGATACCGGCTCCTGGACACAGAGCACCTACCGGGAGAACGAAGCCGCCCTTCAGCGCCAGAAGCTGCGCCAGCGGGTCGCCCGCAACATCGACAACCGGTCCGTCAAGACCACGATGATCGGCCAGGAGGTCTCCATGCCGGTCGCCCTGGCGCCGGTGGGCATCACCGGCATGCAGCATGCCGACGGGGAAATCCTCGCCGCGCAGGCCGCGGAAGAATTCGGCGTGCCCTTCACGCTCTCCACCATGAGCGTCTGCTCCATCGAGGACGTCGCGGAGCACACGAAAAATCCGTTCTGGTTCCAGCTCTATGTCATGCGCGACCGCGGCTTTTCCGAAAGCCTCATGCAGCGGGCGCTGGCTGCGAACTGTTCGGCCCTGGTACTCACTCTCGATCTGCAGGTTCTCGGCCAGCGCCATCAGGACATCAAGAACGGCCTTTCCACGCCGCCGAACCCCAAGGCACGCGTGCTGCTCGACCTTGCGCTCAAGCCGCGCTGGTGCTGGAACATGCTGCTCACCAAACGGCGCCAGTTCGGCAACATCCACGGCCACGTTACCGGCGTCCATGACATGACCTCGCTATCGGAATGGACCGCCAGCCAGTTCGATCCGACGCTTGACTGGTCATCCGTCGAATGGGTGAAAAAGCACTGGAACCGCAAGCTGATCCTCAAGGGCATCAACGACGTCGAAGACGCGAAGATCGCCGCGGATCTGGGCGCGGATGCCATCGTGGTTTCCAATCACGGCGGACGTCAGCTCGACGGAGCTCTTGCCTCCTACGAGGTCTTGGGAGACATCGTCGATGCGGTGGGCGACAAGGTCGAAGTTCATTTCGACGGCGGCATCCGCTCCGGCCAGGACGTTTTCAAAGCCGTCGCCATGGGCGCGCGCAGCACCTATATCGGCCGGGCCTTCGTTTACGGTCTCGGCGCAATGGGCAAGCCGGGCGTAACCAGGGTGCTGGAGATCATCCACAAGGAACTGGACGTGACCATGGGCCTTTGCGGGGAAACCGACATTGCAAATGTCGGCCGGCACAATCTGGTTCTCAAGGACGGGCAGGCAAGGGACGCAAGGTCCCTCACACAGGGCGGCCGCCCGCAACCGGTCGCCGGATCTGCCGCGGCCTCGTGATCGTCGACGGACGCAGACCCAGCCGGGCCTTCATGCTTGCCGTCATATGGCTTTGCGAGGAGAAGCCGGCCTGAAGCGCAATCTCCGGCAGGGGACAGTCCGTCGTGGCGATCAGGCGCCGGGCGCGCTGGACCCTGCGGGTCAGGATGAAGTCGTAAGGCGTCTGGCCGCAGAAGGCGGAAAACGCCCGGCTCAGGAAACTGGCGGATACGCCGATTTCCCGGCCAAGGCGCGCCACCGTCAGGCCCGAGCCGAGATTTTCCTCGATCAGCTCCGTCAGGCGCCGGAAACGTCCCGAAGTCATCCATCTGGACGCCTTGCGGGGATTTCCTCCGCCCTGCGCGGCCGCGCTGAAGGCCCGCAGGCACTCTTCCAGGTCGAGCTGCCCGGGGCAGCTGCCGGCGAGCAGCCATTTCCTCAGCCTAGCCGCCGCGGGCAAGGCATCGGCGCCGCCGATATTGGTCCGGTAGGCATGCGCCCTCACCTCGATCGAGGCGCCGCTGACGACAAGATACTCCCCGCCTGCCGCCGAGGCGGAGCGGATGTCGCAGCCGTGCGGCGTGAGCGCCAGCGTGTTCGGCAGGCGGAAAAACGGCCCGACCCTATCCGACCCGACCGCATGACGTCCCGTCTGGGCATCGAAGGCAAAGCCGAGGCTGTCGGCCGGCGCGGTAAAGCCGACATCGTAGCCGGCAGCGGGCAGGAGGGACAGCTGGTGACCTGCCAGCGACAGAGATATCGGCCCGCTTGCCGCACCTGGGTGATCTGATAAAGGATACATGGCCGGGTGAATTTAACTGCCGCGGGTGAACGTACAAGCCTCTTTTGGTTCAGGATCCTGAAAGACGCGCTTCTTCGCGACGGATTACAAGAAGAGCCTGACATCAAGGTTTTCAGCAAGAGACGCCCCATGACACCGATTTTTTCAATGGATGAGCTTGAAGCCGTTTTTCCGGTTGTCCGGCGGCTCGTGCCCGAAACGCCGGCCTATAGCTGGCCGTTGCTGCAGGAGCGCTTCGGGTTCGAGGTTGCCGTCAAGCACGAGAACCACACACAGATCGGCGCCTTCAAGGCGCGCAGTTCGATCGTCTTCATCCAGAAGCATATCGACGCGCACGGACGGCCGAGCGGCGTCGTATCCGCAACGCGGGGCAATCACGGGCAATCAATGGCTCTCGCCGCGCGCAGCCTCGGCATTCCCGCAAGGATCGTCGTCCCCGAAGGCAACGCGGAAGGCAAGAACCGGGCAATGAGGGCCTTCGGCGCCGAACTTGTCATCGACGGCCGCGATTTCGATATCGCCAAGCGCACGGCGGAACGGATTTCCAAGGAAAGCGGGTTCCTGATGATCCCGTCCTTTCACAAGAACATCGTCATGGGCGTTGCGACCTATGCGCTGGAATTCTTCCGCACCCATCCGGACCTCGATGTTGTCTACGTGCCGGTCGGCATGGGCTCGGGCGCCTGCGGGCTGATCACCGTGCGCAATCTTCTCGGCCTCAAAACGGAAATCGTTCCTGTTGTCACCGAAAAGGCCCCGGCCTACGGGCTCTCCTTTGAAGCGGACAGGATCGTGACCACGGAGACCGCCGGAACATTCGCGGACGGCATGGCGTGCCGGGAGCCCGTTCAGGAGGCGCTGGACATTCTCAAGTCCGGCGCAGAACGCATGATCACGGTGAGCGACGACGAAATCGCCGAAGCCATCCGCATTCTTTACGCAGATACGCACAACCTGGCCGAAGGTGCCGGCGCCGCCGCGCTGGCCGCCCTGCGCCAGGACGCGGCGAGGCTCAAGGGCCGGAAGGCCGGCGTCATCCTCTCGGGTGGCAACCTCGACGAGGCGGCCATGCGCACCGTCCTGGCCGGCGGGACGCCATCGGTCTGAACGTCTAGAGCAGCGCCAGCCAGGCTCCGGAGATGGCTGCCCCGATCGCATCCGCTCTTGCCGCGTGACGCTCCGCGTCGGTCTCGAAGCGCTGGTCCCAGTCGGGCGTATGGGCGCGGATATCATCGGCGAAAACATCGGACCACGCACGGGCGTCCTCCAGTCCCGTTTCGAAGTGGAACTGGACCGCGTAGGTGGCCCGGCCCACGCGGAAGGCCCGGACGGGCGTCATGGCGCTTGTCGCCAGATGCACCGCCTCCCGGGGCAGGCTCACCGTATCGCTGTGCCAGTGAAACTGCGGTCCCCCGGCGCCCAACTCCTTGAGCACGGGATCGGCGGCCCCTTCGGCGGTCGGGAGAACCTCGTGCCAGCCGAATTCGACGGGACGGCCGAGAATGTTGCCGCCGCCGAACGCCCGGGCGATCAGCTGCGATCCGAGGCATATGCCGAGAACCGGCTTGCCTTGCCGGTGAAACGTCCTGATCAGTTCGCACACGCCGGGCATGTGCGGATAGGCGTCATCCGCCAGGGCGTCCTGCGCTCCCCCAAGCACCACGACGCCGCTGTACTCACCGGCTTCCTGCGGCAGGGGCTCGCCAAGATAAGCCTGGACGGTGGTCCAGTCGTGCCCGGCCGTACGGGCGGTTCGTCCCAGCAGGCCGAGCCGGGTGTTCTGGTAATTCTCAATGACGAGAAAGGTCATCGTGCCCCCTGCCCGGTGCAAAAGCGGATGTTCAGAATCGCGGTTCGGCACGAAACTACTCATCTGCCCCGGTTATGGGAACATCAAAAACAATCATTTGTCTTGAAGTGTTGGCGGTTCCAGACTGGCTTATCATTCCCCATTCGGATGACACCGCCATGAGCGTTGCCGCACCTGCCTTTCGCAATCAATCGTCTGCATTCACGCCCGCCGATTACGGGCTTTACGCCATCACGGTGCTTGCCTGGGGCTTCAGCTGGATTGCCATGAAGGGACAGGTTGCGACGGTCGCGCCGGAAGTGTCGGTCTTCTGGCGGTTCGTCCTGGCGGCCGCGATCATGATGGCCTGGGCGAGATACCGCGGGCACAGAATGACGTTCCGGCTGCAGGACCATTTACGCTTCGCAGGGCTCGGCGCGCTGTTGTTTTCGACCAATTTTACGCTGTTCTACTATGGCGCCTCGCATCTGCCATCGGGCCTGCTCGCGGTGATCTTCTCCACCACGTCCATCTTCAACCTGTTTCTGGGGCTGATCCTCTTCGGCCAGCGGCCGAACATGCTGGCACTGGCGGCCGGTCTCCTCGGGATTACCGGCATAGGGCTGATGTTCTGGCCGCAGCTTGCAGGCGCCGAATTCAACGACGGCGGCGCTTTCGGCCTTGCCATGTGTATCGGCGGCACGCTGTCCTTCTGCCTGGGCAATATGCTGTCCGCCGATACCCAGCGGCGCGGCATCGCCGTGACGCCCGCAACCGCCTGGGGCATGGTCTACGGCATGGTGTTTCTGGGGGTCGTTTCGGCGCTGAGGGGACAGAGCTTTGCGATCGAATGGTCGGCCAGCTATCTCGGCAGCCTCGTCTACCTGGCCGTCATCGCCTCGGTGATCGCCTTTGCCTCGTACCTGACGCTGCTGGGCCGCATCGGTTCGGCGCGGGCCGGTTACGCCACCGTTCTCTTCCCCCTTGTCGCGCTGACCTTGTCGACCCTATTCGAAGGCTATCAATGGACGCCGCTCGCCGCCGCCGGAGTGCTCTGCGTCCTGGGCGGCAACCTGATGATGCTGCGCGCCAGGTGACCTATTCCGCGGCCAGCTGGCCTGCGCCATTGCCGACATTGCCGATCGCGGCGATCAGGTGATTGCAGAGCTTGTCGTGCATGTTCTCCCGGGCCGAATCCGACCGCAGCAGCGCAATGTCGCAGAACGGCAGGGACGGGAAACCGTCCCGCTCGTCCAGGATGCGCATGCCCTCGCGGATGGCGCTTTCGGGGAACACGGTGACGGCAAGGCCCGCCTGCACGGCGCCGACAAGAGCTGCCGCGCTCGAGCTGGTATAGGACACCCGGTACGGCCGCCCGGCCCGGTCCAGCGCGTCCATGGAGATGCGCCGCCAGCAGCAGGTCGCCGGTCCGAGCGCGAGCCGAATGACGTCCTGGGTGTGGGCGGAATGCTGGTTGGACGTAACCCAGTAGAGCTGTTCGCGCCGGATGATTTCACCGCGGATGTTCAACGTGTCGCCGGACGTGGTGATGGCAACGTCCAGCGCCCCGTCGCGGATCGCTTCGGTAAGCTTGGCGCTCGACGAACACTCGACGAGAACCTCGATCGACGGATTGAGCCGGTTGAATGCCGCCAGAACCTGAGGCAGCAGCCGGTCGGTGTAATCGTCCGGCACGCCGAGCTTCACATGGCCGACTTCCTTCTGGCCGTTGAAGGCCGACAGGGTCTCGTCGTTCAGAAGGATCATGCGCCGGGCGAATTCGACCAGGCGCAGGCCGTCCTCGGTCAATCTGGACTGACGGCCATCCTTGATGAAGATCGGCTGTCCGACCCGCTCTTCCAGCCGGCGCATCTGCATGGAGACCGCAGACTGCGTCTTGTGAACCGCCTCACCGGCCTTGGTAAAACTTCCCAGCTCAGCTATCGCCAAAAACGTACGCAACTGATCAATATCTAGTGCGTGATTCATGCAAGACCCCATAAATGATCCACAGATCAGCCGGCAATTTGAGAATCGAATTGATCATGGAACGATATATCACATTTATTCACGTTTCAACGGCAAATTGCCTGCGATACCTCAACGCAACGCAGTGCAACTCATTGAAATGCGAGGTGTAATCCGCCTTCTCCGAGAATCACTCGGCCGCTTGCGGGACAGAAAGGTTATCGAGTGAAGAAACGATATGTTCCACCAGAGCGTCGGTGACCCTGGAGCTGTTATGCCAGGAGCGCATGATGCCGATTTCGCATTCGGGAAGGCGCGGAAAGCCGTCGGACTCCGTCAGCACCCGCATGCCCGACCTCAGGGCGGATTCCGGCAGCACGGAAATCGCAAGCCCGGCGAGCACGGCGGCACCGACCGCAGTGGAGTTCCAGCTCGAATAAAGCAGCCGGTGTTCGCGCATCTGGTCGCTCAGCGCGTTGATGGCCGCCTTGCGCCAGTCGCAGGTTGCGCGCCCGAGCGCGAGCGGAAGCGGCGACTCGTTCTCCACCGCGTGGCGGGCAGAGGCGACCCACAAAAGCGGTTCCCGGCGAACCAGATCGACGTTCTTGCGGCCCTTCCTCTGAACGTGCGTGATGATGGCGACATCCAGCTCGCCTTCGGCGATCATGTCCGCAAGGTTCGGGGTCGGTGCGCACACGACGCTCACCTCCGCCTTGGGATTTGATCTGGAGAACCTCGCCAGGATTTCAGGCAGGAAACGGTCGGCATAGTCGTCCGGCGTGCCGAGCCGCACGAGACCGGCCAGTTCCGTATCGTCGAAGGCGGCCAGGGTCTCGTCATTCAGCTGAACCAGGCGGCGCGCATAGTGGAGCAGCCGCTCGCCATGTTCGGTCAGCCGGGATTGACGGCCGACCCGTACGAACAGCGGTTTCCCGATCCGCTCTTCCAGGCGGCGCATCTGCATGGAGACGGCGGATTGGGTTTTGTGCACGTTGTCCGCAGCCCGCGTGAAGCTGCCGCCCTCGGCAATGGCGACGAAGGTTCTGAGCTGGTCCAGGTCGAGCATAAGCACCTCAAACATAAGCGAAGCTCATACTTAGCATAGAACACATTCACATATGAAATGTTTTATTCCACGACCCGCAGACCGGGCCGGCGAGATACGGCGCGCCCTTCAACATCACAAGTTATGATCAATGTCATCACAAACATTCGTTGGATTAATGTTTTGAGAATGTCCATTTAGAGAGTGTTCCAAAGACGAGGATAGCCACAACTGGCGCGGAACAGGCTGCCGGAAATTTCTCCGGCCGCTCACAGGAGACCTATGCCATGACACATTCTGCAAGCACCCCCTTCTTCGCTCTTCTCGGGCAGGCGGCTGTCCGTGCATGGCGCGTATATAGCAACCGCCGCCAGATCGCAGAGCTCAAACACTGGACCGATGATCAGTTGAAGGACATCGGACTGACGCGGAGCGATGTTCGACGAGCCTTGGCTCAGCCTTTCTACTCGGACCCGACATCTGTTCTGAACGCCTCCCCGGCGCTCCGCCAGGCCCCGAATTACAGCGCAGCCAACGCCCCCACCGACAAGCCGGAACTCACGCTTGTCGAGACCCGCAAGAGCGACGGGAAGCTGGCCGCCTGACCTCTACATGCAGCCCCTGTCGGCAAGCCTTGCTGACACAACTGACCCGCCTTCCGGCGGGTCTTTTTTGACCGTTGAACAGGCAGACAAGCGTCGTTTTCTAGGGTGCGTACCCTAGGGTACGGATCCATAAAATTGAATGCACTGGTCTCTCTGGAGCGGACCGTATCCAAGGCGCGAAGGCGCGGGAAACCCGGCCGGTTTTCAAGACTTCGCAACGCAGGAGACAGTCCGCTCCAGAGAGATCCGACGGACGCCAAAACGGCTGCGAGCAGCAGCGTCAAAGCCCTTGGCCGATGCACAAGCATCGACCTGCGGACTTTTCCTCCCTGCTCCATGCCGTTTTGACGCCAGTGCGTTCAATTTTATGGATCCGTACCCTAAGGATTGCGGTAATCCCGGGCCGCCCGTTCGAAGAAGCTGTCGAAGGCCTTGAACTGGCTGGACTGGAAATCCCGGCCGGCCTCCATCCAGCCCGAGACCATCTCGTCGAATTCGGACGTCTTGTCGCCGGCCGCTTGCTCGGCCGGGGGAAGTTCGTCTTCCTCGGGGGTCACTTTCACTTCCGGCTCGGGCCCGGGCTCTTCCTCAGGCTCGGCGCTGTCGGGAACGATGCTCGCCGGTTGCAGGAAAGCGCCCCAGAAGGACTGCATGGCGTCCGCATAGCCCTGCAGATAGTCCACGGGCGTCGGTTGCGGCTTCGGCCGGCCACGGGCAAAGCCGCGCAGGTAGGCGTCCAGGAGGTTGCGCGCCTCGCCATGCACGAAGGGCCGGGCGATCTGCCCCATGGCGAGGGTGGCAGCCACGGGCATCATTTCCTGAATGGCGTCGCGCTGCAGGCCGGTGAACGCCGAGACCTGCGCGGCCACTGCCTGCTGCACCGCCTCAGGACCGAAGAACGGGGTAAGCGCCGCGTCTGACGGGCTCTGGAACAGGCGCGTATAGCCAGCAAACGGATTTTGCTCGGCCGCCGCCTGCGGCGAGGACTGGCTCAGGAATTCGTTGAAGCCGGGGATCGCACCGCCGAAATGACGAAAGCCGTTGAAGGCAGCCGGCATCAGCTGTTCCATCACGCGGCTCAAATCCGTATCGGACCAGCCAAACCGTTCTCGTACATCTTCCATGACGGTGAAGATGTCGAATGGAGGAGCTGCCTTATCGTTGCCTGTCATTGCACTGCTCCGGTCCTGCCCTGTGTCCGATCACCTGTCCGCCTCCCTGCGAGCGCAAGGGAACGGGGTGGTCGGGAACAGAGTGAACCCTTGTGCACGCAAGGTCAATTCGTTGACCAAAAAGGGCGTAGTCTTCACGTCAGCGCCCGTCAGGATAAAGGGCGCTCAATAGGCGTATTCGCGGAAGACCTGTGAGATATCGCCCTTCCAGGATCCGTGGTAACGCTGCAGAAGAACGTCTGCCGGACACATGCCCGAGGCCAGGCCCTCCTCGACGGGCGCGAGATGAACCCGCTCGTCCAGATCGCCGTCGCTCAGCCGGTTCCGGCGTTTGAGGCCTTCCTGCGCCAGCGCCAGAACGTCCTTCGCGACGTCCAGCACGGTGCCGCTGCGGAACGGTGTCTGCAGGGCATGCCGCGGAACGTCGCGGCGCAGCGCCGCCCGCTCTTCCTGTGTCCAGTCCCGGACCAGTTCATAGGCCTGGTCCAGAATCCCCTTGTCGTAGAGCAGCCCGACCCAAAGCGCCGGCAGCGCACAGATGCGCCGCCAGGGGCCGCCGTCGGCGCCGCGCATTTCGATGTATTTCTTCAGCCGCACATCGGGGAAAAGGGTCGACAGGTGATTGTTCCAGTCGCCGATGCTCGGGGTCGCGTCCGGTATCCTGCCCTTCAGGGCGCCGTTCATGAACTGGCGGAAGGTGGTATCGGTGACGTCGTAATAGGTCGTGCCCCGCTTGACGAAATACATCGGCACGTCCAACGCCCATTCCACATAGCGTTCGAAGCCGAAGCCGTCCTCGAAAGCGAACGGCATGTCACCGGTGCGGTCGCCATCGGTATCGGTCCAGATCTGGGCGCGGAAGGACTTGAAGCCGTTCGGCTTTCCCTCCGTGAACGGAGAATTGGCGAAGATGGCGGTTGCGACCGGCTGGAGCGCGAGGCCGACACGCATTTTCCTGACCATGTCGGCTTCGCTGGAAAAATCGAGATTCACCTGAATGGTGGAGGTGCGGTACATCATGTCGAGGCCCAACGAGCCGACCTTCGGCATGTAGTTGGTCATGATCTCGTAGCGGGATTTCGGCATGCGGGGCATGTCCGCGCGCGACCAGGTCGGCGCCATGCCGATGCCGAGGAAGCCGATGCCCAGGGGTTCGGCGACCTGACGCACCTGGGCCAGATGCTGGTTGGCTTCCCGGCAGGTCTCGTGCAGGTTATCGAGCGGCGCGCCCGACAGCTCGAACTGGCCGCCCGGCTCGATGGAAATCGCTCCGCCGCCGAGGTCGTCCGCAAGACCGATGATCTTGCCCGCGTCTTCGATCCGCTCCCAGCCGATGAGACCTTCCATACCCGCGAGCACCGCCTCGACGCCGTTGGACCCTTCATAGGGGATCGGGGTCAGTTCCTTCAGGCAAAAGCCGAATTTCTCGTGTTCGGTGCCGATCCGGAACCGGTCTTCCGGCTTGCTGCCCTCGTCGAGGGTCGCGGCCAGGTCCGCAACAGTTTCAATCGGTGTGGAGTCGACCGTATCGCGGGCCATGAAACCGTCCTAGTTGATGCGCGGCCCGTCGGGCTGCCGTGATCACAAGCGCTTATTGAGCTTGCGTGATTTAGGTTTCCTGAAAGGAGAATGCAAGCTGGGAATACCGGCTTGGTGAAGCTCACGCGATTCTGAAGACCTGTAAAGGCTCCGTGCGCCCGCGCAAGCTGACCGGGCCAAGGCTTACGGCCCCTGCTCCTGCCGGCAGCCCGGCCATCGTCTCGCCGCTGGCGAGGGCGATGACCTTGGCATCCGGGTCCACCTGCTTTCCGTATTCCTGCAGCCGGGCAGCGACATTCACCGCGTCCCCGATGACGGTGTAGTTCATGCGCGCCGAGGAGCCGATGTCGCCGACGACCACCTTTCCGGTGTGAACCCCTATGCGCACGCGCATGGCCGCGGACGGCGACTGCTCTATTGTCTCGGCAAGCGCCTTGACGGCCGCGATCGCCAGAGCGGCATGGTCCGGCTGATCTGACGGGGCGCCCCAGAAGGCCATGACCCCGTCGCCGAGAAACTTGTCGATCGTGCCGTGTCGCTCGACGATCGCGCCGGAGACCGTTTCGAAATAGCCGTTGAGATAAGCGGCCGTCTCCTCGGCCGACATCTGCGAGGCCATGGTCGTGAAGCCCGCGAGATCGGCGAAGACGATCGTCATCTCCTTGATTTCGACATTGCGGGCATCGGTCATGCCCTCCTCGACGAGGCGGGACACCAGCTGGCGCGGAACGTATTTGGCAAAGGCATTCAGCGCTCCGATGGAGCCGTTGAAAGCCTGGTTGACGTCGTCCAACTCGGCCAGCCGCGAGCGCGGCAGGCGCACGGCGCCGTCGAAATCGAGCTGGCGGAGCCCGGCCGCCGTGTGCGCCAGTCGGCTCAGCGGGCGGCCCAGCATCCGGCCGACCGAAAAGGACAGAACCGCCCCCACGAACAGCGCCATGAGCGCGGCATAGAGGACGATCTTGGTCTGGTCGAGCGCGGCACCGAATTTTTCGGCCCGGTAAAGCACACCGAGGACCCAGCCGTCCGCCGGTCCGGCGGGCATCTCGGCGTAGATTGCGGTGAACATCCCGTTCTCGGCCGGGAACACCCGGCCGCTGATCTGCCCGCCCATATCGTGGCCGCGCTGCTGTTCAGCCCATATCCGGTGCAGCGGGGAGCCGGTCAGGCCGGCAAGATCCGGAAGCGGCCGTTCCGGCGTGGCGGCGAAATCCTCCGGGGGAAGGCCATCCACCACGATCGCCTTGTCGCGTCCGGAGAGAATGAACACCTGCTGGCGTTCCTCCCAGGTCATGGTGCCTGCAAGCCGCGCGAAGACCGGCTGAGGGTAATAGGCGGCCAGGGTTTGGCCGTTGCGAAGATCGATCTCGGCGACCTTTACAGCGGTCTCGAAGCCGGGAACGTGGCGGAACCTCGACCAGGCGACCTGGGGCATCTCGTCTGCGGGCTCCTCGCTCAGCACCGCGCGGCCAAGTTCGAGTGTCACGCCTTCAGGCGCAAGCCTCCGGTAGGGCGCAAGATCCGCCTCGCTGAGCGGGGCTCCGGTTTCAAGGGTGCGGGCGGCAATGGACCGCAAAAGCAGATCCTGCTCCTGGAAAAAACCGGTCAGTACGGCCTGGTTGGCCTTGAGGACGGCCAAGCCCTGTTCGTCCAGAAGCCTGCCGGCGATCCGGCGGTCCGCGGCGGCCATATAGGCGATGATGATGCCGCAGATGATGACAAGAAGGACCGAAAACACCAGGCCCAGGGCCACACCGACCGGCAGGCGGAACCGCCGGTGGCCCGCGTCGTGTTCCCGGGAGCGGCGGCTCCCCTCCAATGCGGCGGGGCTTGAACTGCCTTCACCGCCCACCTCGCCGGGAATAACGATGTCTCCTGCCATCAGCTCACTTCCAGTCGCCCAGAGCGGCCTGGATGACCGTGAGTGCGGCGACCGCGGCAGTGTCGGCCCTGAGGATGCGCGGCCCGAGCGGGATCGGCGTGACGAAATCCAGGCCGCGCAACTGCTCGCGCTCCTCGTCCGAGAACCCGCCTTCCGGGCCGATCAGCACGGCAAGCGGCTGGGGGCCGGTCTCCTTGATCTGGGCAAGGGTCAGAAGCGGATTGTTGGTGCCCTCGCCCTCGTCGCAAAAGAGCAGGCGCCGCCCGGGTTGGGAATCGGGCCAGACGGCCAGCACTTCGCTCAAGGGCTGGGGTGCCAGAACTTCGGGAACGGACAGGACGCCACATTGCTCGGCCGCCTCGATCACGTTCGCTTCCATGCGTTCCAGGTTGACGCGGCTTGCCTGAGTATGCTGGGTCATGACCGGTTTCAGGCTGCCCGCTCCCATTTCCACCGCCTTCTGCACCATATAGTCGAGGCGCGCATGCTTGAGCGGGGCGAACATGTACATCAGGTCGTTGGGCCGGGTCTGCTCGCGGGTGCGCTCGATCAACTGCAATGCGCATTCCCGGCGCCCGTTGCTGGAAATCTTCGCAAGCCACTCGCCGTCGCTGCCGTTGAACACAAGCACGTAGTCCCCGTCGTTCATGCGCAGGACATTCAACAGGTAGTTCGACTGGCCGCGGTCCGCTTCTATCCGCGCGCCGTCCGCGAGAATGTGTCGGAGAAATAGACGCTGCATTTTGAACTCGTATTTTGCCATGATTTTAGAAGTAGGCGCTCGATTATGTGGGTTTCAAGGCGGACCGGGTCCGTATCGCATCCATTCACAGTATTCGATTATGCGAGTCGGACCCACCCCCTTGTCGTTTCCTTGCAAATCGACGGCCGCGACCCGGATGCAGCGATGCCCGCGGCACCAACGGATTGCCGCCGGCCCTTTCATCCTGCGCACTTGACCCTTTGCCGCTTAACGGCCAGTTTTCACTTCTCAAGAGGGAATCATCCGTGTCCGAGCAAGCCACCAACGCCGCCGAATTCACCGTTTCCGAGATCTCCTTTTCCATCAAACGCACGATGGAGGACACTTTCGGCTACGTGCGGGTGCGCGGCGAGCTGGGGCGGATATCGCGGCCCGGGTCCGGCCACATCTATCTTGACCTGAAGGATGACCGCGCCGTGCTTTCCGGCGTCATCTGGCGCGGGGTCGCGTCCAAGCTGAAGATCCAGCCGGAACAGGGGCTGGAGGTGATCGCGACCGGCAAGATCACCACTTTCCCCGGCCAATCCAAATACCAGATGGTGATCGAGGCGCTGGAACCGGCCGGGGCCGGCGCGCTGATGGCGCTGCTGGAAGAGCGCAAGAAGAAGCTGGCCGCCGAGGGCCTGTTTGCCGAAGAACGCAAGCAGCCGCTGCCGCCCCTGCCGAAGGTCATCGGCGTCGTGACCTCGCCCACCGGCGCCGTCATCCGCGATATTCTTCACCGCATCGCCGACCGTTTTCCCCTGCATGTCCTGGTCTGGCCCGTACGGGTGCAGGGTGAGACGTGCGGCGCGGAAGTGGCGAACGGCATCAAGGGATTCAATGCTCTCGCCCCGGACGGCCCGATCCCGCGCCCGGATCTGCTGATCGTCGCCCGCGGCGGCGGCAGCATCGAAGATCTTTGGGGCTTCAACGAAGAAGCGGTCGTGCGCGCAGCCGCCGAAAGCGCGATCCCGCTGATATCGGCCGTCGGTCACGAGACCGACTGGACGCTGATCGATCTTGCCGCCGACCGCAGGGCGCCGACCCCCACGGGCGCGGCGGAGATGGCCGTGCCGGTGAAATCTGAATTGATGTCGATGATCGACGACCGGTCCCGCCGGCTCAATTCGGGCCTGGTCCGCTTCGTCAGCTCGCGGCGCACGGAACTGCGCGCGGCCAGTGCCGCCCTGCCCGCACCGCAGGACCTTCTGGCCCTGCCGCGCCAGCGGTTCGACACGCTGGCGAGCAGTCTTGAGCGGGCGCTGATCGTCAGCACGAAAACCCACCGCACCCACCATCAGAATTTCGCCGGCCGTCTGTCGCCGATCCTGCTGACCCGGCTCACTTCCAAGGCGCGCCAGGATCTCGTTGCCACCAGCGAGCGGCAGCAGCGGGCCCTGCGCGTCGCGGTCTCCCAGAAGCGCCAGGCGTTCGAGGCCTGCGCCATACGGCTGACACCCGGCCGTCTCCGGCAGCAGACGACGCTGTGCAGCGAACGGCTCTCGGGACTGGCCGAGCGGCTCGACCGCTCTTATCTCGCGCGCGTCAACCAGGAAAAGGCGCGGCTCGACGGTCTGCAGAAGCTGTTGAAATCGCTTTCCTACAAGGACGTTCTCGCGCGTGGATATGCGGTCGTGCGTGATGACGGCGGCCAGCCGGTGCGCTCGGCCGAAACCGTTTCCTCCGGAGCGGCGCTGTCAATCGAGTTTGCCGACGGCACGGTCGACGCGGTCGCAATGAGCGGCAGCGCCCCATCCAAGCCGGCAAAGCCGAAGAAAAGCGGCTCAGGCAAGGCGGCGCCGGTCAAGCAGGGCAGTCTGTTCTGATTGTCGCCGCGCGCGCTGCGGAAACCGCCTTTCCCGGCGCCGGTCATTTCATCAGATTTTAGCCAATTCCTTTACGCCAATTTCAAAACATGGCGCCTATCAATGGTTGCATAATTGATTTTTTGTGAATTGGGGGCACCTGGACAATGCAAAGGAAAGAGTTTGGAAAGCGTGGCGCGAGCGCGCATTCAACACCTCAGTGGACTACAACCACACCGCAACGGTCTCTTCCGGACGTTCGATCGTTCACGCCGGGCACAGTGACATTTGACGACGGTACGCGTTTTTCCGCAGGCACCATGATCTGGGGCATGTTCAGCACCATGTTCAGCTTTCAGGGCCGCGTCGGCAGACTGACCTTTTTCGGCATGACCACGCTCAATTTCATCCTCATGATAATGTTGTGCAGCCTTATTCTCGCAAGCTACGGTTTCTCGTTGGAGAACGCCCAATCGCCATTAATCTTCGACGCCCTGTGGCCCATGTTCATTGTGTTTGCCTTCTTTAGCGGCAGCAATCTGTCCTATCAGGTAAGACGATTTCACGACCGGAACGTTTCGGGGTGGTGGATGCTCGCCTGGTTCATCCCGGTGGTCGGATCGTTCCTGAGCCTGTATCAGAGTTTCGCCAACCTGTTTTTCCGCGGCACGCCCGGGCCGAACCGCTTCGATACAGTGCAGAGCCAAGCCTACGTCTTTGACTGATACGGCTTCCTTTTCCTTGGCAACACAGCCCTCAAACAAGAACGCCACCGGAGCATCATCCGGTGGCGTTCTTTCGTTTCACTGGGTGAACCCGCAAAGCGTCAGCCCATCAGCTCCGGCAGGATGGTGATGATCGACGGGAAGGCCAGCAGACCTGCGATCGTCAGCACGTCGGCGATGAAGAACGGGACACAGCCGCGGAAGACCTCCTGGACCGGGATATCGGGTCTGACACCCGAGACCACGAAGCAGTTGAGGCCGATGGGCGGTGTGATCAGGCAAAGCTCGGCCATCTTGACGACCAGAATGCCGAACCAGATGGCGCAGGCTTCGCCCGACATGCCGAAAGCGCTGTCGGCCGCCGAAACGGTCTCGCCGCCATTGAGCGCCATCACCGCCGGATAGACCACCGGCAGGGTCAGGATGAGCATGCCGATCGCATCCATGAACATGCCGAGGACGGCATAGCACAGCAGGATGCAGACCATCACGATCCACGGTGAGAATTCCAGGCTGACGATGAACTCCTCGAACGCATCGGGCAGGCCGGCAAAGCCCAGAAAGCGCACATAGAGCAGCACGCCCCAGATGAGCGTGAAGATCATCACCGTGAGCTTCGCGGTTTCATGCAGGGCCTGGCCGAGCTGCTTCAATCTCATGCCCTTGACGATGGCAACCATCAGCACGACGAAAGCACCGAGGGAGCCGGCCTCTGTCGGCGTTGCCAGGCCGAAGAAGAAGGCGCAGAAGATGATCGCCACCACGGCTATGATCGGCAGGGTTCCAGGCAGGCTTTCAAAGCGCTGCCCCCACGAAAAGCCCCGCACCGGCGGTGCGTCCCCGCGCCAGGCGGAAATCCCCACGATGATGCCGACATAGATGAAGGCGGAAAAGACGCCGGGCAGGAAACCCGCGATCAGCAGCTTGCCGACCGACTGTTCCACCAGGATGGCGTAGATCACCAGGATCGCCGACGGCGGGATGAGCGATGCCAGCGTGCCACCGGCGGCAACGACGGCCGCCGACAGGCGCTTGGAATATCCGGCCTGCAGCATTTCGGGAATGGCCACACGAGCGAAGACGGCAGCCGTGGCGACCGATGCACCGGAGACGGCGGCAAAGCCCGCCGTCGCAAAGACCGTCCCCACCGCCATGCCGCCAGGCAGCCAGCCGAGCCAGCGTTTTGCCGCCTCGAACAGTTGCTGGGTGAAGCCGGCGTAGAAGGCCAGAAACCCGATCAGGATAAAGGTCGGAAGCACCGACAGGGCGTAGGTGACGGATTTGGAATGCGGTATCGTACCGGCCATCTTCAGGGCGACGAAAAATCCGCGCTCAAAGCCCATCTGCATCGAAAAATGGACGATCAGGCCGACAAGGCCGGTAAAAGCGGCCGCAAAGGCCACGCGCACACCCAGGATGACAAGCAGCAGCAAGACGCCCGTCATCATGAGGCCAACTTCAAACGGCGTCATTTGTCATCCCCTGCAATATGCTCGTCACCGAAGACCTCTTCGATTTCGTGCTTGGCGACTTCTTCGACTTTCTCGATCACCGGCACGGCGAGAGGTTCGCGGGCGGGATCGGCGATCAGGCGGGCATAGCCGTAAGCCTGCAGGACAAGGCGGAGCAGGAGAACGCCGAGGGCAACCGGCACAACCAGCTTGGACGGCCAGGTGGGCAGGCGGATGTCCATGGTGCTGTCGCCGATCGTCCAGGAGCGGTCGAAATGGTACCAGGACCCCCAGATCAGCAAGGCAACCGTGAAGGCGATCAGGATCACGCCGAGCAACTCGCAGATATAGAGCGTCCGGCCGCGCAACGTGCCGAGCACGATCTCCATGCGGATGTGACCACCGACGCGTTGGCAATAGGCGACGCCCGCAAAGGCGAAGATCGCCATGGCCTGTTCGGTGATGTCGATGAAGCCGGGAACCGGCATGTTGAAGGCCAGGCGGCCGACCACCTGGACAACGGCCAGCAGCATCAATGACAGGATGGCGAACGCGGCGACCAGGTTGAAGGCGTTCTCGACGTGTCCGAGCCAGCCGTCGAAGCGGATATAGGCGACCGGGCGTTCCGGATCGGAACGTCCACCGGGATCGGTAATGTTCATGATTGTCAGCCCCGAGCGATGGCTCCCCGGCGCGGGATGCGCCGGGAAGCGTTCAAATCAAGCCAGGTTATGCGGGCCTATTCGGCGATGGTCGACTTGACCATGTCCAGGATTTCCTGAGCCGGAAGGCCATTCGCGGACTGCTCTTCCACCCAGGCCTTGTGGATCGGGCCGGCCTTTTCGGAAAAGGCAGCCAGTTCCTGCTCGGAGAACTCGACCTGCGTGACGTCACGCTTTTCCAGTTCCGGCCACCACTTCTCATAGACCTTGTCGTAGGTCGCCATGTAGTGAGCAAGGGCTGGCTGGACGGAGCTGTCGAGGGCGGCCTTGAAGTCGTCCGGAAGCGCTTCATAGGCGTCGATATTGACCACCACCGGGCACTGGACGGTGCCGGGATTGAGGTTCTTGGTCCACCAGTCGGCAACTTCCACCACCTTGAAGGACAGGTGGGCATGAGGGGCGAAGCTGGCGGCACGAACGGTGCCCGAGTCGATCGCCTGGTAGGTTTCCGATGCCGTCACGGATGTCGGCACGGCGCCGACGGCTTCCATCAGCTGGCCGATACCGCCGAGCGCACGCACGCGCATGCCCTCGAAGTCGGAGATGGCCTCCGGCGCTTCACCCTTGCCGGCGAAGTTGTATTGCGGCATCGGCGAGGGCATCAGGGCCATGGCGTTCCAGCGGCCGAGATCCTCTTTCACCGCCGGATGCTCATAGAGCTTCATGGAGACCTTGGTCTCTTCACTGAGATCCTCGACACCCAGGAACGGCAGTTCCAGAACGGTCAGGCTCGGGTTCTTGTCCGGATGGTAGGAAGCACAGATCTGCGCCATTTCAAAAGCACCGAAGGAAATGCCGTCGAGATTCTCGCGGGATTTCGACAGGGCTTCGCCGTAGTGCAGATTCAACTCGAACTTGCCGTCCGTCTTTGCGGAGACCTCTTCGGCGAGTTTCTCGACATGTTCGGTAAAGGCGCGCCGCTTGCCCCAGAGCGAAACGTTCCAGGTGACGTCGGCCGCGAATGTTTCTGTCGCAAATACAAGAGAAAGCGCAGCCGCGGACACCGCGGTTGCGGACTTAATTGAAAAGAGCATGAAATCCTCCCAGATCAGTTGGCTCAGTTCCTTGGCCCCTCGGCCTGGCCGTTCATGACGAAACAGACCGTACCAAGTTGCCTGTCCCTAGCATGACCCGTGCCAGTCCGGCTTGACAACACTCCGCCAAGCGAAAACAGCGCTTTTGGCGGGCCTGCCTGTCCAATGCTGCGATGCAGCTCGGCAAGATCTTGCCTATGCCCGGGAGTTTTCGGCGAAATTCCGCCGATGGCATTACGTTTCGGCGAGATCCGCAACGCCGGACTGCTCGCGATTGAGGCCCAGGCGGGCCATCTTTTCGTTCAGGGTCCGGCGGGGCAGATTGAGCTCGCTCATGACATCTGCCATGCGTCCGCCGTGGCGACGCAGTGCACCTTCGATCAGATTGCGCTCGTAGGCGTCCATCAGCTCTTTCAGGCCGCCTTCCGCGGGGATCGGTCCGGTGTCCCGGCGCCCGGTGACCAGTGCCTCCAGCGGCTGCGGTCCGACACCGGCATTGAGCACGAAGCGTTCGGCCGCGTTGCGCAGTTCACGCACGTTGCCGGGCCAGGAATAGGTCTGCAGGAAGGCCTCGTCCCGGGCGCTCGGTGCCGGCACGTCCTGGCCGTATTGTGCGGCAAACCTGTTCAGGAACGTATCGAACAGCAGAAGGCTGTCGCGGCCGCGCTCGCGCAAGGGCGGGACCATGAGTTCGATCGTGTTCAGCCGGAAGAGCAGGTCCTCGCGCAGACGCCCCGCGACGACCGCTTCCTTCGGATCCATATTGGCAGCGCTCACCAGCCGGATATCGACGTCGACCGGCCTTGTCCCGCCGATGCGGTCGACCTGCTTTTCCTGCAGGACCCTAAGAAGCTTCGGCTGCAGGCCGAGCGGCATGGAAACGATCTCGTCCAGAAACAAGACGCCGCCGCTGGCCGCTTCGATCCGGCCGGTCCGCTGGCGGTTCGCACCGGTAAAGGCCCCCGCCTCATGTCCGAACAGTTCCGCCTCCACCATGCTTTCCGGCAGGGCCGCGGCGTTGATCGCGATGAACGGTCCGTCCTGGCGCGGGCTGAAGTCATGCAGCGCCTGGGCAATCACTTCCTTGCCCGTGCCCGTCTCGCCCGTGATCAGGACCGCGGCGTCCGTACGGGCAAAATGCAGGATCTGCTGGCGCAGCGTCTGCATGGCCGGACTGTTGCCGATCAGGCGGCTTTCAAGGCCGGCACTGCCGGCCAGCTGGCCTTTCAAAGCCCGGTTTTCCAGGACAAGGGCACGCTTGTCGCAGGCCCGGCGCACCACTTCGGCGATGTGGTCCGGGTCGAAGGGTTTTTCGACGAAGTCGTAGGCTCCGGCCCGCATGGCTTCGACGGCCATCGGCACGTCTCCGTGGCCGGTGATCAGCACGACGGGCAGCTCAGCATCGATATCGCCGGTCCGGCGGAGCAGAGACACGCCGTCTTCTCCCTCCAGCATCACGTCGGAAACCACGCAGCCGCCGAACTCCGGCGTGAGCTTCGAGACAGCCTGATCCGCGGTGGCCACTTCCAGCGTGCTGAATCCGGCCAGTCTGATCCATTGGCGCAAGGCGGCACGCATGGACGGGTCGTCATCGACGATCAGAACGGGTGTTTTGTCCGGTTGGTCTGTCATTGGGCGGCTTCGGTCTCCAGTTTGCCGGAAGGGCTGCTTGCGGGCGTCATACCGGCAACGCCCGGAAGACTGAGCTCGAATTGCGCACCTTTAGGTATATTGGCGGAGACTGACAAGGTGCCGCCCAGATCCTCGGCGAGCCGCATGGAGATGGCCAGGCCCAGTCCCATGCCGCCCGAACTGCTCTTTGTGGAGAAGAACGGATCGAAGATCCGCTCCCGAAGATCCTCCGGAATGCCAGGGCCGTTGTCGGAGATCGTCAGGACAACGTGACCGTCCTGGAGGCCCGCCCGCAGGGAAACGATCCCTTCGTCTTCGGACGCAGCCGCGTCCGCGCCGTTGCGCAACAGATTGACCAGGATCTGCTCGATGCGCAGCGGCGCGGTTTCCGCTTCCAGCGGCTCCTCGGGCAGGTCCAGCCTGAGGGCAACTCCGGTTTCCTCGAAACGGGGCCGCACGATCTTCTCCGCCGTCCGCACGCTTTCCCGCAGGTCGATCTTCTCGATCCGGCTTTCCCCCGGACGCGCGAAGCGTTTCAGTTCCTGCGTGAGGCTGGCCATCCGCAACTGCAGGGAATCGATCTCGTCGAGGTTCTCGGCCGCCGTCTGCGTGTCGCCCTTGTCGAGAAACTTGCGCGTGCCGGCGACGAACATCCTGAGCGCGGACAGCGGCTGGCTCAGTTCATGCACCACGGCCGCCGACATTTCGCCGACCGCGGCCAGGCGACTGGAGCGGGCGAGCGCGCGCTCGATGCGCCGGCGTTCCTGGATTTCCTCCACCAGGCGGGTGTTGAGTTCCTTGAGCTCCGCGGATTCCCGGCGCAGCAGCAGCGAAGCCTTGCGCAGGCGCCTTCCGCGCAGCACCAGCACGATGACCGCATAGACAAGGCAAAGCGTGATCGTCGCCGTCCAGATCGGCAGCACGCTCTTGCGGGTTTCTTCAACCGGGACCAGGAAATGCAATGTCCAGCCGAGCAGGCCGACATCCGCCGAATTGTGCCGGTAGACATTGCCGTCGATGGTCAAGAGATCCTTGGACTGGACGGGCTGATCGCCAACCGGCTCCAGGCTCTGGCCCGCATATTGTTTTGTGGCCTCGATCATCTGCCGGATGTCGCCCGGCAGAGCCGACATGCTGCGATAGCGCCATTCCGGCCGGCTGGAGAGAAAGATCACGCCATTGGCGTCGGAAGCGAAAACCGTCTCGCCGCCTTCCGCCCAGGCTTCTTCCAGCGGCCGCATATCGACCTTGACCACCGCCACGCCCAGGGGTTCGCCGGAGACCGGGGTCGGCCGGGAAAGGAAGAGCCCCGGCTCGCCGAGCGTTGCCCCGATGGCAAAGAACTGGCCTTCCTCGCCATTGATCGCGGCTTTGAAATACGGCCGGAACCCATAGTTCCGCCCGACAAGCGACAGACGGTCCTGCCAGTTGCTGGCGGCAAGGGTCGTGCCTTGAGCGTTCATCACGTAGAGCAGGTCGGCGCCGGAGTTTTCCGCCATTTCCTGCAGGAAGCGGTTGGCGCTCTCCACCGGCTGGCCGAGCCCGAGGGCGGAAGTAGCCCGCGGGTCGCGTGCGATCATGTAGGGCAGATAACGGAACTTCTGGTACTCGCCAAGGATTGTCTGACGATAGAGCGTCAGACGTTCGGCCGCCGTGCGGTCGACACTGTCCTCGTCCAGCTCCAGAAAGAGCTGAACCAGCACGAATGCGGCGGCCACGAGAACGAGGGGCGGCAGCGCCAGATAGAACCAGCGTTTGTACATCCGCTCATAATGCGTATTTTTTTCAGGATCGCCAGCCGGCAACGCCCGGAGGATTTGATACGCGTCAAGGACACGCGCCTGACGTGCCCTATATGTAATTTGCAAGGCTGATCAAGATGGTTCTTCCAGCTCAAGGAGGGGTAAATGCCTATCAAGGATATTCTGACTGTACTCGATCTCAGCGGCGATCAACCGGCCGCCAAATACGCGATGGAATTCGGCCTCAACTATGATGCACATGTCACGGGGCTGGCGGTGTCCTTCGAACCTGTGGTGCCCGCATTCGCGGCAGCTCCAATGCCGGTCGACTATCTGCAGGCCGCCCATGAGCAGGCCGTATCGGCCGCAAAGGACGCACAGAAGCAGTTCAACGAAATGGCAAGGCGGGCCGGGGTCAGGAGCGAAAGCCGGGTCTCGGAAATTCTTACCGGCGGACCGCTGGAAAACGTGCTTGTCCATTGCCGGCCGACGGACCTTGTGGTGATCGGCCAGAGCAACCCGGACCAGCCCGAACCGATGCGCGAGCTTCTGATCGAGACCATCCTGTTCGAAAGCGGCGTCCCGGTTCTCCTGGTGCCGTATATCGGCAGCAAGTCCTACCAGCCGAAAAAGGTTCTGATCGGCTGGGACGGCAGTTCCACCGCAACCCGCGCCATTCACGCTGCGCTGCCCATCCTGGAAAGGGCGGACGACATCACGGTCCTGGTGATCGAGAAAAAGTCAAACCCGGCCAATGGCCAGCCGGGTGCCGACGTCGCCAATTACCTCGCCCGCCACAACATGAACGTCACCATCTCGGTGGTCACCAATCCGCAGGCAAGCATCGCCGACACGGTGCTGAACCATGTCTCCGACAATGGAAACGACCTCGTGGTGATGGGTGGCTACGGCCACAGCCGCATGCGTGAATTCCTGTTTGGGGGCGCCACGCGGGAAATCCTCGAGGAAATGACGATTCCGGTCCTGATGGCCCACTAAGCCTCAATGCGGAAATTCACAGGCCCGCGGACCCGATGCGATCCGGTCCGCGGGTATTTTTGTCTCAAAGCCCTGTTACCTTTGGCGTCGTCTCCCGTTTTCGAAAGGACCGCGCTCGTGACCATTCGCAATCTTGAAGGGTTCTTCGCCCCCGGTTCCATCGCCATCCTCGGTCCCTGCCGCCATCCGGGCGTCTTGACGCACAAGCTGATCGCCTGCCTGCGCGACATCGAAGCCGGACACCGCGTGACGCTGGTCGGCATCGAGGAAGACGTGCCGTTCAGCGGCACCAGGATCGCCCGTGTGGAAGATCTCGCGGCGATGCCCGATCTGGCGATCTATCTCGCCAGGGCCGAAGCGCTGCCGGAGACGATCGCGAAGGTCGGCGCAGGCGGCACCCGGGCCGTTCTCATACCCTCTCCGGGATACGAAAGCTGGCCGGCGGCCCTTTTGCAGGAATGCCGGGAAGCGGCCAGAAAGACCAATCTGCGCCTGATCGGACCCGGCAGCCTGGGGCTGGCGGTGCCTTCGAGCGGACTGAATGCGCTGTTGAGCGCGGACGCGCCGGGCAAGGGGGATGTGGCGTTCTTCTCCCGCTCCGGCGCGGTTCTCAACGCGACCCTTTCCTGGGCAAAGACCCACAACACCGGCTTTTCCGCCGTCGTCTCCCTCGGCGACCGCACCGATGTGGATGCCGGCGACCTCATCGACTATTTCGCCCAGGACTACCACACGCGGTCCATCGTCTTTCATCTGGAGGGCATTGCCTATCCGCGAAAGTTCATTTCCGCGGCGCGGGCGGCCGCGCGCACCAAGCCGGTCATCGTCATCCGCTCCGGCAAGAGCCGGGACACCGGCGGGACGGGCAGGACCCACGCCGGGCGTCTGGCGAGGACCGATCTCGTTTATGAAACGATGTTCCGCCGTGTCGGGCTCTTGCGGGTGCATGACCTCGGCGAGATGTTCGAGGCTCTGGAAACCCTCTCGCATATTCGCGTGCCGCGCTGCGACCGGATCGCGGTTATCGCAAACGGCCGCAGCCTGGCGAGCCTTGCCATCGACAAGCTGGTGGATCTCGGCGGCCGGTTTGCCGAACTCGGTTCGCAAACGCGGGCCGAACTTGCCGCAGTGACCCGAGACTTCGCCGATCCGGACGCGGTTCCGGCAGCCGGGAGTTCGATCATTCTGCGCGAAAACGTGACGCCCGAAGACATCACAAGGGCGATCACCACCGTCCTGAAAGACCCGCAGGTGGACGGCGCCCTCGTGCTGCAGGCCCCCAGCGCCTTTCAGCCGCTGAGCGCGATCGCCAAGGCAATCACCGATGCCGCCGCCATCGACCGCCGCCGCTCCGGCCGGCGCAAGGCGCTGGTTGCCGGTCTCATGGGCGAGGACGGGACGATCAGGGGCGAGCTTTCGGCCGCCAGGATTCCCAACTACGCCAGCCCGGCGGAGGCCGCCAGGAGCCTGATGCATCTGGCGCACGACGCCGAGGCGCGCGAATTCCTGATGGCGGCACCGCCCAGCCTGCCCTCCACCTTCACCCCGGACGTCGCCACCGCACGCGGCATCGTCGAAGCCGCGTTGGCGGAAGGCCGGACGTGGCTCAGCCCGCCGGACGTCTGCCGGGTGCTGGCGGCCTACGATATCCCGATCATGGCAACCGAGATGGCAACGTCCGCCGAAGAAGCCGCCCGGCTTGCCAGCCCGTTTTTCCGGACCGCGAGGCATTGCGTCGTCAAGCTGATCTCGCCGGACCTGCCGTTCAAATCGCATATCGACGGTGTCCGGCTGGGCCTGGAGAGCCCGGAGGCCGTCGCGCAGGCCGCCGACGAGCTGATCACTCAGACGCGCAGGAACTATCCTCAGGCCCGGATCGCCGGCGTCTCCATTCACCCGATGCTGGAGGACCGTCACGGGCTGGAGCTCTACATGGGCCTGGCCGAGACGCCCGATTTCGGCCCGGTGCTTGTTTTCGGCCATGGCGGCACGTCCGTCGAAGAGAGCGAAGACATCGCACTGGAGCTTCCGCCGCTCGATCTCAATCTTGCCGACGCTCAAATCGGCCGGACGCGGATCGCGCGGCTGCTGCGCGGCGGACCGGCCCGCCCGCCGCTCGACAGGGCAGCGCTGGCCGAAGCCCTCGTCAGGCTGTCGCAGATCACCATCGACATCCCGGAAATCCAGGAGCTGGATATCAACCCGCTGGTTCTCCTTCCCACAGGTCTGATCGGCCTCGATGCGCGCATGACCCTGTGCCGCCCGGAAACGCGGCCCGGACGCACCGGAAGTTCACGGCTCGCCATAGCCCCCTATCCGCAGGAATGGGAACAGCAACTGGCCCTGAAAGGCGGCCGGGAGGTCTTTGTCCGGCCGGTACGGCCCGAGGATGAAGAGTTGTTCAAGGCGTTCTTCGAAGCCGTGACGCCGGAAGACCTGCGGCTTCGGTTCTTCGCGCCCGTGCGGGACTTCAGCCACCGTTTCCTGGCTCGGCTGACCCAGCTCGACTACGCCCGCGCCATTGCATTCGCGGCCGTGGACCCGGACACCGGAAGCCTGCTCGGCGTCGTCCGCCTCCATGCGGATCCGGACCATCAGACCGGCGAATATGCGGTCATGGTCCGTTCGGACCTCAAGGGCCAGGGGCTCGGCTGGGCGCTGATGAAACTCATCATCCGCTATGCCAGGGCGGACGGCATCGAGACCATCAAGGGCGAAGTCCTGAAGGAAAACACTTCAATGATATCCATGTGTCAGGCCCTCGGCTTCACCATCGGCACCTCTCCGGACGATCCGGGGATTGCGCTGGTGACGATGCCGGTGGCGGAGATGCCGGACGAAGACCAGCCGCGCTGAGACTTCAGCTCATTTGGCCGTTGCAGCCGCGCGGATCTGGCTCAGCGATGCCGATGGGGTGATTGCCTCCGGGTCGAGCTTCAGGTGCAGAATGGCGGGCATACCGGAGGCACGGGCGCGTTCGAAGGCCGGCCCGAATTCATCCGTTGTCTCAACCGTTTCCCCGAAGGCGCCGTAGGTGCGGGCAAGCGCGGCGAAGTCCGGGTTCACCAGTTTCGTCGCCGACGGCCGGCCCGGGTAATGACGCTCCTGGTGCATGCGGATCGTGCCGTACATGCCGTTGTCGATCGCCAGCACAATGATGTTGGCGCCATCCTGGCAGGCGGTTCCGAATTCCTGCATGGTCATCTGCAGACAGCCGTCACCGGCGAAACAGACCACTTCGCGCTCGGGAAACGTCAGCTTCGCCGCGACAGCCGCGGGAAGGCCATAGCCCATGGAGCCGGAGGTCGGCGCGGCCTGGGTGCCGTAGCGGCGGAAACGGTGGAAACGGTGCAGCCAGGTGGCATAGTTGCCGGCGCCGTTGGTCATGATCGCATCCTCGGGAAGATTGCTTTCAAGCCAGTCCATCACACCGGCCATCTGCAGGCTTCCCGGGATTTCCGGCCGCGCGCCCGACCAGTCGAGATAGTCCTGATGCGCCCTGGCGGCTTCGCCTGCCCCCTCTATTTCGTTCGGTGGCTGCAGGCCCTCGGCGGCCTTGCAGAAAGCCGCCGGACTGGCGTGGATTGCAAGCGCGGGACGGTAGACCCGGCCGAACTCTTCCGCATCCGCATGAACATGCACGAGTTGCTGCGCGGGCCCTGGAATATCCAGGAGGGAATAGGACTGGCTCGGCATCTCCGACAGCCGCCCGCCGACCAGCAGGATCAGGTCCGACGCCTTGATCCGTGCCAGCAGTTTCGGATTGATGCCGATGCCGACGTCGCCCGCATAGTTCGGGTGAAGATTGTCGAACAGCATCTGGCGGCGGAAGGAACAGGCAACCGGCAGGTCGAACCGTTCGGCAAAACGCGTGAAGGTGGACACCGCGTCCGCCGACCAGCGGCTGCCGCCCAGAATGGCGATCGGCCGTTCGGCGGCCCAGAGGCGCTTTTGCAGGTCGGCCATGAGCGTCAGGCCCGGATGGGTCTCCACCTGGCTCCAGGCGGGCGGCTGCGGCGCGTCCGCCGTTTCCACGAGCATGTCTTCCGGCAGGGCCAGGACGACAGGTCCCGGGCGCCCGGAGGTAGCCACGTGATAGGCACGGGAGACGAATTCCGGCACCCGGTGCGCGTGGTCGATCTCGGCAACCCATTTGGCGATGCCGCCGAACATCTGACGGTAGTCGATTTCCTGAAAAGCTTCCCGCTCGCGCATGCCGCGCTCGATCTGGCCGATAAACAGGATCATCGGCGTGGAATCCTGAGCGGCGACATGAACGCCGGAGGAGGCGTTGGTGGCGCCGGGGCCGCGGGTGACCATCGCGACGCCCGGCCGGCCGGTGAGCTTGCCATAGGCATCCGCCATCATCGTGGCCCCGCCCTCCTGACGGCACACGGTGACCGGTATGGAGGCATCGTACAGCGCGTCCAGGACCGCCAGATAGCTCTCTCCGGGCACACAGAACACCCGTTCCGCCCCGTGACGCTCAAGCGCTTCCACCAACAATTCACCGCCGGTCTTCTGGCTCATGTCCCGACTCCTGCTCGAATAACCCATTGATCATTCTATAGCGTATGAAAGATCGGCCCGTCAGAGGCAAAAACCAGATTAATTCGCAATGAATTCATTCCGGAATGGAAAGAAGTCGGCAATGGTCGGGTACCGATCGCGTAACGGGCCTCCCGAACACGGGGCACCAGCGTTTGTTGGTGCCCCGCAGTTCCGGCGATGCGGGACGGGGTCAGATCGACTGCACCGTCACGACCTGGAACGTGTGCAGGTCGCCGTCCTCGTCCTTGATGGAAACATATTCTCCGGGATTGAAGGCATGGGCACCGAAGCGGTAGCCGGCTTCGTCATCGTCCTCGCCATTGACGTCATAGTGAAAGGCCCAGGATCCGCCGGGACGGTGAACCAGATGGCCGATTTCCTCTTCCTCGTCGCCCCAGAAGCGGCGGACACGGCACTGATCGCGCTTCTTTTTCCAGAGCGCGGCATCGATATGGCCGGTCGCATCCAGAGGAGCGGTGAACTCGTAGCCATGGTGCGCCGAGCCCTGCGGAAACTCTTTCGTCCGGGCCAGGTTCAGCCTGATCTTCTTCAATGCCGGATAATCGCTCATGGAACCCTCCTTATACTGACAATCCAAGATTTATGTGCCACATCGCTGTTACTGCACATTGAGAATAATCAAAGCCGTACCGAAGATCCGGCTGCTTTGTGTGGAACGCGACAAGAGCGGAAAGGTTGACCTGTTTGTAGAAACAATAAACCCAATTGATCGCCCCCGACTTCCGGGCAGAGACCCAAATGCGCACTTAAAGGACACACCATGGATCAGGCCCGCTCCCAAAACGAAGTCCTTGAATTCCTGACGAACGAGCTCTCCGGCACCTCCGGGCAAGAGGACGTCAAGCGGATCGATACCCATGCAAATATCGTCTTCCTGGCCGGCAGCAAGGCCTACAAGGTCAAGCGGGACGTCACGTTTCCTTTTCTTGACTATTCGAGCCTGGAGTTGCGCGAGGAGGCCTGCAAGGCCGAAATCACCGTCAACCGGCCGAACGCGCCGCAAATCTATCTGAGAGCCGTTCCGATAACGCGGGAGCCCGATGGCGGCCTGGCGCTCGATGGCGAAGGCAAGCCGGTGGAATGGGCGGTTGAAATGAACCGCTTCGATCAGTCGATGGAACTGGATATCCTGGCGGCCAAAGGCCCCTTGACGGACGATCTGGCCGACCGGCTCGCGCAGATGATGGCGGATGCCCACGAGGAAGCGCCGCTGCGCAGCGGTCCCGGCTTTCACGACGAGCTTTCTTCCTACGTGGAGCAGAATGACACGGCGTTTCATGAGCATCCCGACCTGTTTCCGGCTGACGAGGTGCGTCATCTCACCGACGCGTCGCGGTCGATGCTGTCTTCCATCCATGAGTTGATCATGAAGAGGGGCGAACTGGGCCTGGTCCGGCGCTGTCACGGCGATGCGCATCTGCGCAACATCGTTCTGATCGACGGCCAGCCCGTCCTGTTCGACGCGATCGAGTTCTCCGACGCCATTGCCACCGGCGACGTGCTTTATGACCTTGCTTTCCTGCTGATGGACCTTTGGGAACGGGATCAGCACCGGGCGGCGAACCGGGTGTTCAACCGCTATCTCGACAAGTCACGTCTCGAAGACCATCCCGAAGGCCTGGCCGCGCTGCCCTTCTATCTGATGATGCGGGCGGCGATCCGCTCGAAGATCGCCGCAACCGCGGCCCTCAACCAGTCCGACGAGGCGCAGAAGCAGAACCAGCGGGAGCAGGCGCGCACCTATTTCAGGCATGCGCTTGCCTTCATCGAACCATCAAAGCCCCGACTGGTCGCCATCGGCGGCCTCTCCGGCACCGGCAAGACCACGCTTGCCTACACCATCGCCCCCGGCATCGGCCATGCGCCCGGCGCGCGGGTGCTGCGCACGGACGTGATGCGCAAGCGGATCCTGAATATCCCGGAGGCGGACAAGGCGCCGCCGGAAGCCTACACCTCCGAGGCGTCAAAGAAGGTCTACGATGCGCTGGACCTGTCGATCCAGTCGGTGCTGGCCGCCGGCCACTGCGCCATATTCGATGCGGTTTTCGCGGCGCAGAGCGAACGGGACCGGGCCGAGGAAATTGCCCGTCATGTCGAAGCCGATTTCACCGGCCTGTGGCTGCGGGCGCCGGTTGACGTGCTGAAAGAGCGGGTTGCCGGGCGCGAAAGCGACGCCTCCGACGCGACTTCGGCTGTCGTCGACCAGCAACTCGGTTACGATCTCGGAAAGATGACCTGGAGCGAAATCGAAGCCGGCGGCAGCATGGAAGAGACCGCGGAGCAGGCCCGCAGCGTCCTCGCGACCTGACCGGCCGATATGGTCGGTCAGTTGGGAACGACAGGTCCGTCTCGAAGGACGGGTGGCATGCTCACGCGCAAGTGGCCCATGCTTCGAGACAGCGCTGCGCACTTCCTCAGCATGAGGTCTTTGTTGCAGATGGCGAACTCAGGGCCGGCCAAACTCCCCCTCCCTCATGCTGGGGAGGGCCGTAAGGCCCGTCTCGAAGCATGGGCGGCATGCTCAAGCGGCCCCGTCCTTCGAGACACCGCTCCGCACTTGCTCAGGATGGGGTCTTTGTTGCAACCGAGCCATTCATTCGCACCGCGAACGGCCTGGTGAAATTCCGAATCTAAACCCCCGCGGCCCTCAGCCCGGCGGCGACGGCTGCGGCGCAGAACACCGCGATGTATTCCTTCCTCAGCCGCACCTGGGCAGCGGCGGCAACGATGAGGCAAAGCCCGACGGCGAGTCCTCCCTGCAAAACGATGGGAAGAACGGTCGAGACGATGATGGCGCCCGGAAGTGCTTCGAGGCCGCGCCGGACCCGCGGCGTGATCGGCAGACGGCCCATGACCCAGTAGCCGCCGGCCCTGAGCGTGTAGGTGACCAGGGTCATGCCCAGGACAGCCAGGATGAACATCCGGTCCGCGGAAAAGGCAGCGTCAGTCATCGAGGTAGGCCCCCGCAACGGCCCCGGCGATCGCACCGGTGAAGATGCTCCAGTAGCCGCCGACAAGCATCCAGGTGACCGTGGCAACGCCGCCGGCGATCAGCCAGCTCACCGTCTGGCGCTTTCCCTTCCACAGCGGCACCAGCAGCGCGGCGAAAAAAGCCGGCAGGATGACATCCAGGCCGAAGGCCTTCGGATCGGAAATGAGGCTGCCGGCAAAATAGCCGGGCACCACCGACAGCGACCAGACGGCCCAGGTGAAGAGGCCGCTGCCGAGATAGATCCCCCAGTCGCGGGTGCCCTTGTTGTATTCGGACAGCGCCAGCAGCCAGTTGAGATCGGTGAGGAAGAACAGGGCCGGATAGGTCTTGTGAGCAGGCACCCGGCCGAGCCAGGGCCGCAGGCTGGCGCCGATCAGGAGCATGCGCATGTTGACCGCGCCGGTCACCCCGACCATGGCGACCAGCGCGCCCCAGGTGAGCGGATCGCTGTAGACCTCCATGGCGACGAACTGGCTTGCGCCGGCAAAGACCAGCGAATTGATCATCAGGGTTTCGAGAAAGGTCAGCCCCTTTTGCACGGCAACGGTGCCGAAGGCAGCGCCGAGCGCGATGATGCCGGGAGACACCGGAATGCACATCGCAGCGCCCTGCACACAGCCTTTGAGGCTGAGGGTGACATTTTTTTCAAGCATGGCTGTCCACGAATTCCGGGCGCTGCAGCGGCCCGCGCAAAGAAAGGGCACTATCCCTGATTAGCCCGCCCCGAACCAATAAATCCTTTTGATGCACCTATCAAAGATAGTGTTGGCAGCACGAGGCAGCGCGGAGCGCGCAGTCAGCCGGGCTCGCTCAAGCCATGACCCCATAGATCATGCGCAGACCCGTGAAGCCGAGGAAGAGGGCAAATACCAGTTTGAGTTTCGACGGGTCGATCGCATGGGCGATTTTGGCGCCGAGCGGGGCCGATAAGATCGAAGCGGGAATGATGAGGAAGAAGCCGACGAGATTGACGTAGCCGAGCGAAAACGGCGGACGGCCCTCCACGTCCCAGCCGAAATAGATCGACAGCAATGTGCCCGGCACCGCGATGATCAGGCCGATGGCGGCCGCCGTCCCCACGGCCTTGCGGATCGGATAATTGAACAGGGTGAGCGTCGGCACGCCGAGCGTTCCACCGCCGATGCCCATCATCACGGAGATACCGCCGATCAGGAAGCCGAGTATCTCCTTGAGCGGGGTTCCGGGCAACGCCTCCGCAACTGCCGGGACGTTTTTCCGGAACATCATGTTGAGGGAAACCGCCAGGGCCACGAAGCCGAAGACCAGGGTCAGCGCACCGCCGGAAATGTTGCCGGCGAGTATCGCCCCGGCCACGACCCCGATCGCGATCGCCCACCACCAGCGTTTCAGAAGGTCCATATCGACGCTGCCGCGCAGATAATGCGCGCGGGCGGACGAGGTTCCGGTCGCCAGGATCGTCGCCAGCGACGTGCCCACGGCAACATGCATCAGCACAGACGGGTCGATCTTCAGCGCAATGAACATGTAATAGAGCACCGGAACGATGACGATCCCGCCGCCGACCCCGAGAAGGCCCGCGATGATCCCCGCCACCAGGCCTGTTGCCAGCAGAGCGGCGGCCAGCAGGCCGAGGTATAAGAGGCTGAGATCTTCCACGCTGAAATCCTTGTTCCCGAAAAGCGTCGCACGACCGGCGCCAGCATAGGCATTCCAGCAGCGATTAGCCGAGTCCCACGTTTTTTACCAGCGGGTATCGCGGACAATCAGTTTCAAGTCGCGGGACACAATCTGCCGGTGAGCCTCCTTTGGGCCTGCCGTCCTCCAGGAACTTTCGAGGGTGGCACGCGTTGGAAAACGCGAGTTCCGCGGATACCGGAACCCCTACCGACGGGACCGGTTTCCGGCCGCCAACCGATAGCCGGCATTGGCAGGCCGGTCCGGCCTTTCCACACATGAGCGAGGGTGAACAAGGTGAGTGTCGACTTCAACCATACGATCGTCTGGTCCCGGGACAAGAACGCCTCGGCAGCGTTCCTGACCGAAATCCTGGGACTGCCGTCGCCGAGGACGTTCAGTCACTTCCGGGTCGTAACGACCGGCAACGGCGTCAACATCGATTTCCTGGACACGGACGCAGAGATCACGCCCCAGCATTATGCCTTTCTTGTCAGCGAGTCCGAGTTTGACGAGATTTTCAAGCGGATCCGGGAGCGGAGCATGCAGTACTGGGCCGACCCGGCCAAAGAAAAGCCGGGCGAGATCAATCGCCGCGATGGCGGACGCGGCCTCTATTTCGACGACCCCGACGGTCATTCCCTGGAAATCCTCACCCGGCCGTATGGAAGCGGCGGCTGAAATCCGTAGACGGCCGGCGGACCGCCGGCCCAATGGCCGGCTCTGTCATCAGTATCCGCCGATGATCGGCAGGATCTCGCCGGTGATGTAGCTGGAACACTGCGGTGACGCGAGGAAGACATAGGCCGGGGCGACTTCCTCCGGCTGGGCCGGGCGTTTCATCGGAGTGCCGGACCCGAACTGGGCAACCTCTTCGGGCGGTCGTTCTGACGGGTTGAGCGGCGTCCATACCGGGCCCGGAGCTACGGCATTCACGCGGATGCCGCGCGGAACGAGATTGGATGCGAGCGCGCGCGTGAAAGCGTGGATACCGCCCTTGGTCATGGAATAGTCCAGCAACTCGGTACTGCCGCGAATACCGGTCACCGAACCGGAATTGACGATGGCCGCCCCCGGCTTCATATGCGGCACCGCCGCCTTGCTCATGAAGAAATAGCCCGCGAGGTTGGTCCTGATGGTGGTGTCGAAATGCCTGGCCGTCAGTTCTTCCAGCGAACGGGCATGGTACTGAAAGGCGGCGTTGTTGACGAGGATATCGAGCTTCCCGAATGCTGCGATCACCCTTTCCACCGCGTCTTCGCAGTATTCCTGCAGACTGACATCGCCGGGCAGCAGCAGGCATTTCCGGCCCTCCTTTTCCACCGCCCGCTTTGTCTCCTCAGCGTCGGCTTCTTCGGTCAGGAACGTGATGGCAACGTCGGCGCCTTCGCGGGCGAACAACACGGCCACGGACCGTCCGATGCCGGAGTCGCCGCCCGTGATCAGCGCGACCTTGCCCTCCAGCTTGCCCGATCCCTTGTAGAAGGGCGCATCGTAGAGTGGTTCGGGGTCCAGCGTGCGTTCCGTTCCCGGCTTGGGCTGGTGCTGTTCGGGAAAGGGAGGTTCCGGGTATTCGCGTGCACCGGCCTGCATCGGCCCGTCTTCCTTGGCGCCGGGATTCTTCTCCTCGGTCCGGTCGACCTGGCGCTGCACGTCGCGCTGGTTTTCCGCCGCGGCCTCGGCTTCTCGTTGCCTTTTGTCCGTCATGGTTCGTCACCTCTCTTTCAGGGTGCGTCACAGGAGAGCATTCAATCGGAACCGATCGAACGTTCAGAAGCTGACTGATCTGAAAGTATTGAAGCGATCGCCGGGGGGATCCCCGGCGTCCGTCGTTTCTAGTCCTTGGTATTGCGGGACTTGCGCACGCCCTTGTTGAGATCTTCGCGGGCACGCTTGTCCTTGTCGAGCTTCTCGAAAGTCTCGATCACGTCATCGTCGGGTTCCTGCTTGACGTCGGAAACAGCATGGCGCTCGTTGCGCACATTGGACTGATCGTCTCCCTGCAGTCTGTTCTTGCCCATGCGTTGCTGGGCAAGATCTGTTTCACGTACGTCCCTGTCGGTCTCAGCCTTGCGCTTCTCAGCCATTTCAAGTCTCCTTCTGCGTCCCTAACGGAAAGAGGTCCGAAGCGTTCCATCCGATCATGCCGTTTCAGGCGGCATCTCATTTGCCGCGTTTGACGCCGAGCAGGATGCCGATCATGAAGGCCGTCAGGACCATGGGATAGCCGCTGACGTTCTTGCCGAGATTACGGCCCAGGGCTTCGGCCTCCTTGAGAGCGCCTTCCGCCGTTTGCGCGGGTCTGCGGCTTACGGGTTTCGGCCGCTGCTGTCGTCTCGCAAGCAGGAAGAACATGAGTGCGACGACCAGGAAGCCCATGGCGATGACAAGGCCGGCAAGCGGCGGTTCCATGAACGTCTCGAGCCAGAGAAACAGGGCGATCGCCGCAAAGATCAGGGCAAACGTCAGAAAGAACAGGCCGACAACGGCAAACACGGCGCTCCGCGCCGCGCGTTTTACCGTGTCGCCTGCCTTGGCGGCGATAGAGGTTGCCACATTGTAGAGCATCTGACCTGCGCCCATTACTGGCGGCGCGAGATGAGGCCGATCAGGAACCCCAGGCCGAGGGCAACTGCCAGCGCCGTCAGCGGATTGCGATGGATCGCATCTTCAGCTTCGCGTGCCGCGGAGTTGGCCGTGTCGCTCGCCTTCCGGGCGGCGCGCTTTCCCTGGTCGGTAAGTTCGTCTGTCATTTCACGCGTGTGCCGCAGAAAACCGTCCATCTGCGCCATGGCGCGATCCTGGCCTTCTGTGACGCCGGCCCTCGCCAGTCCCTGGAGGGCCGAGCTGACGTTGCCGATGTCCTCGCGCAATTTCTGGAGCTGTTCGGTAACCTGATCCCAATTCTCTTGCGTCGCCGCGTGCTTCGCAGAGTTGTCGCCGCTCGTGCTTGTGGTCGTATTGCGTGGGGCCATGACTTCACCTTTTGCTCTGGGATGAGTTTCTGCCGTACGGCATCACTTTTCCAACGCCGCAGGTTGGTAATTGTTCCCTACGAAGTTTGTCGGAGGGTCCAGCCGCGTTTCCCGCCTTCTGTGCCAGGTGAACAGGGTCAGAGAAAAAGCTGCCCGATCGAAACCGCATAGAGGAAGAGAACCAGCGCGCTTTCGAAACCGATGCCCCCGAAACCGCACCTTTCCCGCCGGATCAGCCCGAGGAGCAGCACGCCGGTCATCAGCATTGCAAACAGGGCAGTGGCCTGATCCTGCCAGGTGAAGGCCGCGTAGATCGAGCCCTCACTGACAACATCCGCCGCGCTGAGGAACAGGACCTCGAACGCGTTGCCTCCGATCACATCGCCGACGGCCAGGCTGACCGCCCCGATGCGCACAGCCGCAATCGCGGTCACCAGTTCGGGCAGGGAGTTGACCACGGCAAGCAGCGCGGTGCCGACAAGCGTGGCCGATATGCCGGACCGGTTCACCAGTTCGATCCCCACCTGTCCAACCACATAGCCCGCCAGCGCCGTGACGGCGGCCGCAATGGCGAACTCCGTCCACAGTCCCGACATGCTCCGCCGGGCTTCCGCGTCGGAGACACTGGAAACCTCCTCCCGGGTTTCCGAGGTCTGGACCGGCTTCCACATAGGCTCGTTGCTGACGTCCCTCAGAAGGCGCAGTCCGGCGGCATAGGCAAGCACTGTCAGGATCGAGACCGGGTGCACGCCCCAGATCGTGTAGGCCGGCTGAACGGATGCGATAAGGGGAAGCGACAGCAGCACGACGAGCAGCACGCCCTGCGTGAGGCCTGTCGCGCTCGCAGCGGCATGTTCCAGGTTCGCCCGTCGGTAGGCAATGTCCGCGATGACCAGAAAGGCGGTTTGCGCGGTCAATCCGCCAAGCGCATTGCCGACCGCGAGCGATGGGAAACCCTGGGCCGCGGTGCTGACCGACGTGATTGCGCCGGGCAGCGAGGTGCTTGCCCCCACGAACAGAGCCCCGGCAATGACCTCGCCCAGGTTCGTCCTGTCCGCAAGGGTGTCGGCGGTCCGGGCGACGCGGACGCCGGCGACCACCACGGCAACCGTCGCACCGGCAAAGACGGCGATCAGGATCCAGTAGGAGACACCGCTCAGCATGGGGAGCTGCAATCCGCGCCGTACGCCCATGCGGATCGGGCCGCGCGTGCGCCATGACAACGTCCGCGATGCGGTCCGGGTCCTATCGCCTCGATGTTGCTTTCGAACGGAATGGTCATCTCCGGGAGCTTGCGGGGTGTGCGTCTGCAAAACAGCGGTTTCATTCGTAAACGGATGAACGCGCGATCCGGCAGCTGGTTCCCCGTGCGGGCGACGAGTGGCAGCGACCCGGAGCCGATCTTCCCATGGCACCGGCCATGGATTCGGGTTGGAACAAAGACCGTCGCCACTGCGTTGAAGGGCAACACCACAGGCAGGGACCTCAACCGAAAAACTGGATCCGAATCATGGCGAAAAGTCCTGCAAACGGTACGCAGAAGAGAAAGAAACTTATCTGCGTGGTGGGAACGGACGATTTCCATCAGAAACTGATCGGCAAGATACCCGAAGCAAAGGACTGGCGGCTGGTGCCGGTTCTGCACCGCACCGAGGTCCAGCCGGAACACGGCCTCTTCGAGTTCGACGTGCTTTACAACCGCGCCCGGGAGACTATCGACGATCTGGATCAGGCGCCGGACGCGATCGTCGGCCATCTCGACTTCCCGGTCACGGCGCTCGTCAGCCTGCTCTGCCGGCATTACGGCCTGCCGGGCGCATCGCCAGAAGCGGTGGCCCGCTGCGAGCACAAGTTCTGGATGCGCAAGCTGCAGCGCGAGGTGATGCCGGAAACCACCCCCAAGGTGCGCGCGCTCAACCCGTTTTCGACGGAGGCACAGCAGGCACCTCCCTGCCCTACACCTTCTGGCTCAAGCCGGTGAAGGCGCATTCATCCAAGCTCGGGTTCAAGATCCGCGAACTGTTCGAGTACGAACGCGCATTGCATGCCTGCCGGCAGGCCATCCACTTCTACGGCGAGCCGTTCAACACGTTCCTCGGCCATCTTTCGAAAGATGCGAAGATTCCCAAGGAAGCAAACGGCAATCATGCGATCGCCGAGGAACTGATTTCCGAGGAGCGCCTGTTCACGATCGAAGGCTTCGTCCACCAGGGCGAGACGGTGGTATACGGCGCCATAGAGACGCTGCGGACCGGGCAGCACATGTCCAGTCTGTCGAGCTATCACTATCCTGCCGAACTGCCGGACGACGTGATCGAGGACGCCCGCGTGATCGTCGACAAGGTCCTGAAACGGATCGGTTTCGACAGCGACGTCTTCAATGCCGAACTCTTTCTCGACCCGATCAGCAATACGCTGCGGCTCCTGGAGATCAATCCGCGCATATCGAAATCGCATTCGCCGCTGTTCCACATGGTCGACGGCGCCTCGAACCACCGGCAGGCGATCCAGGCGGCCCTCGGGGAGCGCCCGAAACTGCCGGAAGGCAAGGGCAAGGACGAGATGGCGGCCAAGTTCATGGTCCGCTCGCACGAAGCCGACGGCATCGTCAGGCGGGTGCCAAGCGACACCGAGGTCAACGAACTCCGGAAGCTTCTGCCGGACCTGATGGTGCAGGTGCTGATCAAGGAAGGGGCACGCCTGTCCGACCTCTCCGACCAGGACAGCTACTCCTATGAACTCATGGACATCTTCCTGGGCGGCAACAACACCGAGATGATCCGCGACGCCTATGAGCGGTGCCGCGATTCTCTGGGTTTCCTGATCCAGCCGATGCCGCGGGAATCCGTGCGGTAGAAGCGGCAAAGGAGGCGACATGAAGACCGTCGAGGAGTTTCCGTACAAAATCCTCGAAGAGGAGAACGTATTCATTCCCGCAACCGACGGGCTGCGGCTCGCGGCGCGGATCTGGCGGCCGGAGGGCTCCAGCGAGCAGCCGGTCCCGGCCATCCTGGAATACATCCCCTATCGCAAGCGGTTCGGAACCTCTGTGCGGGACGAGCACACGCACAAATACCTCGCCGGCCACGGCTATGCCTGTATCCGGCTCGACATCCGGGGCAGCGGCGAAAGCGAGGGCGTGCTGAGCGATGAGTATCTTCAGTCCGAGCTGGACGACGGCGTGGCCGCGCTCCACTGGATTGCCGAACAGGACTGGTGCGACGGCAATATCGGCATGATGGGCATTTCCTGGGGCGGCTTCAATGCGCTGCAGATCGCAGCGATGCAGCCGGAGCCCCTGAAGGCCATCGTCACCATCGCCTCCAGCGACGACCGGTATTCCGATGACATCCACCACATGGGCGGCACGCTTCTGGGCGACAATCTGAGCTGGTCTTCCGTGATGTTCTCCTACAACACGATGCCTCCGGATCCGGCTCTTGTCGGCGACCGCTGGCGCGACATGTGGCTGGAGCGTCTCGACCACAGCGGCCTGTGGCTGAAGACATGGCTGCAGCACCAGCGGCGCGACGCCTACTGGCGGCACGGCTCGGTCTGCGAGGATTATTCGGCAATCAAGATCCCGGTCTATGCGGTCAGCGGCTGGGCCGACGGCTACACCAATTCGGTGTTCCGGCTGATGGAGAACCTTGATGTGCCCCGCAAGGGGCTTGTCGGCCCCTGGGGACACATCTATCCGCATTTCGGCCGGCCGGGCCCGGCCATAGACTTCCTGTCCGAACTGCTGCGCTGGTGGGACCGCTGGCTGAAGGGCAAGGAAACCGGTATCGAGAACGACCCGATGATCTGCGCCTGGATGCAGGACAGCGTTCCGCCGAACCCGGATTACGACTACCGGCCCGGCCATTGGGCGAGCGAAGCCGAGTGGCCCTCGCCGCGCGTCTCCAACCGCCGCTACATTGCGGGGCCTCGAACATTGCGGCCTGAAGACCGGTATCCGGCCGGAGAAGAAGAACAGGTCGAACTGGACGTGCAGTCTCCCGCCACGCTCGGGCTGCATTCGGGCAAGTGGTGTTCCTACGCGAATGGCCCCGATCTTTCCGGCGACCAGCGGCTGGACGACGGCGGCGGCCTGATATTCCAGAGCGAACCGCTGGAGGAGGATCTTGACCTGCTGGGCCGCCCCGATGTCGAGCTCGAACTGGCCGCCGACCAGCCGGTGGCGCTGGTCGCGGTGCGGCTCTCAGACATGCGGCCCGACCACCAGGTGACCCGCATCAGCTACGGCATGCTCAACCTCACCCACCGCGACAGCCGCCAGCATCCGGAGAAACTGGAGCCCGGCCGGTTCTACAGGGTGCGCGTACCGCTCTGCTACATCGCGCAGCGCGTGCCGCGCGGACACCGGGTGCGGCTGTCGATCTCCACCGTCTACTGGCCGCTCGCCTGGACGCCGCCGGAGCCGGTCAAGCTGACGATCCGCACAGAGAAAAGCTCACTCACCCTGCCTGTTCGCGAGCGGGTCGAGGACGAGGCCGTCACCGGGTTCGGCGAACCGGTGCAGGCGCGCGGTCCGACGCTGTCGGTCATCGAGGCTCCGACCCACGAATGGCTGATCCGCCAGGATCTCGGCAACCAGTGGACCGAGCTGAAGGTGACGGACGATCGCGGCATCTTCCGGCTGAACGATATCGACCTGATGGTGGGGGCATGCGGGATCGAGAAATATGGCGTGGCGACGGGGGACTTCACCTCGTCGACGGGCGAGACCGAATGGGTCCGCACGCTCAGCCGGGAGGACTGGCATATCGAAACCCGGACCCGGACCCGCCTCACCTCCGACCGCGAGAATTTCTATGTCACGGCCGAACTCGACGCCTATGAAGACGGCGCCCGGATCCGTTGCCTGAGCTGGAACGAAACCATTCCCCGGGATCTGGTCTGAGCGGGGCCGGGCCTTCGCTTTCGAGGGACGGAAGGGCGCTCTGCGCTCTCCGGCACATGACGGCATCTACTCGTCATCACTGCCGGTCATGTGAACCAGGCTCATGATGACGACGGACCCGAGCACCAGCCCGATGCCCACCAGATGAACCGGATGGAACTGTTCGCCGAGAAGGAAATAGGACAGCAGCAGGGCGGTCACCGGCATCACCGACATGAAGCCCGCGGCGGTTGTCCCTTCTGCCCGGGCAACGCCCGAATACCACAAGGCCGAGCCGGCCCCGAGCGTTCCGACGCCCCACCAGATCAGCGCGATCCAGGATCCGGGCGACGGTCCGGCTAAGGAGAAGCCGGAGAGCTGTGTCGCGGCCAGGACCAGAAACAGCGGTATGGAAAGCGCACAGGCCAGGAAGCTGGTCAGGACGGGCGGAAGATCCCGGGTCACCTTCTTGCCGAGCAGCGTATAGGAAGCCTCGCAGCAGATCGCGAGCAGCACCAGAACCACCCCGAGATAGAAAGCGGCGCCGGACCCTTCACCGCCGAATTTGCCCTTGAACAGGCTCAGGACGATTATACCGGCAACGCCCAACGCGATCGCCGTCAGACGGCGCCACCCGAGCGGCGCCTGCATGAAGAGATAGGCGGCGCCGGCGGTAAGCGCCGGGGTGAAGCTCATGATCAGGCTGCCCGCGACACCGGAAATGAAACGCATGCCGAAGATGAGGAAAGCCGTGAAACCGACCATGCCGAAAAGCGATATCAGACCGATATAAAGCCAGTCCCACGCACCGATGCCGCGGAACTCCTCGACAAGATCGCGGTAGACGAACGGCAAAAGCACGATCGCGCCCAACAGCACGCGGAAGAAGGACGCGACGAATATCGGAAACGATTCCCCGACCAGCTTGCTCACCGGCGTGGCGCTGCCGAAGATCGCCATGCCGGCAAACAGGAAAAAGACGCTGAGCAGTTTGTCAGAGCGGGCCATGTCCGGTTTCCACATGCTGTTGCGGCAATCGCAGTGCCTGGCGAATGGTTGGAGATGCCGCGGCGGGTTCAGGTTCACCGGCCAAGATCATCTCAGCTCCGCAACATGAACTGTTGCGGATCGGACATCAGCAGCTTCACGCTGTTCATGAAGCGGGCGGCATCCGCGCCGTCATTGACGCGATGATCGAAAGCGATGCAGACCGGCAGAATGAGCCTCGTCACCGCTGTGGCCCGGTCGATATCGCCTTCCAGAACCTGGCGCAGTTCGGCGCGCCCGGCCCCGAATATGGCCACCTGGGGCGGATTGATGATCGGTGTAAAGCCGGTGCCGCCAATGCTGCCGACATTGGTCAGCGTGATCGTGCCGCCCTTCAGCATTTCCGGGCTCGCGCGGTCTTCGCCCAGTTGCCGCGAGATACCGGTCAGTTCCTCCGCCAGATCCAGCAGCGTCTTGCGCCGGACGTCGCGCAGGACAGGAACGATCAGGCCGCGGTCGGTATCGAGCGCGACGCCGACATTGACGGCGCGCACAAGTTCGATCTCCTGGTTTTCGGCGTCGAAACGCGCGTTGAAGCGCGGGTGCTCGACCAGCGCACCGGCCAGCGCCTTCATGAGGAATGGCGTCAGCGTGAGCTTGATGCCGCTCTCCTCGGCGTCGGCGGCATGCTTGCGGCGCATACGCTCGATTTCGGTAATGTCGATGGCGTCGTGATGGGTGACATGCGGGATCTCGCGCCACGCCTTCGTCATGCGCCGCGCGGTGCTGCGACGAAGCGAGCGCAGCTTTACGCGCTCGGAAACCCCGTCCTCTGCGGGAGCCTGCTTCCCTTCCCGCGACTGCGCACCTTCAGCGGCTTTGCGCACATCCTCTTCCAGGATACGCCCGTCCTCGCCGCTTCCAGTCACCTCATCGAGTTTCACCCCCAGCTCGCGCGCAAGGCCGCGCACCGCGGGCGTCGCCTGAACGTCGCCGTCCTCGGGTCGTTGCGTCTTCTCGCTGCCGGCCTCGGCCTTGCCACGGTCTTCGTCCTTCTCTTCCTCCGAAGCGCCGGCGTCCGTTTCTTTCTCCTGCGCATCTTTAGGCTCGCTTTTCCGCTTATTCCGGCCGGCTTCGGGTTCCGCTTCGGCGGCCTTGGACTTGCCGGTTGTCTGCCGGTCCCGGCCCTCATCCTGCGCCTTGTCCCCGTGATCTTCTTTCTCGTCCTGATCTTCTTCCTCGTCCCGGGCCTCGTCCCGGGCCTCGTCCCGCTCCCGGTCCTGCTCCTTTTCGTCGCCGTCCTGTGTTTCAGAGGCCTTCTCGTCGTCTTCCGCCGCTTCGGCTCCCTCTTCCTCGATCACCATCAGCACATCGCCGACCTCAACGATATCGCCCTCCGAAACCCTGATTTCGATGACCTCACCTGAGACCGGCGTCGGGATATCGACGGCCGCCTTGTCGGTTTCGGCCACGAGCACATCGTCGCCTTCCTTGACATGCGATCCTTTGGAAACCTTGAGTTCGATGATTTCTGCTTCGTGAATGCCTTCGCCGGGATCCTGTAGGCGGAATTCGTAGGCCATTGCGTCATCTCCCCGCGGTCGATCAGTAGTGCAGTGCGGCGCGCGACGCCTGGATGATCCGCTCCGCACCCGGCAGATAGGACTTCTCGCGCGCGAAATAGGGCATGTGGACATCGGGACCGGCGACCCTTGCCACCGGAGCCTTCAGCCGCAGGAACGCCTCTTCCTGGAGGCGCGCCGCGATCTCGCCGGCCGGGCCATAGGTCAGCGGCGCTTCCTGCACGACGACGCAGCGGCCGGTCTTCTTCACGGAGCCGGCGACGGTCCCGTAGTCGAGCGGCGCCAGGGTCGTGACGTCGATGACCTCCGGTTCGGCACCCTCTTCCTCGGCGATCCGCTCGGCGGCTTCCAGCGTGGCCGGCAGCATCGAGCCCCAGGCAACCATCGTCAGCCCGTCGCCGGGCCTCACGATGGAGGCCGGACCGATTTCCGCCGGCTCGTCTTCGTCCGGAACTTCCTCGCGGAAGGCGCGGTAGCTTTTCTTCGGTTCGAAGAAAACCACCGGATCGGGATCACGGATTGCCGCGACCAGCAAGGCACGCGCGTTGCGCGGCCCGGAGGGCACGACAAACTTGAGGCCGGGCATGTGCGCATAGAAGACTTCGCGGCTTTCGGAATGGTGTTCCAGCGCGCGCACTCCGCCGCCATAAGGCATGCGCACCGTCATGGGGACGGTGAACCGCCCTTGCGAGCGCCAGCGCAACCTGGAGGCATGGGATTCGATCTGGTGAAAACCGAGATAGGAAAAGCCTGAGAACTGCATTTCCGGCACCGGTTTCATGCCGTGGATCGCCATGCCGATGGAAAAGCCCAGAATGCCGCTTTCGGCAAGCGGCGTATCAATGACCCGGTCTTCGCCGAATTGCTCGACCAACCCTTCCGTGACACGGAAAATGCCGCCGTCCCAGCCGACATCCTCGCCGAGGATCACGACTTTCTCGTCCTGCTCCATCTCCTGGCGCAGGGCGAGGTTGATTGCTTCGACCATCGTCAGTTCAGCCATAACCGGATACACCTCCGAGACCGTCGCTCATCTGCTGCTTCTGGCGGACTTGCTCGTGCGTTTCCTGTTCAAGAATATGGTCGAATATGGCGCTTACCCCCTCGGCCTTTTCGATACGCTTCTCGGCCTCGTCCCATGCCGCGTCGATTGTCTCGGCAATCTTTGCTTCCATATCCTCAAGGCTGCCGTCGTCCAGAAGGCCGCGCTCCCGCAGCAAGCTGCCGAACCGCTCGATCGGATCCCGCTTTTCCCATTTTTCGACTTCTTCCTCATCGCGGTAGCGACTTGGATCGTCCGCCGTCGTGTGCATTTCCAGCCGGTAGGTGACGCATTCGATGAGGGTCGGACGGAAGGTCTCCCTCGCCCGCCGCACCGCGTCATCCGCTGCTGCGAAACAGGCGAAGATGTCGTTGCCGTCGACCTGGATGCCGTCCATCCCGTAGGCCAGCGCCTTCTGGGCAAGCGTCTGCGAGCGCGTCTGGCGCGCGCGCGGTACTGAAATCGCATACTGATTGTTCTGGCAGACGAAGACCACGGGACAATCGAAGACCGAGGCGAAATTCAGCGCCTCGTGAAAGTCGCCCTGCGAGGTGGCGCCGTCGCCGAAATAGGTCATGGCCACTTCGCCGGTGCCTTCCAGGCGCGCCGCGTATGCGATGCCCGCGGCCTGCAGCATCTGGGTGCCGACCGGAACGGAATTGGGCAGGTTGCGCGCTCCTTCCGGAATAACGATGCCTTCGTTGTAACCCGCATCGAACACGAGCATGTCCGCCGGGTTGGTGCCGCGCCAGAAATTGGCTGCGGTCTCACGATAGGACGGGACGAACCAGTCGTCTTCCCTGAGCGCTGATATGGTGCCGACCTGCGCGGCTTCCTGGCCGTTGACCGGGGCGAACGTGCCGATCCGGCCGGAGCGCTGCAATTTCAGCCGCCGTTCGTCGAAACGGCGCGCCAACAGCATCGTCCGGTAGCCTTTCAACAAGAGGTCGTCTGTGAATTGCGGGGCCAGCTCTTTGTCCAGCTCGCCATCCTCGTTCAGGATCGACAGGTATTCGATTTTCGAATCCGGTCCCGTCTCGGTCAGCGGCATCGCGTCCTCCTGACTTGTTAATGCCCGCAGGCGGCGTTCGTTCCACACCCGGCGGGGGGTTGGTTTTTCAACCTTCAGCGCATGGTGTAGAGAATTCCGATCCCGCCGAGATACGTGACGGTCACGAGAATGGAATCCACACCGACACCAAGGATCGTCGGGTTTCTGCGCTCGATCAGCCCGACGACATAGAGGCCCGTGACCAGGATACCGAGCAACCCGGCCAGGACCGAGAAGTTGCCGACTTCGTTGAGGACCGCGCCCTCGAAATAGAGAACGTCCACCAGGAAGATGATGGCAACGTCGAACAGGTTCGTGCCGAAAATGTCCGAAACCGCCATCACGTAGCGGCGCAGTCGTATGGCGGCCAGAACCGTGCTGACTTCGGGCAAGGAAGTAGAAATCGCGACGAATACGGCGCCGAAAAAGCTCGACCCCAGTCCGGTCTGCTCGGCCAGCGCCTCGCCGCTTTGCGACAGCACGGCACCGAAGAAAAGGATGACGAGGCCCGCGATGACCGTTCCGGTTACCGCGTAGCGCAAGGAGTGTTCGACCTGCGCTTCGGTCTGGCCGATTTCCGGCCCCGGGGGCTGGCCGACAATCTGCCAGGACGGACGACCCTCCGAGTGCGCCACAAGCCGGATCGACACCAGGAAGAGGGCGAAGACGCCCCAGGTCCAGGCGCCCGCCCCAAGGAATTCGACATCCCCGACGATGATGCCGGCGCAGACGAGCGAAAGCAGCAGAATACCCAGCGTGCCCTGCAGCAACACGATCGGATCGGGTACCGCGAAGGTGAGCGCATTGCGCCTGATGGCCAGATCCGCCACGGCCAGTACCACGACCTGCATGGCAAAGCCACCGAGCAGATTGTTGACCGCCAGATGGGCGTTGCCGCCGATGGTGGCGGCGCCGGTCACGGCGATTTCCGGCAGCGACGTGATGCCGCCGAGCAGGAGAACGCCGAGGGCGGCGTGGCCGATCCCGGTATGGCGCGCTATCGCATCGGCGTAATAGGAAAGCCGTGTTCCGGCCACCCAGACCGCGCCTGCCGAAATCGCGAAGGCGACAATATTCACCCAGATCGGGAAACCGGTGAACGCTAGCATGTATCACTCTCATGGTCCGTGCTGTTGCGTGGCATCACACGACGACGCGGCTCCAGCTTCCATAGCGGTTGCGGATAGGACCGCGCGGTACGCAGAGCGCTATCAGGGCAAACCCGGCGAGGCTGCCTACCGCCGTCTGCAATGCGCTCGCACTGGCCACGAAGGGTATGATGATGAGGGCGAGCCCGAACAGGGCATTGAGGAACCGCAAGGCACGCGCCGCCTCGGCCATGGCGGCCACGCTCACGGTGATCACCAGCGACCCGATGAGATGGTCCGCGTCGGCCATTACGCCGCTCGCGCCGAGTGTCAGCCGCGTGAACATGAGCCACACGCCGATCAGCGCGGAGAGCGCCAGCGTCCAGGTGACGCCGATGCCACCGGCGAGCATTTCCCGGATAACGGCGAGCGGCGATTGCTCGAAGCTGTCTTCGCCCTCGCGGCTGTCACCTTCGTCCGTGTCGCCGCTCAGGAAGACGCGCAGGATCGGCCGGCCGGCGCGGCGCCTGCGGGCCAGGAACTGGCCGGTGGCAATCAGTTCGTCGACCGAATACGGTATCTGGATCACCATTGCGGCAGCCGCGATCAGGCACAGCGTGCACCACGTGCCGAGCACGATCGGCTGGATGACGATAAAGGTGATGGAGACCACGCCGAGCGGTACGATCATGATCCCGAAGATGACCACCAGCCATGGCATGGTGCGCCAGCGGCGCGAGGAACCGACGATCCCCGTGAGGATCTCCAGCATGTATGTCAACGCGCCCAGGCCGGCATCCGGCACGGGCCAGGCCTCGGAGACGCTGGACGTGATGATTTCCTCGGTGCCGTTCTTCGGATCGCCCGCGGCGCCTGCGAAAAAGGCTCCCAGACGCCGTCGATGTGGCCGAGCTGATAGGCGGCCATGTAGCGCGACACGTACAGCCCCAGGACGGCCAGGATGATGATCGGCAAGCGCTGGAACCAGCTCGACGGCGAATAGTCCCAGCCGGGCGGGATGGTCGGCCCGGTGGTCGCGGCGGGAATGCTCACGCCCGCCGGAGGCCGCGTCAGCACCGCAAAGCCGAAGATCAGCGCACCGACCAGCGTGCCGTTCAGATAGGCGGCCGCCGTCGGTGCCCAGAAGACGAGCGGCGCCGTCATGACCCAGGCACCGACGGCCGCAAGCGGCCAGCGGATCAGCCCGAAGCGCCAGGACAGCGAGACGAAGGCGAGCGCAATCACAAGGGCGCCGGAAATGCCGTCGCTCCAGAACATCCAGGGGGATTCATAACCGAGCATCGGCGGGCTGGTAATGAGCCAGGCGCCCAGGCCCATGTTGAGGAAAGCGGCCCATCGGAAGCGCTCATGGGCGTCGCGATAGGCTGCCTCGGCATCGGCACGCAGTTTGTCCGGCCGCTCGCTCCGTTCACCGGCCGTCTCCAGCCAGGGCGGAGGCGTGATGCCGTTGGCCTCGTACCAGCCAAGCGGATCCGCCTTGAGGTTCGCGATCATGTCCGGGATCGTATCCAGGATGAAATGCTTCGGTTCCCATCCCAGAAGCTCGCGCGCCCGGGAGATGTCGAGTTCATAGTGATCGTCGGCAATCTCCACCATGAACGGGCGGATGAACGGTTTTTCGCCCTGGTCGAAATCGTCGGGAATGATCGGCTCGCTCTTGGCCTCAAGCCAGGCACCGGCCCCGGCGAGCGTTTTGGGGATCTTGTAGGTGCGCCAGTCCTCTTCACCGTGGATCAAATCGGCGATCTTTTCCTGCAGCGCCTGATAGGAGGCCGCCTCGGGCTCGCCGACCAGGATGGTCGTCTCGGCGGGCAGCTTCGCGCGCCGGTCGACGGCTCTGACGAAGGCATCGACCATGTCATCCTTGTGAATGAAGGACTGGCCGGTCTCGGTTGACCCCGAATAGGCATGCGCCTTGGGATCACGTTCATAGATGCGCCTGATCTGCTCCGACAGTGTCGGCACCGCGGTGCGTTCGTCGTAGAGACCGGCAAGGTGCAGAAGCACATAGGGGATTTCTCCGTGCTCCTCGCGTATCACCTCCTCCGCCCGGGCCTTGGACTGCGGGTAGGCCCAGTTCGGCTCGACGGGAGTGCGTTCGTCAACAGGCTCTCCCGGACTGCCTGCCCGGTGGACCAGCATGGTGCCGGAATAGACGAGCTGCTCGACCTCGAAATCCTGCAAGCCGCGCAGCAGATTGCGCGTGCCCTCGATATTGACCTTTTCGTATAACGGGTGGTCCTTTCCGGTGAAGTCGAAATAGGCTGCCAGGTGGATCACAGAGGCGATCCTGCCGCCGTATTTGTCGCGAAAGCGGCGCAGAGCCAGTTTCACCGAATCCTCGGAGGACAGGTCGAGCCCGAACAGTTCGCAGTCGGCCTTCTTTCCCTCAAGATCGAGCCCGGCCAGCGTGTAATTCGGCGAAAGGGCGGATATCAGCGCCGAACCGATATCGCCCGCCGCTCCTGTGATGAGGACAACCGGCTTGGCCGCCGGCTTTGTTTTCGGGGTCTTTGTGGTCTTTTTGGCCATCAGGCGGCCCTTTGGTCGCGGTACCGGTTGATCACGCCGCCCTTGAGCAGCATGTCCCGCTCGCGGCGCGTGGCTTCAAGTGTCAGTTCGATATCGGGCCCATCCTTGATCGAGGCGCGCACGGTGGTCCCGTCAGTGACCGCGTTTCTGAGGCCGGCGAAGCGAAGGATCTGTCCTTCCGACGGTGCCTCCTGCCCGTCCGGCAATGTCAGCGGCAGGACTCCGTAATTGATCAGGTTCTGACGGTGGATCCTGGCAAAGGACCGGGCGATCACGGCACGCAGGCCGAGCGATCGCGGGGCCAGCGCGGCATGTTCGCGGCTCGACCCCTGGCCGTAGTTTTCGCCGCCGACGACCGCGTGCCCGCCCTCGTGGAAAACGGCGTCCGCCCGTTCGGGATAGTCGGGATCGACGTCGCGGAAGACGAACCGGGCGATCCTGGGAATATTGCTGCGGAATGGCAGAACCTCGGCGCCCGCGGGCATGATCTCATCCGTCGAGATATCGTCGGGCGCCACTAGAAGCACCGGGAGTTCCAGCTCGTCCGGCAGGGCGGAGAAGGACGGCAGGGAGGCGATGTTGGAGCCCTTCACGAGTTCCACCTGCGCGGCGTCTTCCGGCGGCGGCGGCGCGGCGAACATGCCGGGCTCGGCCATCAGGCCATCCTCGATGCCGGTACGCGCGGCCCGGGCGCCGAGCGTGCGGGGATCCGTGATCCGTCCCGCAAGGGCGGAGGCGGCGGCGGTTTCCGGGCTGCACAGATAGACCGCATCTTCCACTGTGCCGGACCGTCCGGGGAAATTGCGCGGCACGGTCCGCAGGCTGATCCGTCCCGTGGCCGGGGCCTGGCCCATGCCGATGCAGCCGTTGCAGCCGGCCTGGTGAAGCCGCGCCCCGGCCGCCAGCAGGTTGACCAGATGGCCATTGCGCGACAGTTCGCTCAAGACCACTCGGCTGGTGGGATTGATGTCCAGCGACACGCCGGGCGGGATGCGTTCTCCCGCGACGATCCTGGCTGCAACGGCAAAGTCGCGATAACCCGGATTGGCCGACGACCCGATGTAGGCCTGATAGATCGGCTCAGAGGCAAGTTCGCGCACCGGCACGACATTTTCCGGACTGGACGGCTTGGCAATCAGCGGTTCGAGCCCGGAGAGATCGATCTCTTCTTCCAGGTCGTAGTCGGGCTCCTCGTCCGGCAGGAGCTCCACCCACTCGTCTTCACGGCCATGCGCGACCATGAAGGCCTTCACTGTCTCGTCGGACGGAAACACTGTTGTCGTCGCCCCCAGTTCCGTCCCCATATTGGCGATGACATGGCGGTCCATGGCCGTCAGGTTGTCGAGACCCGGCCCGGTGTATTCGATAATGCGCTTGAGGCCGCCGGACACGCCGTGCCGGCGCAGCATTTCCAGGATGATGTCCTTGGCGCTGACACCTTCGGGCAGGCTGCCCGTCAGATGAACGCCCCAGATCTCCGGCATCGTGATGGTGTAGGGTTCGCCGGCAATGGCCATGGCGACGTCGACCCCGCCGGCGCCGAAGGCCAGCATGCCGAGCGCGCCCGAAGCCGGGGTGTGGCTGTCCGAACCGATCAGCGACTTGCCCGGTACGCCGAAGCGCGCCATGTGCAGCGGGTGGCTGACGCCGTTGCCGGGTGGACTGAACCACAGCCCGAAGCGGCGTGCCGCGCTTTCAAGGAAAAGATGGTCCTCCGGGTTGCGGCTGTCTTCCTGCAGCAGATTGTGATCGACATATTGCACGGCGACCTCGGTCGCGGCGCGTTCAAGCTCCAGCGCCTCAAGGGTCAGCATGACCAGTGTGCCGGTTGCATCCTGCAGCAGCGCCTGGTCCATGCGGAGCGCGATTTCGGCGCCCGGCTCCATCTGGCCGTCGACCAGATGCGTCTCTAGCAGTTTGTGCGCGACTGGTTTTCCCATTGCCTTCCCCACAGCGAAAATCTGGCTGGAGCACTGTGCGTCCGGCCGGGCCGGGCTGCTCCAGTGCCTTGAAATTCATCAACTTATCAGCATCCAGCGGGTTCAATCTGAATGCGCGGTAATCTGCGCGGCCGAATGCGACCCCGTCCGATAAACGTCAGCCAGGGCGATATGTTCCGCTAGTCAGCCGGCCTCGGCGCGTATCTCGTCGGCCTCCTTGGCGAGCGACACATGCACAAGACCCGAGAGCAGGCGGGGCAGATCCCGCTTTTTGCCGACCAGGCGCGCCAGTGCTTCGGCGTCGTCGCCGAGGCCGAGATCGCGTGCCGTGTCGAGCGCCTTCCGGTCGGCGAAGGGATAGAGCTCGTCCCAGGCCAGTTGCACTTCGCGGAAGAAGATGTCGACGCCGACGTCGCCGATGCCCTTGAACTCCTTGAGCAGCGTGCGCTCGCGTGCCGGATCCTTGTCGGCGTCATCCCGCAGCCGGCGCAGGTCGCCCTTGTATTCATCCAGGAGCAATTGCGTCGTGTCAGCGATGTAGCGGGCGGTGCTTTCGTCATAGCGGGCATAGCCGGAGCGGTTGAGGACCTTGACCCGCTCTTCCCATGTCGTTGCCGCCATCTTTTCCGGCGTGCGCCAGCCTTCGGCAAACAAGGCCTCGGCGGCCTTCGCAGCCTGCGGCGCGGCGATGCGGGTGCTGAACAGCAGCGAGGCGATCAGCCACTGGTAAAGCGGCGACGGCGTATTGCTGCTCAGGTCCATATGCAACTCGTCGGCAAAGCTGTGCGGATAGCGGCGCAGAACCGACTTGGCGAGGCTTTGGGGATCATGCTCGGGCATTGTCGACTTTCCTGTCTATAGTCCGGCCACGGCCAGGAACAGCACCAGCAGGACGATACCGACAAGTCCGGCGACAAACACCGTTCGTTGCCAGCGTCTCTTGAGAATGATCTCGCCCTGGCTCACATCCTGCGCCGAATGCTCGGGCGGTTCCTTGCGCGGTGGCATAAGGGCCTCCTTTACGGATTGTTCCCCTGACCAACCCATCACAACGTCTTGAGTTCCAACTTGAGTTCCAGGGAACCGACCGGCAACTCGGCAGTTAGGCCCATAACTGAAAAGGAGCCGAAACATGTCCGACGCGGAAGACAGGGAACTGGACCGGCGCATCGAAGAGCGCGCACGGCATTTGTGGGAAGCTGCGGGAAAGCCGAAAGGGCAAATGGACGAGTTCCGGGAAGAGGCACGCCAGTTGATCGCACTTGAGGAGGATCCGAAATTCGCCACCCGGCCGGTCAAGGAAGCCACCGCCGACACCGACGGGGCCGAGTCCGGCATAGCCCTGGAGAACCAGGGAGAATTTCCCACCCTCACGGACCAGGGCGAGACGACGGCAGAGCCCAAATGGCCACGGCAGCGGAATGATGATGGAACATAACCATATTCCCTCACGTTGCCCTCCCGACGGGTCATACCCTCGGAAGACTTCAGCATGCCTGCGACAGAAGTAACGATATTCGGGGGCACCGGGTTCCTCGGCCACAGAATCAGCAACAAGCTGTTGCGGAACGGCGTGACCGTGCGGATCGCATCGCGTCACCCTGACAGCGTGAGGCCGCCCGCGGACGCGACCGGCCGGATGGTTCCCGTGAGGACGGATATCCGCGACCGCAGCCAGGTCGAACAGGCGGTCGACGGCGCCGACGGCGTGGTCAATGCGGTCAGTCTTTACGTGGAGCGCGGCGAGCTGACCTTCAACGCCATTCATGTCGAGGGCGCCCGCCGGGTCGCCGAGGCGGCCAGCGCTTGCGGCGCGGAGCGGCTGATACACCTGTCCGGCATCGGCGCCGACATTGCCTCTTCTTCATCCTACGTGCGCAGCCGCGCCCAGGGAGAGGAGGAAGTCAACACCGGTTTCGAACATGCCACGATCTTCCGCCCGAGCGCGATGTTCGGGCCGGACGATGCCCTTCTCAGCGCTTTCCTCTCGCTTGCCAAATGGATGCCGGTCGTGCCGCTGTTCGGCGACGGCCGCACCCGCTTGCAGCCGGTCTTCGTGGGCGATGTGGCCGACGCCGCAGTGACCGTGCTGACCCAGGAGGAGGCACCCGAGCGGATCTACGAGCTTGGAGGCCCGGATGTCGTGACGTACCGGCAGCTGGCCGAAACGGTTATGACTACCGGCGGAAAGAAGCGCCCTCTCGTACCGGTGCCGGAAATGATCTGGGACGGGCTTGCCGCAAGCGGCAGCCTTTTAAAAAATCCGCCCATTACCGAGGGACAGGTCGCCCTGTTGAAACGCGACAACGTCGCCTCGCCCGGCCGGCCGGGGCTCGCGGATCTCGGCGTCGACCCGACGCCGATCAAGGCGGTTCTAATCCAGATCCTTCATCAGAATTCGAAAGGAAACTAGCCATGCCGGCAATCGATCGAAACGAGCTCCAGCAGAAGATGGGCGAAAATGACGTCACGGTCATCGAAGTGCTCGATGCATCGCAATACAGGAAGTTCCATTTGCCAACGGCGATCAACATCCCCTTCGACGACCAGTTCGACCAGCAGGTGGCCAAGACCCTGCCAGACAAGAAGCATCCGGTTGCGCTCTATTGCATGGACAAGGATTGCCCGGCATCGAGCAAGGCCGCAGAACGCATGGAAACCCTCGGCTATTCCCGCGTCTACGACTACGAAGACGGCAAAATGGACTGGAAACAGGCGGGACTGCGCATTCACAAGTGACGGACTGCAAGTGACCGCACGGCCGGGAGCAACTTGAAGCGAACTGCTGCGCGTCAGACGTCGATCCCGAGCGCCCTGAGGCCGCCTGCCTTGAGGCTCTGGCGCAAATCGCCGTAGCCGTCCCAGTTGTTCGCCGCCCCGGGATCGGCGTTGTCAAGACGGAACTGGTCCGGCGCCGTGACCTCATCAAGCTGCTCCCAGCTGACCGGCCAGGCCAGCGGGGCGCCTTTGCGGGCGCGGGGCGAGAACGGGGCGATCGCGGTACTGCCGCGTTCGTTGCGCAGATAGTCGATGAAGATACGGCCCTTGCGCCTGGCCTTGCTCATCGTCGCGACGTAATTGTCCGGGTCTTCGCGGGCGACGTTCCTGGCAAGCTCGCCGGAAAAGGCCTTGACGATCGGCCATTCATGCCGCCGGACCAGCGGTGCGACCACGTGAATGCCCTTGCCGCCCGTCAGCAGAGGAAAGCTCTCGATATCGAATTGCGCGAGCACATCGCGCATGAGCGCTGCGCCCTGCTTCACCTTGGCGAAATCCATCCCCTCGTCGGGGTCGAGATCGAAAACCAGCCGGTCGGGCCGTTCAATGTCATCGATCTTCGAACCCCAGATATGCAGCTCGAGCACACCGAGTTGCGCAGCGGCAATCAGTGCTTCCTTTTTGGTGAAATACAGATAGTCGCTTCTGCCGCCATCCTTCTCGCGCACGCTTTTGCGACGGAATTCGTCCGGCAGGCCCGAGCCGCCGTGGCGCTGGAAGAAGCATTTGGTTTCCCGTCCGCGCGGACAGCGTACCAGGCTGACCAGGCGGCCGGCCGCATGCTCCAGCAGCGGCTCGGCCATCGTTTCGAAATAGCGGGCCAGATCGAGCTTGGTCAGTCCCTGCTGCGGGTAAAGCACCCGGTCCGGATGGGTCAGTTCTATGCCTGCAAGCTCGACCATGGTTTGTCATTCCGCCATTCGGCACCGCACCGGATCAGGCAACCGCCACGACCCCGAACAGGAGCGAGATCAGCAGGATGGCGAGAACGACGAAGATCAGGATCTGGGCACCGGAAGCGGCAACGCCCGCCAGTCTCGGCAGCCCCAGAAGGCTGGCCGCCGCAGCGACGATCAGAAGAATGAGAATCCACTCCAACATGGTCTAAACCTTTCTACCGCGCTGCCGTTGCGCCAGCAGCTCAATTGAAATCGGATTGGAAACGGGCGAGGCCGGAAGAAAGTTCCTGACTACTGTCTGTTTTCTCTAGCATTTCGGAATCTCGTCAGCTTGCCGGGGGAACGGCAATCACGAAGTAGAGGTAGATCAGCGAAAACAGCAAGACCAGGCCGATCATCGACCAGAACAGAATGCGCAGGTTCATGCGACGGCGGTTACCCTGACGGATTTCGGTCGGCGTCTTGTGCGGATCATAAGTAGGCATGTCGATCCTCCTAAATTATACAGAAGGAACGGCAACGGGGTCGCAGAGGTTCCGTTCCATTCAGGCAAGAAGTCGCCCGGGGTTCCGCCCGTATGGTCGCGCCGGCTGTCCACGACTTTCCGGAACTCGCGCAGCGCCGAACCGGTCACGCGCCGGCCGGCCTTTTCCTGTCCTTCTCCCTTTGGGCCGGCATCGGGATCCTGATGTTCACCTTCAGGCCGTCGTTGTCGTACCGGCGTTCGATCGTGCCGCCGAGCCGGCCCCTGATATTGGCGTCCATCAGCTTGGTGCCGAAGCCCTCGCCCTCGGGGGGCCGGACGTCACCACCGGCATTCTCGTTCCAGTCAAGAACCAGCATGCGGTGCTGCCCTTCGCCTTCGAGGCGCCAGGTCACCGACAGATCGCCCGACTTCTCGGACATGCCGCCATATTTCAGGGCGTTGGTGGCAAGTTCGTGAAAGGTGAGCCCCAAGGCCTGTGCCCTCTCCTCATTGAGCTTGACCGGCGGGCCCGAGAGCTTCGCCTGTTCCAGCTTCTCGCCGAACACTTGACGCAACTCTATGGAAATATGCTCCTCCAGGTCGGCCTCGTTCCAGCGTGAACTGACAAGGAGGTCCTGGGCATTGGCCATGGCCTGCAACCGCGCCACGAAGGACTGGGAGAACTCTTCAATCGTGTCGGAACCGGCGGCCGTCTGCCGGGCCATTGCGAGAATGCGGGAAATCGAATTCTTGATCCGGTGCTGCATCTCCTGCAGCATCAGATCCTTTTCCTGCATCGAGCGGGCCGTGAAGAGATTGAGCGCGTGGGCCGTGGAGATGACCCGAAGTTGCGCATGTGCGGCCACCGCAAGCGCGAGCGCGAGTATCAGCGACACGCCGGCGATGGTGTATGAGCCGAAATAGATGTGGGACTCCGCCATTTCCGGTGTCGGCCGCACGAAAAGCTTCCATCTCCGCCCCGCGACCTGCACTGTTCTTTCGGCAGGCTTGATGCCGGCGATCTCTTCCGAATCGTAGCCGGAGGTCTGGAACAGAGGTTTCGTTTCATCGAAGCCGGCATCCACGGACTTCAATTCGACCTCCAGATCCGTCGACCTTTCCAGCACATTTTGGTGCAAGTCCGCGATCCGCAACAGGCCGAATACAAATCCGCTCACCTGACTGATCGGATCATCCGCCTCGCCTACCGCCTTTTCGAGAGGAATGAAAACAAAGACTCCTTGCGCAGGCATGCGATCGCCCAGGAGCGTCAGGGGAACTGGCGAGGTGGCGCGGGCTTCGCTCGACATCATCGCCTGCCGCATCGCCTGCCGCAGAGTTTCGTCGGCGAACATGTCAGAACCGAGCATGTTCTCGGTCTTGTCGTTGTGAGGTTCCGCCAGGACGACCGGGGTGCGCCACAACTGCTCGGTGTCCGGCCGGATCGTTGGTGCCAGGTCGTAGTAGCTGGCGATATCCGCCGCTGCCAGTTCTTCATCACCACGATTGATCCGGCGGGCATAGCCGATGCTCTCCAGACTGTCGAACCGGATTTCAAGCCCGATTCCGCTCACATAGGACCTGAAAGCGGGACGCGAAAGATTGTCCTGATTGGCGGCCAGAAACGAGTGGGCGGACATCAGGAGCATGATCTGACGGTTGATCCGGTCGCTGAACCGGCCGGCAAGGTCATCCGCGAGCAGTTCCAGCCGGACCGCCCGGGTCTCCCGCTCCGCACGGTGGGCCACCAACGCCATGCCAACTCCGGCTACGGCGACAAACAGGAAGACCGCAAGTGGCAATAGCCAGTTGGAATGTACCCGGGAAATGTGAAGCGGCATGCCGAAACACCCATCTGAATAACTGAAACCGTTTTCGGTAGATCATAGCTCAACTGCACATCGGATCTTCACGTCTCGTTGGCACACATGAGTAGCCTGTTGCTATTGTCCCTCAAGAATTAACGTTTCAAATCATGTGGGCGCAAGTTGTGGCAATTTGGGGGCACCTCCCGCCACAGTCAATTAATTCCTCTTCATCCTTTGATGACCGCCTGCCCTGTCCTCGCGTGCGCTCGGAACCAAGGCGGCGCTTCCGGAGTTTTCTGGAAGGAACGGGGTTGCCGTTCTGACAATCAACAAGGGAGCATAACCATGAACTGGGACCAAGTGGCCGGTAACTGGAAGCAATTCAAAGGCAATCTGCAGCAGAACTGGGGCCGGCTGACCGGCGACGACCTCGACGTCATCGACGGCAACCGCATGCTGCTGATCGGCAAGTTGCAGGAGCGTTACGGCAAGGGCAAGGAAGAAGCCGAACGCGAAGTCGACGAGTGGCTGACCCGGCACTGACCGGGCTCAACTGTGAGAGTCTGCCGGAAAGACCAGCCGGTAGCTGATCCGGGAGTCGCCGATATCATAGTCGGCGGCTCCATTTACTGATTTCGGTACAATACGCTCGAGCACCGCACTTCCGAAGCGCGGTGCAATTTCCGTCCGCTCGCGTCCGGGCGGCAGCTCTTCGATCCAACTGATCTCGATCGCGTCCCTGTCGTCGAGGGTTGTCCGGCCGCAATGAACGGTTATTCCCGGCTCCGTGCCGACCCGCGCGCCGTAGCTCACCGCATTGACCGCCAGTTCATGCAGCGCCAGCCCCACATGCAGCGACATGTTCGGCGTCAGGAGGAGATTTTCTCCTGTGATCGAGACGAGATGCTGTTCCTCGGGGAGATAAGTGTCGATCTGACGACGGACCAGATCCTCGAAATAGGCTCCCTGCCAGCTGGTATCCGTAATCAGGTCCTGGGAATGGGACAACGAATAGAGGCGGCCGTGGAATTTTTCGAGAAACTGTGGAAGCGACCATGAATGCTTCGCCGTCTGTGCAGCCAGGCTCTGGATGATCGCCATGAGATTTTTCGAGCGGTGGCTGACCTCGCGCAACAGGGTGGTCAGGAGCTTCTGGTGCCGTCTGTTCTCGGACTCGTCCACGATCATCGTCAGAAGGTCACCGCTGCCGGCCGCGTCGACCTTGAGCGGTTCGACAATGAATTCAAAGTACCGCCCGGATTCCGTCTCGTGTTCCATCCGGCTGATCTTGCCAGTCTCCACCGCGCGCTGCTTGAGGGCCGCAATCCTGGAGGCAAGTTCGGCGCCGAACAGGCTCTCATCGGTGGGCGGCGCACCGGCATCCACATGCCAGTCCCCGAGAAGGTTCGCGATGAACAGGTAATCTCCCCGGCGGTCCTGCAGCATGACACAGATCCCGGTGCGGGACAGGGCGACTATCAGGTAGCGGCGGAACCGCTCCTCATCCTGGCCGGGTTTTTCCCAGATCAGTCCCTGCCGTCCCTGGCTCACGTCATGCTCCGTCGCTCCGCATTCGCGCGGGCTGGTGCCAGCGGATCTTTTCCATTATCCGCCACGTCCCATTGTCGAGGATTCGGGTGCAACGGATCAACCGACATGGCAAAAAAATCATCCGTCGTCCTTCCGGCGGTGGAAAATCCGAAGTCCCTGTGCCCGGCAGACCGGCGACAGGCCACCGATGACCGGGGCCTGGACCCTGTGTCGACCCGCATTCACATCAGAAATCGTTCGAATGCAGATCGATCGTTTTCGAACCGCCATACTCCCTCGGTCTGTGCCCCTGCTACTACACGCGCTCTAGGACGCTTTCGCTTGAACGTCCTCGTTGAAGAACAGAGCTTGGGAAATTAGCGTTTTTACCATCTCTGGATTGAAGGGTTTGGTGACCAGGAAAGCCGGTTCGGGCCGTTCGCCGGTCAGGAGACGCTCGGGAAAGGCGGTGATGAAAATCACCGGAATACGGTCGGTTTTCAGCATGTCGTTGACCGCATCGATGCCCGAACTGCCATCGGCGAGTTGAATATCGGCCAGGACCATTCTGGGGCTCGTGGCCCGGAAGAGTTCCATCGCTTCCGTGCGCGTGCGGGCGATGCCGGTTACCTTGTGCCCCAGATCCTTGACCATCTGCTCGATGTCCATGGCGATCAACGGTTCGTCCTCGATGATCAGGATCTCGGTCGCAACCTGCCGGGAAATCTCAATCGAGGCTGCTTCAAGAAGCTTCTGCACCTCGTCGGCGTCCCTGTCGAGGATCTCCGCGATCTCGTCCAGCGAGAATTCCTCCACGGAATGAAGCAGAAAGGCCTGCCTTGGGAGCGGTGACACCCCTGCCATGTTGGCCGCTGCCCGGCGTTCCCAAGCGAAGGGCGAGTCCTTTGGCTGGATGTCGATCTGGGTCGTCGTGAATATTACGGAGAAGAGCCTGTACAGGGAGACGCGGTCGCTGCTGGTCTCCGGAAAGCTGGAGACATCGGCGATCAGCGCTTCAAGCGCCGCCGACACGTAAGCATCGCCGGATGTCTGCGAGCCGGTTACCGCTCTTGCGTAGCGGCGCAGATAGGGCAGATGCGGCGCGAGCCGGGTCGAAAGTGACATGACAGGTTCCCCTAAACTATCTCGAACTATTCTGCGCGAAACCACCCGTGGGCCGGTGGGCTCCACCGGTTTTTCGCGCTGGCCGGTCCATTTAAAATGGACTAACGCAAAAAAAGTTCCACAATGTGGCGGAACTTTTTTGTTCCCGCAGCTTGAGTTAGCGTGGGTGACTGCATAGGTTGAGCAGTAGCAAAGTGACAAAGAGATTATGAGCAGCGACAACAAACGCTTCGGGGCTGCCGGCCCCGATCCGAATAGCCGCATCTCGCAGAAATTGCGGGAACTCTACCGCTCGGTTGAACAGGAACCCGTTCCCGAACGTTTTCTGGACCTGTTGGAACAACTTGACCAAGCCGAAGAGAGCAATGCCGCAAAGACGGACAAAAACAGCCGGTGAAGAGGCGGCACGGGCGTTCAAGCGAGAAATGCTTGCCGCACTGCCGAACCTGCGCGCGTTCGCGTGTTCACTTGTCGGAAATCTGGACAAGGCCGACGACCTTGTTCAGGAGACAATCATGAAAGCCTGGGCAAAGCAGGAAAGCTTCGAGCCTGGCTCGAACATGAAAGCCTGGCTGTTCACCATCCTGCGCAACGAGTTTTACAGCCAGATGCGCAAGCGTGACCGTGAGGTGCAGGACAGCGAAGGGACCTATACGGAAAACCTTTCGGTGAATTCCGCCCAACAAGGTTCGCTCGACCTTCAGGACCTGCGCCGCGCACTAGCCCAATTGCCGGATGGCCAACGCGAAGCACTGATCCTCGTCGGGGCATCGGGACTTTCCTACGAGGAAGCCGCCGAAGTCTGTGGCTGCGCCGTCGGCACCGTCAAGAGCCGGGTCAGCCGCGCGCGGATCACCCTCAAGGAAGTCCTCGGGATCGAGGAAGACGAAGATTACGGCCCCTCCTCCGACCTGGCAGGCGCCTCCTCCCCTCCCTTCGCCCTTTAGACGATTGCCCCATAAGTAGAATACACTGGTCGCTCTGGAGCGGATCCATCTCCTGCGCCAAGGAGGCCTGAACGCTGGAGGGTGCGGGGCCCTCAAGCCGTTCCGTGCCTGCGAACAAGTTCGCTCGCGAAGATCCGCGGCCGCGCGGCTGACCGTGGGCCGGAAAAGTCATCGCATCAGGAAAAATGGCAGGACGGCGCTGATCTAGGTGGGGGTGGGCAATACACGCCGTCCTGCCGAGTGCCCCGCCGCTTGGGGTCAGCGGGGACAAAGGCGGTTGGTCTTCAATGCCGAATTCCCTGGGAGGAAAGGGAAACGGGCGGGGGAAATCACCCGGGGCGATAGACCTTTTGTCCGCCTTGTATGCTTCTGACCCTAGAACCGCGAGAGGCGCGCAAAGTTCCCGGCGGAGTTGTTTTTTTTCGCGCTCGCAAACGGCTTCAATTCGCAGCGATCGCCCGCAGCATCCACAGCGCCTTCTCGTGAAAATTCAACCGGTCGCCAAGCATGTCGGAAGTGGCAAGATCGCCCGCCTCGTCGGCCTTCTCGCCAGCAAGGCGCATGCTGCGCACCGCATGTTCATGATCGGCGATCAGATCGTTCACCATCCCGATCGCCGACGTGTGCCTGACCTCACGCGGCTCGGGAGAAAAGCCGGCGGCTTCGCTCAGTTGAACCGGGGCGAGATGGCCAAGGGCGCGAATGCGCTCGGCGATGATGTCGGCCGCTTCCAGCAGGGCCTGATAATGCTCCTCGGTCAGATCATGGAGGGGCTTGAACAGCGGACCGACGACGTTCCAGTGGTACAGATGGCTCTTGATGAGCAACTGGTAGGTCGATACGAGCGTGTCTGACAACAGGGTCGACATTTTCTCGCAGTACTCCGGCTCAAGACCGTTACGCAGTTCCTGGTCACGGGCCTTCGGTTTCAGTGCTTCGGATACATGCGCCATGACTTTACTCCTTCTCCGTTTTGCCAATACGACGACGGGCCGCGATTGCGGCCCGTCGAAGCGTTACAGAGGAATTAAATCTCCTGGAATTTAGCGCAACAGAACGCTGTCAGGATTTTCCTCGTATGCCTGCATCGTGAACTCGGGATGGTTCTCGAGCTGTTCCTGGGTGAAGGAGGTGTAGATCGACAGGTTGCCGTTCTCGTCCTTCATGATCTCCAGGTTTTCCGCATCGAGCGCTACCGGTTTTTCACCGATCCCGAGGAACCCGCCGACATCAATGATGTAGGCTCTGACCTCGTCCTCGGCGGTAACGATCACGTCACCGACTTCGCCGAGGTCTTCGTCCCCCTGACCGTAGATGTTGGTGCCGATCAGTTCTTCGGCACTCAGGGTCATGGCGTCCACCATCTGCATACCTTCCCGGGCAGGCTGAGCCGGCGCAGCCGGATCGGTCTCTGTCTGGGCAGTCTGGTCAAGGGCAGCCGGATCTTCCTGGTCAGCCGTGGTATCGGTGGTCATCTGCTGCTCGGATTCCGTACCGGTCATCGGCTGCTCAGCGTCGGTTTCGGCGCTGGTCATCTGCTGATCGGTGCCCGTGCCGGTCGCCGGCTGCTCAGCGTCGGTCTCGGCACTGGTCATCTGCTGATCGGTGCCCGTGCCGGTCGCCGGCTGCTCAGCGTCGGTCTCGGCACTGGTCATCTGCTGATCGGTGCCCGTGCCGGTTGCCGGCTGGTCAGTTCCGGTGTCGGCGCTGGTCATCTGCTGGTCGGTCACCAGTGCACGATCAAACTCCGGAGCGTTCTCCAGTTCCTCCTTGGTGGCGTTGACCACCAGGCGCTGGTTGTCCTCGGTCCAGTCATTCTGACCGGCCTGATCGTCAGCCCCTGTGGGCTGCGCCTTCACCCATTCGACGCGGCTGTAGTCGATCGCGACATCCTTGGTACCGATACCGAGGAAACCACCGACACCGATCACCAATGCCTGCGCCTTGCCGTCCTGGGTAATCACCACATCGGCGACCTGCCCGATCTCTTCAGCGTCTTCGCCGGTACCGCTATAGACGGTCTTGTCCAGCAGTTTCGATGCCAGAACCTGGTCTCTGGAGGCCTGGAAGAACCCGTCGACCTGGTTCATTTGCGTCGCATCGGTCTGCGCCTGGACGTCAGTCTTCGCGCCTTCGGCGACTGCACCGCCAACCAAGAGTACGCTAAGCGCTGTACTAGCTAATAGAGTGCGGATCATGTCAGTGTCTCCTCTTCTGTTTCGGCACAAAGTAAACCCCGCTGCCCTTTGAACGCTGATCTTGAGCGCTGGCACAGCGTGGATCTAATTGTCTTCAAACAACCACTCGGCGCTGGAAAAGTTCCGGAATGAAAAAGGTTTTTGTACAAAATATTTCAACTTCACATAGCAGAATGGATTGAAAGCAATCAGGTCGATGCAGGACCCTGGACTCAACGGTAGAATTGCGCGTGGCGTGCCTGCCCGACATGCGATCTCGCTGGTCCTCATTTCCTATGGAATGATCCCCGCCCAAGCGTTCTGGTGGCCGTTCCGCGGAGTGCACGCGGCTTACGAACCGCCGTCCCCGCCGCTGCGGCGAGGCGTCACCCAGGGCAGCTCGAACCGTTCTTGCGGATCGAAGAAGCGCGTACCGGGCAATTGTCCGGTGGGGCCCTCCTCTTGCATGGCTGAAAACGCTTTCAGCCGACCCGTCCGGGCGGCCAGGCGATCGAGCCCGCGCAGGAAAGATCCTTCCGACCTGACCGCTTCATCAAGCGCAGCCACGCTCACGCCGGCAAGATCCGCCATCAGACCGCGGCACTGTCGCCTGATCGTTTCGGCGGTCGCCTCGTCGTCGGCTTCGATGACCAGGTCGCATTCGGTATCGATGCCGAAGGACCGGTTATTGAGGTTGGACGAACCGACCCGCAGGATTCGATCGTCGACGATCAGGACCTTGGAATGCACGAGGATCTCGACCTCATGGCGATCACCGTCTGTCCTGGCCGCCAGGGGATAATAGACGCGCAAGCGGTCTTCCCGGTCGGCCTTTTTCAGGCGCCGGATCAGCCGGTCGCGGTTGCCTCCCATGGCCCAGGTCTCAACCACTCCCGGCAGGGTCCGGCTGGTGATGACGACCACTTCGGGTCCGCCGGGCCGCTCCAGGAGTTCCTCGACGACCCGGCCGATGCGGACGCTGCAAAAATATTGCGCCTCGACATAGACGAGGTCACGCGCCGACCTCAGCATATCCTCGGCCAGATGGAGAATTTCGCTGACAGCAGTCCCTTTGCGCCAATCCGGCATGGTGCGCGAGATGCCGACGGTGTGGTCGTTAAACTGCGGTTCAAGACCCTCCGGCCATACGTCGCCGTCACGACCGCACGGCCGTAAGGCTTCACCGGTCGCAAGGCGCCAGCGCTCTCGCACAAGATCGGCCAGCGCCACCGCGGCGTCGGAATCGACGATCATCTGTACGTCGCGCACCGGTCCGTGCCGCCGGCCGTTCAGACCCCTTCGCCGACGGTCCCGGGACAGATGCGCCCTTGTGTCCCAACGCCCGGTGGTGAGGTCGACGCCCCCGACAAATGCCACCGTATCATCGATGGCTATGATCTTCTGATGGTGGGAGGCATAGAACGGATGCATTGTGTCGAGCCGCAACGAGATCTCGCGGATGCCGCATCCAGCCGGCGCCGAACAGCAGCGCGGCCATGCCGCTGAAACCGTGCAGAACCGCAGTGCTCCAGACCAGGATATGGACTTCAAGCTCCGGCTGCTCTTCCACCAGCTTGCGCAGGAGTGGACCGAGCGGAACGGGTTCGTCCATGGTCCCTTCCGGATCGAGGAAAATCGTTCCGTCGAAGTCCCATCCGGCGATCAGGATCGATTTGCGCGCACGCCGAAGCGTCTGTTCCAGAACGTTGAAATAGTTTTGCGCGTCCACCAGCACCGCGGCACGCGCGGCAAGCTCGGTGCGCCAGCAGTTGCGGCCGCGTTCCAGTATCGTCACATCGCCTGCCCTCTTCGGGCGCTCAGGGGCAGGCTTCTCGTTTTCGGCGGAGAGTGCGCCTCCCCTCTCCTGCATATCAGGACAAGCTCTGCCTGCGTCCATTTCCTCGCTCCGGATCGGTCGTGTTCAGTAAATATCGACACCGGAACACCAGCCCTGCATCCAGGCGACATACCCGGATGCGGGGATGCTCCAGCCGTTTGAAAGCGATCCATTTTCCGCATGCGGGCATGGCCCCCTGAATGCGGAGAACGGATCTAAGCCAAGTCCTCGCGCAGCCCCTCGAACACGCCGCGCCTGATACTGTTTTCGTCCGTCAATTCGGCATAACCGACGTCGACAACCACGTCCGGGGTCACCCAGTTAGCCGTGTCAGCCACATCCGGCGGCACCTCGTCGAAGGGGCTGGTCTTGCGGCCGCGTGTCTTCAGCTTCTTCCAGAGCCGCTCCAGGTCATCCCCGGCAAAGCCGCCGCCGACCCGGCCGCGGTAGCACAGCGAGCCGTCTTCCCGGGATCCGATGAGAAGCGAAGCGAACGGCCTGCCCTTTGCCTTCGACGGCGTCCAGCCGCCGACGACGAAAGCCTGGCGCCGTTGGGCCATGATCTTCAGCCAATCATCGTTCTGCGTCCCGCTGTAGCGGCTGTCCGCAGCCTTGGAAACGATGCCGGCACCGCCTGCTTTCCTCACGGCCTCAAATGCCTTGGCGCCGTTGCCGCGCACGTGGACACAGTAATGGACCGGCGAACCTTCCGGCCCGCCCGCCAGCAACTGCTCAAGCAGCGTCTTGCGTTCCAGCAGCGGCTTGTCAACCAGCTGCTCGCCGTTGAGTTCCAGCAGGTCGAAGGCGATGAAGAGCACGGGCCGGCCCTCGTCCACATCGCGCTGCAAGGCGGAAAGCGGCGCGCGTTTGCCCGGCTTCGCCGAAACCACTTCGCCATCGATCAGCGCGTTTTCGCACTCGAGTGCGGCAAAGGCTTCCGGCAGGCCCTCAAAGCGGCCGGTCCAGTTGCGGCCGGTCCCGGAGTAGAGCAGGGCCCCGCCCTTACCGAGCGCGGCAAGACAGCGATAGCCGTCGAGTTTCGTCTCGTGCAGCCAGTCGTCGCCTTCGGGCGCCTTTTCCGCCGGCTTGGGGGTCTGCAGCTTGCGAAAACGCGGCCGCGAGAGGCTGAAAGACCGGCTCTCCTCCTTCGTGCGTTGCGTCTTCTTGTTGCGGCTCTTCGGCTTCCTGCCATCCGCGATCTCCTCCATCTCGCGCGCCGTGGCGACGCTGGTGAGATAGCGCGCGGTCAGCGTGTCTTCGCCGCTTTCCTCGAATGCATCGTGTTCCTTGATGAGCAGCCAGTTCTCGCGCTTTTCGCCCTCTTTTGCGCGCATGCGCACCAGCGCCCAGCCGCCCTTCATGCGCTCGCCGTACAGCCTGACCTTCAGCCTGCCCTTGCGAAGCCCTTTCCTGAAATCCTCCTGCGGCTCCCACCAGCCCTGGTCCCACAGCATCACCGTGCCGCCGCCATACTGGTCCTTCGGGATCGTGCCTTCGAAATCGCCATAGTCGAGGGGATGGTCCTCGGTGCGGACAGCCAGGCGCTTGACCGACGGATCGGCGCTCGGCCCGCGCGTCACGGCCCAGCTGAGCAGCACGCCTTCCCATTCCAGCCGGAAATCGTAGTGCAGCCGCGTCGCGGCATGCTTCTGGACAACGAAGAGAGGTTTGTCAGACGGCTTGTCCGCCGCAGAACCCTGCGGTTCAGCCGTACGTGAGAAATCGCGCTTGGCGACATATTCCGCAAGCCTGTCGACCGAAACACCCATTACGTCGCTCCTTCAGGGTGCCAACGCGAAACGGTCAGCCCGGTTCCTTTCCGGCGCGATCTTGCGCGCGATCACGTTGCGTCCGTGTCCTTGCTTTCCGCGAGGGCGCCGGTCACCAGGTATTTCAGAAGCAGATCCTTCCAGCTCTTTGGCCTATCAAGCCCGAGCCTTTCCAGGCAGTCGGCCTCGACCGGCCCGGACGTCAATCCCCTTGCCACGAGCCGCGCCAGGGCGGTTTTCGATTTGCCCGCCTGTTTCAGGACAGACAATGCCGGCAGAAGACGCCGTTCGACTTCCGTGAAGTCGGTGCCGAAGGGAAAGCGCGGCAGGAGGCCCTTGCGGCGGGCGGGGGCCAGCCAATAGCTCAGCCGGTCCGCCGTATTCAGGCGCCGGGCGGCGCTGATTTCGTAGCCCGGGTCGATTTTTCCCGCCCGCTTGGCCTGCTCCAGAAGCCCCTGCTGGAAGCGGCTGTCGGCGATATCGAGCATCGCGGCAATGCATTGCTCGTCCGTCTTGGCCCTCAGGTCCGCCACGCCGTATTCGGTCACCACGATGTCCCGGTAGTGCCGTGGCACGGTCATATGCGGATAGTTCCATCGGATGTTCGACACGGTCTTGCCGTTGCTTTCGCGCGTTGCGTTCAAGGTGATGATCGAGCGGCCGCCCTCCAGTTCCAGCGCCTGGGAGACGAAGTTGAACTGGCCTCCGACACCGCTGACCACCTGCCCGTCGCCGGTGCCGTCGGATACGGCCGCCCCGAGGCAGGTGACGATCATGGCGTTGTTGACGAAGCGGGCATCCCGCCGGGCGGCCCGCTTCTTCTCCTCATCGCCGTAAAGCGAATTAGTGAAGGAAACCGGCATCATGGCAATCCTGTCACGGGTCGCCACCGGCATTTCCCTCAACCGCCGGTAGAAGTCCCGGCACTCCAGGAAGAAGGCCGCATGGATCGCCGCACCGTCCACTTCCCTGCGGATGATCCCGCTTTCGAACAGTTCGAGGAGACCGCCGACCAGCATCTCGGTAACGGAGTAGAGCCCTTCTTCGAAACGGGCGCGGTGTTGTTCGGGGGCGCCATCCGGGAAGGGGCAGGCGTCGAACAGGGAGAGATAGTCCTCGTTCTTGTGCTCGCGCAGCAGCAATGCCTGGGCGATCGCATCGCCGATCGAGCCGATGCCGATCTGGAGCGTGCCGCCATCGGGAACGAGTTGAGAGACCTGAAGACCGATGGCGATGTGCTGCAGGCTGACCGGTTGACGGACGGCGGAAAACAGCTCGAAGGAGGTATCCGGCTCGAGCATGATGTCGACCTCGCCATCGCCGACGACCGCCGGACCGCCCATGAAGGGCAGGTTCTCATTGATCTCGGCCGCGAAGATAAATTCGGCCCGCCCCTGCCGCCGCGCGGCCAGAAGGTCCACGGTTATGTCGGTGTTGCAGCTCAGGCTGGTCCTGCCGTCGTCATCGCGCGCCAGCAGCTGGGCAACGACATTCGGCTGAAAGTCCAGGGCATAGGTGAGCGCATGGGTGTAGTTGGCCGAGATGTAATGACGCTGCGCATAGGCATTGCCGAGCCAGTACCCGGCCTGAAAGAAGAACTCGCGGACCTGGATATTGGCCGGCAGCGTGCCCTCTTCGATCATCTGCGCATAAAGGATCGGTTCATAGCGGCCGAACAGCCGGTCGGCGGCCGGTTCGAGAAAGCGGCGTTTGAGGCCGGCTTTCGCCGCCGGCCGCTGCAGCGTGAGCGCGGTCAGGATCGTCAGGCTGATCTGCGGATCCGCGCAGGCGGCCCGCGTCAGCGCGTTGACGATGCCGTTCGCCTTGCCGAGCCCGAGCGGCAGAGCAAGCCGGATCCGGCCGCCGGTCTGGTCGATGATCCGGCGGGCGACATCATCGGCGGCGCTGTCCACGGACGGCTTACTCTTTGCCAATGTCTTTCCAGCCCTCATCCGGCGCAAAACGCGGTCCGTGCCGGCGAGCCAGTTCCTCCAGCGTCACCACGATCTCGTCCGGTCCGCGCTGACGTGCGTAGTGGATCGGCCCGCCGCGGAAGGGTGCAAAACCGGTTGCGAAGATCATCGCGGCGTCGAGCGTGTCCGGATCGCCGACGACGCCCTCGCGCAGGCATTCGACCGCCGCGTTCAGCATGGAAAGGATGAGACGGTCCTGGTTGACACTGGACATCTCGTCATTGGCCTTGCTCTTCTGCGGCTCGCCATCCTTCCATGCATAGATGCCCTGCCCGGATTTCTCGCCAAGCTCGCCCTTCTCGACACGCTTGCGCATCCAGCCGGGAATCTCCGCAATCGGCTTTTCGAGCTTGTCGCGCAGGCTGTCGGCGACGTCCAGGCAGATGTCGAGCCCGACCCTGTCGGCAACCTCCAGCGGCCCCATGGGCATGCCGAACCGTTCCGCTGCCTGATCGATTGCGGCCGGCTCGATGTCTTCATCGACCATCAGTGCCGCCTCGAGCAGATAGGGGGTGAGGATGCGGTTGACGAGGAAGCCCGGATAGGTCCGGACAGGAGTCGGCAGGCGGTCGATCTCTCCGGTAAAGGCGTTCAGCAGCGCCAAGGTCTCCGCGCTCGCCTGGGGATGAGACACAACCTCGACAAGTTCGAGTTTGGAAACCGGATTGAAGAAATGCAGACCCGCAAACCGGCCGGGGTTCTTCAGCACCGACGCCAGCCCGCCCAGCTCCAGGCTGGACGTATTGGTGGCGATGACGGCATCCTCGCGGGCGCGCTCGTCGATCGATGTCAGCAATTCCCGTTTCAGATCCGGTTTTTCCGGCGCCGCCTCGATGATGAGATCGGCTTCACCCAGTCCGTAGCTCCGCGGGTCCGGCATGAGACGGTCGAGCACGTCGCGGATTTCGATGTCCGAAAGATGTTCTTTTCGGGCGGTGCGGGCCGCCTCCTCAACCGCCTTGCCCAGCGGCTCCAGCTCGATGTCGCTGATCGTCACGCGGAACCCCTTGATGGCGCACCAGGCGGCGATCTCCGCTCCCATCGTGCCCGCGCCGACGATATGCACGCTGGTCACACCGCTTTTCCCGTCGCCGTTCTTTTTCAGCTTCTCGCGGAGGAAGAAGACACGGATGAGGTTCTGCGCCGTATCAGTGGTGATAAGATGGGCGAAGGATCGGATTTCCGCCTGCTGCATGGCGCTGCGGTCGCCGCCATGGCTTTCCCAGATACCGATCAGCGCATGGGGTGCGGGATAGTGTTCGCGCGGCGCCTTTTCCTCCGTCTGCGAACGCATGCGGCCGGCCGCCATGTTGCGTGCCGGACCGAGGTCGAGAACGGCTGCCTTGAACCCGCGTCCGTTGTGCTGCTTGCCGTCCTTTCGGGCAAACGCCGCCACCGCCGCGCGCAGATGGCGCTCCTGGGTGATTTCATCGGCAATGCCCAGCTTTTTCGCCTTTTTCGTATGGGCGGACTTGCCGGTCAGCATCAGGGTCATGGCTTCGGTCGGGTCGATCAGTTCGGACAGGCGGAACGTGCCGCCGAGCCCGGGATGCAGCCCGAGGCGGACTTCCGGAAAGCCGAACCATGCCCCGTCGATGGCGATACGGTAATCGCAGGCAAGCGCCAGTTCGAAGCCGCCGCCCAGCGCGAAGCCGTGCACGACCGCGATGGTCGGGCACTTGAGGGCTTCAAGGCGATCGATCACGCCATGGCCGGCGCGCAGGCGTTCGGCAATGGCGTCTTCGTCACTTGCACCGCGGAATTCGGACACGTCCGCGCCGGCGATGAAGCCTCCGGGTTTTGCCGACCTGACCACAAGGGCCTTCGGCAAGTCCGCCTCGACCGCCTCCAGCAGCTGGGACAGATCCGTCAACACGGTTTCGGACAAGGTATTGGTACCGGTGTCCTTGCAGTCGACGATCGCCCAGGCGACGCCGCTTTCGTCGCGGCGCAGCCGCCAGTTGCCGAAGTTGGTTTCCGGGCCGGAGCCGAGCTCGAGGCTGGTTTTGCCGATCACGGATAGAACGGGCTTGTTCATCAGACCATCTCCACAAGCATTGCGCCGCCCTGTCCGCCGCCGATGCATTCGGAGGCGATGCCGCATTTCTTGCCGAGCCGCGCCATCGCGCGCACCAGATGCAGGACGATACGGTTGCCGCTCGTGCCGACGGGATGGCCGAGCGAGATCGCGCCGCCGTCGACATTGAGCCTGTCGTGATCGATCGGACCGAATGCCTCGGGCAGATCCAGGATTTCCCGGCAGAAGGTTTCGTCCTCCCACGCGGCAAGGCAGGCGAGCACCTGCGCGGCAAAGGCTTCATTGATCTCCCACAGGTCGATGGCTTCGCGGCCCAGCCCGTTGCGTTTCATCATTTCGGTCGCGCACAGGACCGGGCCAAGCCCCATCACGGAGGGATTGAGCGCGGACCACTGGCTGTCGCGCAGGGTGGCCATCGGATCGAGGCGGTGGCGCTTGACCGCCTCCTCCGAGGCCAGGATGACCCAGGAAGCACCATCGGTGATCTGCGACGAGTTACCTGCCGTCACCTTGCCGTAGGGCTTTTCGAATGCGGGCGAAAGCTTTGCGAGGCTCTCCATGTTGCTGTCCGGGCGAACGCCGTCATCCTTCCGGTAGACATTGCCGTTCCGGTCGAAGGCGGGTTCAACTTCACCGTCAAGCCAGCCCTCCTCCTGGGCTTTTGCTAACCGGCGATGACTCCCCACCGCGTAGTGATCCGCCGCCTCCCGGCTGATGCCGAAGCGGTGCGCCAGGATTTCGGCGGTCTGGCCCATGTTGAGATCGGTGATCGGATCGGTGAGCCCACGTTCAAGGCCGATGACCGGCTTGAAGAAATCGGGCCGGATGTCGGCGAGCAATGAGGCGCGTTCGAGCGTGCCCTTCGCCCGCGCCATGCCCGCGTACCATTCGACCGCATCGTTGCGGAACACCAGCGGCGTATGACTGAGCGCTTCCGTGCCGCCTGCCAGGATCAGATCGGCCGAACCATCGCGGATGTAACGGTAGGCGGTATCGATCGACTGCATGCCCGACCCGCAGTTGATCTGCACGGTGAAGGCCACCGTGTCCTCGCCCATGCCCAGGCGCAGGGCGGCAACACGGGCCGGATTCATCTCGTCGGCGATGACGTTGACGCAGCCGAGGATGACCAGGTCATAGGCGTCGTAAGCGGCAGGCTGACGCGTCAGGAGCGGGCGGCCGCACTGGACGGCGAGATCCACCGGCGTGAACGGCCCGGGCCCGCCGCGCGCCTTGAGAAACGGCGTGCGCGAACCGTCGATGATGTAGACTGGCCTCTGATCGGTCATTCCGCTGCGTCCCTGTGCTCACGGTCCGGCCGTTTCCGGACGATTTCCGATGGATCGAAATCATCGACGGCGATCACCTTGTCGATGAGAGCTTCTGCCTGCCGCAGCTTCTGCTCTTCCGCCGCGGTCAAGACGCCCTTCCGGAGCGCCTCGTCGGCGGTGAGCCTGGCCTCACGTAGCTTGCGGCGCAGCGGTTCGACCTCCACGACCATGGCAAATGCGTCCTCCAGTTTCCTCAAGGCTCCCTCGCCGCCGACCGCATGCACGCCGGCGGTCAGCCGGTCGCGCGTCGATGACGGCGTCAGCAGCAGCTCGGCACATTCGCGGGTCAGATCGTCGGACGGGCCGCGATGGGCGCCTCCCGGAAGGGTCACCATCCTCAGGAACAGCGCCGCCGGCCGGTTGGGCAGGTTGACCAGCACCTGATCGAGGCTGGACGCGATCGTGGCAAAAGAGGTCTCCGCCGCCCATTCGACAAGCGGGAAATCCGCGGCGGTACTACCCTCGTCGTGCCAGCGCTTCAGAACGGCGGACATCAGGTAAAGCTCGGACAGCACATCGCCAAGCCGGGCGGAGAGCATCTCCTTGCGTTTCAGCGAACCGCCCAGCGTCAGCAGGGCGAAATCGGAGATCAGCGCGAAAGCGGCGGCATAGCGTGACAGCCGCCTGTAGATCCATGTGGCCCTGCCGGCGTCCGGCGCCGGTGCGTACATACTGCCGGTCCAGGCCCTGCCGGCTGCGCGGAAGAACGTCTTCACCGCGTGTCCGGCATGGGCCCAGAAAGCCTTGTCGAACGCGTCCAGTGCTTCGTCTTCGTCGTCCTTGTCGAGGGCGAGAATTTCATCCAGCAGATGCGGGTGGCAGCGGATCGCGCCCTGACCGAAGATGATCATGTTGCGCGTCAGGATATTGGCCCCTTCCACGGTGATGCCCACCGGGACGGACTTGTGAAAGTTGCCGAGATAGTTGTTCGGCCCGTCGATCACGGTCTTGCCGCCATGCACGTCCATGGCATCGTCGATGGCCTCGCGCATGCGATAGGTGGCGTTCGATTTCATGATGCTGGAAATCACGGCGAGCTTTCGGCCCTCATCGAGGCCGGCACAGGTCAGTTTCCGGGCCGCGTCGAGCAGGTAGGCATTGGCGGCAAGGCGCCCGAGGCGGCGCTGAACGCCCTCGAACTTGCCGATGGGAATTCCGAACTGTTCGCGGATGCGGGAATAGGCTCCTGTGGTGTGTGCGGCCATCGACGCGGCGGCCGAAGACAGCGAGGGCAGCGAGATGCCGCGCCCGGCGGCAAGCGCGCTCATCAGCATGATCCAGCCCTTGCCGGCATAATCCGGTCCGCCGATGATGTTGTCGAGCGGTATGAAGACATCCTCTCCGGTGGTCGGGCCGTTCTGAAAAACCTGGCCGCAGGGAATGTGACGCCGTCCGATCGAAACGCCCGGCAGGCCGGTCGGGACAAGAGCGCAGGTAATACCCTCCGCGCCCTGCCTGCCCAACAGGCCGTCCGGGTCCTGCAGCTTGAAGGCAAGTCCGAGAACGGTGGAGACCGGGCCGAGCGTAATGTAGCGCTTGGACCAGTTGAGGCGCAGGCCGACGACGCCGTCCTGCTCACAGACGACGCCCGTATCGCGCATGGCTGAAGCGTCGGAGCCGGCATGTTCGCTCGTCAGCGCAAAGGCCGGCACCTCTTCTCCCTTTGCCAGCCGCGGCAGCCAGTGGTCCTTCTGTTCGTCCGTGCCGAATTGCAGCAGCAACTCCCCCGGCCCGAGCGAGTTGGGCACCATGACGGTAACGCCGGCCGTAATCGAGGCGGTCGAAATGCGTCGCACGACCTCGGAATGGGCAAAGCTGGAAAAACCGAGGCCGCCATACTCTTCGGGAATGATCATGCCGAAGAAACGGTTGGATTTCATGAATTTCCAGACGTCCTCGGGAAGATCGCCGGCGCGGGTGATCTCCCAGTCGTGGAGCATGGTGCACAGCTCCTCGCAGGGACGGTCGAGGAATTCCTGCTCCTTGCCCGTAAGGGCGGCGGGTGCGGTGGCCAGCAGCTTGTTCCAGTCGGGATTGCCGCTGAAAAGGTCGGCATCCCACCAGACCTCGCCGGCGTCGACGGCATCGCGCTCGGTTTCGGAAAGCGTCGGAAGCTGGCCCCGTGCCCAGTTGAATATCGGGCGCGTGAGCCTGTCGCGTCGAAATGTGCGCATCGCCATGGAATACTCCTGCCTGCGGAATGGCGGGAAGTCGGAAAAGTTCCAAAGTGTTCGTGAGCGGCACAGGGTCGCTCAGCCCAGAAACGGGCCTCGAAGTCGTTCAAGACCCTCACAATGACTTAGGGTACGCCTGCCAAAGTTCAACGCGCCGGCGTCTGAACGGCAAGCCCTTGCCTAAAGCACGTCATCGGCCAATGGCTTGCCGCTCTGGTTCGAGTCGATGATTTTCCTGACCTCTTTGATCAGCTGTTCACGGTCCTCGCTCGGGCTCTCGGCCTGTGCGGAGCTGAGTTCGGTCAAAACGGCCTTCAGCCAGCTCTTGCGGTCATCGGCCGAATAGCCCTCGTCGGCGAGGACATCCTGTATTTCGTTCAGCCTTACCTGCTTGCTCGAATGAGGCACATTCAACTTGCGTTCTGCTTTTTCTGTCATTGATCCCCGGTTCCAATTGACTGTCCAGGAAATAAACGAAACAGCGTCGGCTTGGTTCCCATGCGGGGCGGGGACCGTGCCGCGAACACAGTCAGACTGGAGCTGTCCGCGCCAAATTGATCATGCCCCGGATGCGCAGCCGGGTCTTGACGTCGTTCATGATCCGGAGGACCTGGTGCTGTCCCGGCCGTACACGTCCACGAGCCTGCGCAGATTGTCGGAGATGATCCTGAACTCTTCCGCCCGCGCCTGCTGCTCGGCGAAACCTTCCTGGATCACGGCGCCGGGATCCTCCTGGTGGTCCTTCACGCGGCGGCGCTCGTCGAGCCATTCGTAAAGAACCGCCCGTTTTTCCTCGTCCTTCGCCAATAGAAAGAGCACTTTCGTCAGGATATCGCGATGGGCGGTGAGGCGTCCCTCCGCTTCATCCTCGCTCATGCCAAGCGTCCCGGTGTGCATGTCTTTCTCGCCGTGCGGATCCATCAGTGCCGGACCTCCAGCACCGTCTTGCCGCGGCTGTGTTCCATTTTCTGCACCTCCTGGGCCTGGCCGGCCTGCGACAGCGGATAGGTCCGCTGGACTTCCACGCGGATCTGGCCCTGATCGATGAATTGCGCGATGGCATAAAGCTGCTTGCCGTTCGGCTTGGCCATGAAGCCCGTTGCCCTGACGCCGTATTCCCGCGCCTTTTCAACGTCCGGCTCGTTCAGCGTCGAGACCAGCCGGCCGCCGGAAACGAGGACCTCGAACGAGCGGTCCTGCGTGTCACCTCCGATGAGGTCGAGGACGAGGTCGACCGGTCTGACAACCTCCTCGAAGCGTTCCGATTCATAATCAACCACCTGATCGGCACCCAGCCGCGTGACGAAGTCGATGTCGAGCTGGCTGACCGTGGTTGCCACCCATGCGCCGCGGGTCTTGGCCAACTGTATGGCGAGATGCCCGACACCGCCTGCGCCGCCATGGATCAGCACCCGCTGGCCGCGGCGCAGTCCCCCGCAATCAAAGAGGCCCTGGCCCGCGGTCATCGCGGCGAGCGGCACGGCGGCAGCTTCCGTCATTGTCAGTTCGCGCGGTTTGGGCGAGAGATACCCGACATTGACCGCGACGTAGTCGCCATAGCCTCCGGTCTCCATGTCGAGAAAGGCAAATACCTGCTGGCCGATCTTGACGTCGGTCACGTCCTCACCGAGTTCAACGACCTTGCCGGCAATGTCCCTTCCGGGAACGATCGGAAGATCCCTCTCCTGGACCACCGGATATTTGCCTTCGCGGATCTTCCAGTCGACGGGATTGACGCTTGCGGCGTGGACTTCAACGAGAACCTGTTTGCGTCCGGGCGACGGCTTGTCAACTTCTTCAAACTGCAGAACGTCCGGATCTCCGAATGCGTGCATTCGTACGGCGTACATGGTTTTCCTCCCTCGACGATTTCAGGGCGCGCTTTTGGGACCGGAAGTGGCGCCAGCTTCTGGTGGCTGTCGCCCGCCGGGCATGCGCTTCTTTTTAGGGCACGGACGCACAAAATTGGACGCACTGGTCGCTTTGGAGCGGCAGCGTCAAAGCCCTTGGCCGATGCACAAAGACCGCCCTGCGGAGTTATCCTCTCCGCTCCTTGCCGTTTAGACGCCGGTGCGTTCAATTTTATGCGTCCGTACTCTTGTTGAACCCGAATCCGGCCGGTTTTGTTCCCCTGCCAGTCAGAATTCTCCGCCATCCGGCGGGCTGGCGTCGCTTACTCCACAAGCGCGTAAGCAGAGAGAAAACGGGGCCTGCGAGCGCGGTTCATTTCCAGGGAGAACCGGTCTTCGGCCGCTATATGCCGCCGGCGTGCCACTGCGCCGGAAAATCTTCCCGATGATGCCGCAAAGGCTTGAAATCGCCTTGGCGTGCGGACATTCTGCAACCGGAAGACGTGCCATCTTGAGGTCAGGAGGAGAGATGACCGGCCACTGGCTTGCGCTTTACACATTCGGACAGTTCGGCTACCGGGCGGACCACCCACGCGTCGACCTGTTCCACACCGCCGAACCCGGTGTCTGGGCGGCCATGGAGCGCGCCGAGGGCTTCATCGCCCGCTCCGGCTACGAGGACGAACCCGGGACGGAAAGCTGGGGCGAACAGGTGTTTCCGAAATACTGGACCGACAATGGCGACGGCTGGGCCCCGTCCACCATCTCGCTCTGGCAGAACCTGGAATCGGCCCTCGCTGCGGTTTACCGCGGTCTCCATGCCGAGATCCTGAAGCAGGGACATCTCTTCATGCAGGAAGCGGCGGACTATCCGCCCTATGTGCTTTGGTGGGTGCCGGAAGGTCACCAGCCGGACTGGGCCGAGGCTGTCGAACGGCACGAGTATCTTGGCGACAACGGCCCCACCACGCGGGCCTTCACATTCAAGAGCGCCTTCGACCCGGCGGGAAAGCTCGTGACGGCGAACGGCGCCGCCGCACGGCAGATAGCCGAACGCAATCGCCTTCGTGCGGACGTGCCCAGGGCAGTTCAGTAATCAGAAGAAGATGTCGTCGAGATCGTCGGATTGCGTCTGAGGTGCCTGCAAGGCAGAGGTGCTGTCCTGCGCCTCCCCGAAAAGACCGTCATGAACGCGCCGTTCGCGGTCCATCGTGTAAGCGGCGCGCAATCTGCCCAGCTGCTCCAGGTCGATGATGGACCGGTCGAGCATCTCCGGTGCGACAGGCGCGCATGCACGCAACGTCTTGACGGCGGAACGGGGGTCTTTGGCCTGAACGTGCAACTGTGCCGCCCGGCCCGGCGTACCGGACGGACGGCATCCAACTATAATCGAATAATCATGGTGCCCTGACGCTCTTCCATCGGCATGGGGGACGGGCCGACCGAAGCGGCAGATGATCGACGATTGGCATGCTTTGTCTCCTTTTGCTGGTTCGTCAGTTTTCGATGACGACGATTTCAGCCTTCATGTTGGGGTGGAAAACGCAGTAGTAGGTGGACGTTCCGGCGTCCGGGAACTCGATCCGCGCCGACTGGCCTTTCTTGAGTTCGCCCGTGTCCCAGAGCGTGTCGTCTTCGGTGGCGGTATGCGGTGCGGGATCGGTATTGACGAATTCGACCGTATCGCCGCGTGTGATGGTGAGCGTCGCGGGAGAGAAAACGAATCTCTCGATGACGACCTGATGGTTCTCACCGGCATGTGCAGCCGGCGCGGCGATGAGGAAAGCCAGGGCGGCACCCGTCAGGGTGCCGCCGAAGCACGCCGAGCGAACGGCCTCACGAAGCGCAGGCAAGGTCCGCGACCATTTGCTCGGCGTGAGCCTCATGTGCCTTGAAGGTGACAAGTGCATCTTCCAGGAGCGACTTGAGCTGCGGAACGGTCGCCCAGTGAATGAACTTCTCCCCGACGGTCTGGTTGACGACCTGATGATAGCCGAGCTCGTTCTGTGCATAGGCGCAGTCGAACGCCTTGCCGGAGAGTTCGACGAATTCGGCGCGCTTCTCGGCCGCACCTTTGACGAGCACCTGGCTCAGGTCGTTATCCTGCGGCGTCACGTTGAGTTCTTCGATCAGCGCGCCGGCCTCCGCATTCACCGCGGTGTGGTCGCGGATCATCAGGCTGGCGAACTCGCGAACCGCGTCGTCCTCGCTCAGTGCCAGCGCCAGATGGGCATAGCGGATGTCGAGCTGGCCGGCGGTATAGGCGGTGTGGGCGATTTCAAGATCGTTCATCGCCGCTTCGTCCGCAATGGCGGTCCCGGACAGGACGGCGCCCAGAAGCAGCGTGGAAAGCAGGTGGTTTTTCATGGTTCAATCTCCTCTTTGGAATTACGACAGAGAGAGAAAGCCACAGCACAGCCGAACTGATAATGCGCAATCGTCCGCATTATCATTCAGATCGTTCAGGAACATGGACTAGCGGTCATGATCGGGTAAAATGTCCCCATGCTAGACCTGCTCAGTGATGTACTCACCCGTCTGTCTCTCAAGGGCACGCTCTATTTCCGCACCAGTTTCACACCGCCATGGGGTGTGCTCGTGCCTTCCTATGAGAATGTGGCCCGCTTCCACTTCGCCCATAGAGGCGACTGCATGGTGCGCGTGCTTACCACCGGCGAGACCGTCATGCTTGCTCAGGGCGATCTCGTCATCGTTCCGCATGGCGCGGCGCATGCGCTCTACTGCCAGCACACGGATCCGGAAGACAGCCTGCCGCTCGACCGGGTGTTCGAGCTTTCCGGCTACAAGGGCGAGGGCGTGCTCGTCCATGGGGGTGATGACGATGTCCGCACGACGCAATTGATCTGCGGGCATTTCTCGCTGGCGCCGGGATCCAGGCACCTGATCTTCGATCGGCTGCCCGCCTGCATCCACATTCAGAACTACGGCGCGGAGGCAGGTGCCTGGATGGAGGCGACGTTGCGCGTGATCAGCGGAGAGGCCGGCGGTACACGGCTTGGCGGAGACCTGATCGCGCTGAAGATGTCGGAGGCGATCTTCGCCCAGGCACTGCGCTCCTGGCTGGAACAGCAGGCCCGGACCGGCAACGAGCTGGCAGGCTTTGCCGACCCGCAGATCTCGCGCGCGCTCAACGCTTTCCACCGCGACCCGGCCCTGCCCTGGACGGTTGAAAGCATGGCCCGCGTCGCCGGGCTGTCGCGCACCGGTTTTGCCCAGCAGTTTGCCCGCAAGATGGGGGTGACGCCGATGCAATACGTGACCGGCTGGCGCATGCAGATCGCGCGCCAGGGGCTGGCCGAGCACAAGATGAACGTCGCCGATGCCGCCGCGCTGGCCGGCTATTCCTCCGAATCCGCCTTCTCGCGCGTCTTCAAGAAGGAGGTCGGCGTCTCGCCGGCCGGCTACCGCGCGAAGGCCGCTTTCGCCTGAGGTACCCGTTTCATTGCTGGCGAGTTCCGCCGGACTGTCTTGCGCAACAAAGCCAATCGTTCACGATCCTGCTCCGAGACGGAGCATGATCGATATGACCGATGCCGAAGTCGCGAGACATTGGGACGGCAATGTCATCAGTGAACCCGGGATGTCCGCCAGGGCTTCGATGTCTACCGGGATCTCTTCACATTCCCGGCTTTTCGACCCGGTTGCCTTAGCGGTTCACTCCCATTGCGGCCGTTGCCTGCTGACATAGAAGACCCGATCAAACCGTCTGAGCTGGATGGGCAGATAATCTCACATCGGAGATCGGCCTGTTAATATACATGATTTGAGTTTTTGTATACAAAACTCTTGACGCTGCACGCATGATGAGCAAGGTTCTGAGCGGGGGCTGTCAGTCAGGGCGTTCAGGGAGGAAATCACATGATCGCGAAATTGGTGCCAATGCTTGCCGCGGCTTCGGTCACGGCACTCGCACTTGGAGGAGTGGCCTCGGCAAAGGTGGTCGGGTTCAAGATCGTTGAGACGGTGAGCCCGGCCTTCGAAGGAGCGCAGTTCGAGGGCACCGGCCCCTATGAAAGGGTCGATGCCATTGCCGAATTCGCCATCGATCCCCGGTCGGAGCGCGGCCGCAGCATCGTCGACCTGGACAAGGCGCCCGTGGACGAGGCGGGGCTGGTGCGCTTCTCGACCGAAGTGACCATCCTGCGTCCGACCGATCCGGCAAAGGGCTCGGGCGTTCTGTTCTACGATGTGCCGAACCGCGGCCGGAACCTTGCCTTCATGCTGATGAACCTGGGAAGTTCCGCGGACCTTCCGGAAACGGCGGAGGATGCCGGCGACGGTTATCTGATGCGGGAGGGCTATACCATCGTCTGGAGCGGCTGGCAGTTCGACGCTCCCGACAACCTCCTGAACATTTCGCTGCCTGTCCTGCCGGAGGTGACCGGGCTCTCACGGGAAGAATTCGTCTTCGACAAGGCAGAGACCGTCAGCGTCGCGAAGCTCACCTATCCGGCGGCCGATCTCGATCCCGAAAGGGCCACGCTGAGCGTGCGGCGCACGCCGGAGGATCCGCGTTCGACGGCGCCCGGCCTGTCGTTTCAATATCTCTCTGCGACCGAGATCGAAATCACGCGTCCTGAGGGTATGGACGCCGGGGCGATCTATGAATTCACCTATCCAGCCAAGGACGCCGTGCCGGCCGGCCTGGCATTTGCCGCGACCAGCGACCTGATCTCTTATCTGCGCGGCAATCCCGGCCATGACGCGGAGCCCGTGCTGTCGGGGATCGAGCACACTCTCGGGCTCGGGATTTCGCAGTCGGGACGGTTTCTGCGCGACTTCATCTATCAGGGCTTCAATACGGACGAGGAGGGCGCCCGCGTCTTCGACGGCGCCATTCCCCACATCGCCGGCTCCCGCAAGACATTCACCAATTATCGCTTCGCACAGCCGGGCCGCTATTCGCGCCAGCACGAGGATCACGACTTCCCCGGCGATCAGTTTCCCTTCTCCTACGCGGAGACAACTGATCCGCTGAGCGGGGGAAGCGGCAGCATTCTTACCGCCTGTTCGCTCAGCGATACCTGCCCGAAGATCATGCACACCGATACGTCGACCGAGTTCTGGCAGGCGCGTGCGGCCCTCGTATCGACCTCAGCCACCGGCGAGGCGCTGACCATGCCGGACAATGTGCGCCTCTACTATTTGTCGGGCCTGCCGCATTTTACCGGCTGGCAGTCCTCCAGCAGCGAAAGTCCGCTCTGCCGGTTCCCGACAAATCCGATCAGTTCGGCGCCGGTGATGCGCGCGCTGCTCTCCTCGATACGCGACTGGGTCGTGGACGGGAAGACACCGCCCGACAGCCGCTATCCGTCCGTCGCTGACGGAACCCTGGTACCGCTTCAAGATCTGAACCTGCCTGCCTTCGGCACGGACACCTACATGCCCGTCTACAATGTCCTGCAGGTCCGCGATCATGCCGAGCTGCCGCCGGCGGATGGCGGTTCCTATCCCGTGCTCGTGCCACAGCTCGACAATGACGGCATTCCGTCCGGCGGCATCAAGGATCCCGCCGTCGCCGCGCCGCTCGGCACCTATTGGGGGTGGAACCTGCGCAACGAGGGTTTTGCAGGCGGCAACCTCTGCGGCCTGACCGGCAGCTTTGTAGCCTTCCCCGCGTCCGGCGATCACGCCGGAGACGACAGCCGCAAGCCGCTTTCCGGCCGCTATACCGACGCAGACGCCTTTCTGTCCGCCCTTTCGGCAGCGGCCGACGAACTGGTGGCGGCCGGTTATCTGCGTGCGGAAGATGCCGGCATGGTCATGGAGCGCGGCAGAACGATGTATCCATCGGACTGACCCGACGCAGCGAGGGGCCTCTTAAAAGAAGTCCGGTCAGGACGGTTGCAGAAAAGCCGTCCTGACCGCTGGGATCCGATAAGGGAGGACGTGCCCCTCAGAAGGCCTCGCGATACTGGTGCAGAGATCAACTTGATCGCGATTGTTTCAACGGAGCACTTTTCCGCTTGGACGAAAGCAATCGCCTGCATCGGTGACGGCGCCAGGATCACCTTCTACGGCTATCCACGCGTGTCAGCCGCTCAGCACCCCGCTTCGCCTGGCGACATGGGTTGAAATTGCGTCCATCAGCGCGGGAGAGAGCGCGTCGTAAGGCTGGAGCCCTATGTCGCTCAGCCTCGTACGGATTCCGGTCATCCGTTCGGGACTTACGCCGCCTTCTATGACAGACGAAACAAAGGCGGCGAATTCCGGCGGCGACCAGCCTTCGTCATCACTCAGTTCCGTATGCACGAAATCGAGCCCGTAGAAGGGGTGATCCGGATTTTCGATGCGGCCGAACATGTGCACACCGCATTCCTTGCAGGCATGGCGCTGAATGGCGGCACCGGGGTCGACGACCTGCAGTTTTTCCTCGCCCGACGTGACCTTGACCTTGTTCCGGTCAACAACGGCGATCTGCGAGAAAACCGCGCCATCCGGCTTCCAGCATTTGGTACAGCCGCAGGCATGGTTGTATGCGGTTTGAGCACCGACTTCCACCGTCACCGGATTGGTCGCGCAGTGGCATTTCAGCGTACCGCCGGAAAAGCCCGGCTTGGCCGCCGGATAGCCATTGTCAATGGCCGGATGCAGACTGATCATGAGGTTCCTCCGCTTTTGCGATGACGCCGGGCCGATCAGCATTCAGCTCGGTCGAGGTGAACGCAGCAAATCCCCAAATATCCGATTACCAGAGCATCGCTCAGGAGTTCTTCAGAACGCGGAACGCATGCTCCAGGGCGTCATTTTACCCTCCAAGCATTGTGACAAACCCGGTCTGAAGCAATACAGCGGAAAGTCTCGGTTTTCTGCGCGTTTTTGGACGAAGGAGGCTCCGGAAAAGGCTATGCGGGCCCTTCAGCGGATCTTGCGGCGCAGCATCGTGCGTTCCGGGTCGTAGCCCCAAAGCGCACCGAGCATGCACACGATGAACGTGATAACCACCCAAAGCAGTGCGGACCAGTTCATCTGGCCGTAGAGCGCGAAGCGGATCAACTCAACGGCATGGGTGAACGGATTGACGGCGCAGATATCGTGCAGGAGCACGGAGCTTTGCTCCATCTTCCACAGCGGATAGAGCGCCGATGACAGGAAGAACATGGGGAAGATGACAAAGTTCATCACGCCCGCGAAGTTCTCCAGCTGACGGATGGTCGAGGAGATCAGCAACCCGAGAGCGCCCAGCATCAGGCCCGTCGCGATCAGGGCCGGGAAAACCGCCACGTAGCCCACCGGCGGCATGGAGATTCCCATTGCCGCGGCAATGGCCAGAAAGACGGCGACCTGCAGGATGGACACTGCCACCCCGGCAAGCAGTTTTGAAAACAGCAGCCACCAACGCGGAAAAGGCGAGGTCAAGAGCAGCCGCATCGATCCCATTTCCTGGTCATAGACAAGCGACAGCGACGACTGCATGCCGTTGAACAGCTGGATCATGCCGCACAGGCCGGGCACGATATAGACTTCATAGGTGATGTAGGTCTGGTACGGCGGTATGATCGACAGACCGAGAGCCGCCCGGAAGCCGGCGGCGAAGACGACGAGCCAGACCAGCGGCCGCACCAGTGCGGCGAGGAAGCGGCCGCGCTGCGAGGCAAAGCGCAGCGCCTCACGCAGCACGATCGACCAGAGCGCAACCATCCAGGCTTTCATGCGGCTTCCTCGCTCTTGCCACCGGTCATCTCCATGAACCGCTCGGCAAGCGTGCTGCCGCCGGAGAGCTCCGCGGCGCTTCCGTCCGCCAGAACACGGCCCTTGTGCAACACCACGACCTGATCATCCGGACCGATTTCATCGACCAGATGCGTCGCCCAGAGCACCGCCGGTCCGGTTTCCGCCAGTTGATGGACATGTTCGGTGATCGCCCGGCGGGCTGCGGCGTCCAGTCCGACGGTCGGCTCGTCCAGCAGAATGACCTCGGGGTCAGGGATCAATGCGCGGGCAATCTCCATCCGCCGCCGGTGGCCGCCGTTGAGGGAGCGCACCTTTTCCCCGCTCCTCTCGCGCATGGCGAGCCGGTCGAGCGCGGCGTCGATTGCCGCTTCCGCGCTGCGGCCGGACAGGCCGTGCAGTCCGGCGAAGTAGGCCAGGTTGCGCCTGACCGTCATGTCGAGATCCAGGGTCGGTTGCTGAAACACCACGCCGATGCGCGCCAGCGCCTTGAGCGGCGCGCGGGCAACGTCGTAACCGGCAATGCCGATATGGCCCTCCGGTGCCACGATCAGCCGCGTCAACAGGGCATAGAGTGTCGACTTGCCTGCGCCATTAAGGCCGAGCAATGCACAAAACCGGCCCGGTGCCACTGAAAAACTGACGTCGTCCAGCGCCTTGCGCCCGCCCGCGGCGTAGCTGTAGCTGACGTGGGAAACCTCAAGTCCGCTCATACCGCTCCCCTCAGCCTTTCCGACGGCCCGTGGTTCCCGTCGATCGTCGCCGGCCTGCCCGCAAGCCGCACGATCCTGTCGGCCAGCAGGCGTGCCTCGCTCTCCGAATGGGTAACCAGTATCGTTGCCGGCCGGGTTTCCGCAATCAGATCCTCCGTCAGGCTCAGCATTTCCTCCGCCATTGCAGGATCGAGAGAAACGAAGGGCTCGTCCATGACCAGCAATTCGGGCCGGCCCGCAAATGCCCTGGCAAGCGCAAGGCGGCGCTGCTGGCCCAGCGACAACTGGCCGGGAAACAGCGGCGCCTTGTCGGCAATCCCCACCCGCTGCAGCATTGCCAGCGCAGCGGAACGGTCCATGCCGGGATGCACCAGGGTTATGTTCTGCAACGCGCTGCGCCAGGGCAAGAGCACCGGTTCCTGGAACACCATCGCCATCTTGTCCGGACGCTCGAGGCTGCCGTCAAAATCGCGGTCCGTTCCGACGATCAGCCGGAGCAACGTGGATTTGCCTATGCCGGAGGGCCCCAGAATGGCCAGGGTCTCGCCCGGGTTCACCGTCAGATGAATGTCGGACAGAACCTCCGTCGCACCGAATGCCTTGCGCCGGACATCGATCCTGATCATGCCGTCCTCCAGCGCCGGGCGTGCCGCTCGACCGGTTGCAGGCACAGCCATTCGACTCCAAGCATCACCGTGATGAACGATAGCGAGTAGACCAGCACCATCGCCACGTCGAACTGCTGGAAATAGAGGTGAATCTGAAAACCGACGCCGTTCGAGCGTCCGAGGAACTCGACCACGAGCACGATCTTCCAGATGACGGCGATCCCGGATCGTGCAGCCGCGGCAATGAAGGGCGCGAGCTGCGGCAGTACGACATGGCGCAGCCGCATATACGCTCTCATGCGGAACACATGGGCCATTGCCGAGAGGTCCGGATCGAAGGCGCGCGCGCCTTCACGAACCATGGTGGTGACGTTCGGTATCTTGTTCAGCACCACCGCCGTGATCGCCGCGGTCTCGTTCAGTCCGATCCACAGATAGCACAGCACGATCAGGACCAGCGCAGGCAGGTTGAGAAAGACGACCAGCCAGGGGTCGAGCCAGCGGTCGACCGCCGGAAACCGGCCCATCGCGAAACCAAGGGCAATGCCGGCGGTCATCGCCAGGGCAAAGGCCCAGATGACCCGCCAGAGCGTCATCCCGAGATGATAAGGCAGCTCGCCCGAGGCAGCGGCCGACTGGAACGGCCGCAAAAGAGCCCATGGCTGCGGCAACACCGACGCATCGCCCGTCAGCGCCGCCGCGCAGATCCACAGTAGCAGGAGAACCGCCAGCGACAGGATGCGCACTGCCGCCGACTTTTGCAGCGTGTCAGTCAAAGTGGACGAACATCCCCTCCGGCAGACTGGTTGCCTGACCGACAAGCTTTTCACCGCCAAGCTCGGCCATCAACTGAAGAAAGCGATCCGCCGCAGCTTCGTCGACCGGAGCGCCGCTCGGGATACCTTCACGAAATCCGTCGCGCAGAGCGATGAATTCGGCATCATTTGCGGCATTCATCATCCCGCGCAGGTTTTCCCAGGCCTCATCGTTCGTCATCAGCAATTCCTTGGCGGCGCGGGAGGCCTTGTAGAAGCCCTCAACCACCTGCGGATTGGCTGCCAGATAATCCTCCTTCAGCACATAGCCGAGCAGCGGCGTATCCGGATCAAGCCCGAGTTCGGCCGCCGCCTCGGAGACCGACACCAGCTCATGCATGCCCTCCGCCTTCATCTTGGCGAGAAAGTGCCAGAAGTTGATGGCTCCCGCCGTCTCGCCCTGCAAGGCCGACTTGAAAATCAGCGGCGGCGCGCCGAACACCTGCTCGGTCTCCGCCATCAGGTCCATGCCGTATTTTTCCTGCGCGTAGGCGCGCAGGATCAGCCAGCTCTTGTCCAGCGGACCGCCGGCGATGCCGATCTTCTTGCCTTTGAGATCCTGTAGATCCCCGATTCCGCTATCGTCCTTCACCACCAGGCCGCCGACCGCGAGCGAATAGGGAATGAACACATAGTCCTTGCCCGCCGCGCGCTGCCGCGCAACCCAGATCCAGTCCGCAACGACCAGATCGGCCTCGCCGCCCTCAAGGGCCACCCGCGTCGCTGCATTGTCTCCATAGTCCTGGACCACCAGTTCAAACCCGTTGGCGGTGTCCAGACCATTGTCCTTGATGGTCGATATCTCCCAGTTCACCGTGCCGGCCGCCAGCATGGCACCGCGCAACTTCGGCAGGTCCTGGGCCTGTGCAAGGCAGACTGTGAAGACGCAGGCAGCGGTGAGCGCTGCCGTCTGTTTCAGGATATTCACTGGTCTTTCCTCCCTTGTGGGGTGCCGGGCTCGAACAGCGGATGCTCCGCCCGGCCGTGCCCCCATGAGGACGCCCCGATGAGAACGTCCCCTGTAAGCAATGTCGCTGGTTCGGCGGGTGTTCAGAGGGATCCGGACCTGCCCGCCCCCCGTCAGGTCGCCGGTGCATCTCGTCGCCCGGCCTACTGGATCGAGATCACTACCTTCTGACTGTCGCCTGCGGTTTTCGGAATGCCGACCTCGTAGCGTCCCGGCTTGATCGCGATGAAGGACAGCACCGCCTCGCCGGCGTCGTCGAACTCAAGACTGTCGATCGCCATCGGCCGTATTTCGATGTCGTTGATCACGATCTCGTTCATCCAGATGGCACGGAAGAAGTCCGGCCCCGAAAGCGCCAGTTCCGCCGAACCGTCGGCGGTGATCTTCATCTCGTAATAGGCACCCGACTGCAGCGTCACGTCTCCCTCGCCCAGAGGCTGTCCCGATGCCAGCGTGATTGCGATGGGATCGCCCCGGTTGCACTTCGCCAGAAGACCGGCAAAGCCGAGATCCGAGCATAGTGGCGCCGCCCCGGCCGGCCCGGCAACGAGTGCGGCTGCCGCCATTGCGATGATGGATTTGTACATACTTTTCTCCTCCCATTGGGTCGCCGTATCCCGCGGTGTCGGGAACGCAGGACGCTCTGACGTCCTTAGAATCGATCAACTTTCTGAATGCAGGTTGATCTAGTCCGGCGCGACGACAACCCCCCAGGGCTGCTGGCCGACCTGTACCGAGCGGATCACCTTCTCCGCCTTCACATCGATGATGCTGACGTCGTTCGAATTGCCGTTGGTGGTGATCAGAAAGTTCTCGTCCGGTGTGAAAGCCATCTGCCACACCCGCTGTCCGACAAGCAGGTACTCGATCACCTCATCCGTCGTGCCGTCGATCACGGCCACGCGGTTGGCAGGCCCGAGCGCAACAAAGACGCGCGATCCGTCCCTGGTCACCTTCACGCCCACGGGCTGCAGCCATTCCGGCAGCACGCCGGGCACCTCGAAACTGATCTTGCCCGTCACCTCCGGCGCTTCGCCGGTGACATCCATCACCGTAACCGTTCCGCCGATTTCGGCGCTGACATAGAGCTTGCTGCCGTCGGCCGTGAATTCCGCATAGCGCGGGCGCTGGTCGACCAGCACATTGTCAACGATCTCGTAGCTTTCCGTATCGATGAAATGCGCCATGTTGGTCGTTTCGGACGTATTGATGACGATCTTTCCGTCCGGGTGGATCGCCATTCCTTCCGGCTCCACGCCCACCGGCACTTCGGCCAGCACCTGGTGGGTCTTCACATCGACCACCGTGACCAGATTATCGTCCTCATTGGCGATATAGAGAGGATTTCCGGACGGGTGCAGCACGAAGAGCTCGGGATCCGGACCGGACGGCAGCGTGTGCAGTTCCTCGTAGGTTTCCGGATCGAAGACGCGCACCGTATCGTCGTCGGAGGCACAGACATAAAGCTCCTTGCCATCCGGACTGATGGTGATGCCGCGCGGCCTGTTGCCGGCGGGAAATTCGCCGATCACTTCCCAGGTATCGCTGTCAAGGACGGTCACGGTGTTGCCGCGCTCGTTGCTCACGAAGACCTTGTTTGCCAGGGACGGAGAGACACTTGCGAGCAGGGCCGGCAGGATCAGCCAGACGATTTTCATCAGTTATCTCCCTGGAAGTCACGGCACGCGGTTTCCGGGCGGTCGATACCCAGCGTGTCGAGTTGCGAAGTCTGATGCAGGAAGCCGTCCTGCGGCGACACCGAAACCGTGAGGTGACGATTGGTGAGCAAGATCGGCTGGCGCAACTGGCCGTTCCACGGCCGGAAGGTCAGTTTCTGGCCCTTGAAGGCCGCCAGTTCGAAGCTGTCCGACAGAACATAGGTCCGGAGGCTGGCAGGATCGGCCTTGCCGGTGCGCGTCACCGCTTCGCCGATCACCCTCAGCGCCAGCCAGACCTGATAATCCTCTTCACGCATGCCCCGCCCCGCCAGGCGCTCGAAGCGGCGTTGAAACTGTGTCGCCCCCCAGGCCTCATGGGCGGAATGCCAGCTGACCGGGCGCAGTCCCGCGGAGCCGGCGACGGGGCGCGCGTCCCACACGTGATAGGGAAGATAGGCGGCGAAAATGTCGGCCTCGTCGGCGGCAACGACCACATCGTGCTCCTCCGCCCGCTGGGTAAAGACCGGGAGCTGACGCTGGACCTGCACGATGCCGGTATCGGTGCGCCGCGCGCCGCCGGTATCGGTAAACTCCCGTTCCTCGACGATGCTGGCGCCGAATTTTGCCGCCGAGGCGCGATAGCTTTCGGCCAGCAGTCCGTCTTCGGGATGGGAACCGTGGATCAGGAACAGCCGCGGCCATTTCTTCCAGACAAGGAACTGCAGGAGGGCATCGGTCAGCATCGCGCGGCTGGGCGCCACATGCAGCACATTCGCCCGGCACTCGGCGTTGCGCAGAGCACCGTCGCGCGCCGTCGCATTCAGCAGCAACACGTCCGGTCCTGCGCGCTCGGAAAGGACCGACAGCGTGGACGCATCGGCCATGACCACGATCAGCTCGACGCCGTCGGCCTTCAGCTCGTCCAGAGCCGCTTCCGCCTCTTCCGGCGGAACGGCGCGGGTTTCAAGCGTGAAGTCGACACCGATGAACCGCCCGGTGGTCTGATTGTCCTCGATGCCGAGCGTGCCACCGGCAATACCCAGATCGTCCGGTGGCAGGTCCAGCCGCGAAATAGGCAGCAGCCCGGTCCGGTCGATGCGGAGCACCGCGCTCTTGACTTCGAGCGCCGATGCGGCGGATGCGGTGAACAATGCCACGCACAGAATAGCGAACAGAGTTCGCAACACCATCATTGCCAGGTGACCTCCCAATCCTCCCAGCCTCACCGCCGGCTTTGCCCGGCCGGTAAACCTCTTGAAGCAGAATGACAGTGCAATCCATGCAGAAAAACCGAGACCTAAGGACTATTGTCGGACAACTGCCGGCGGATAATTCTGACGGTCATGTCCCGCGCAATCCTTATGAGCTTATGGCTCGTGATCGCTCCGATGACCGCCAATGGAGGCTCCTACAAGCCCCTGGAACCGGGGCCCGACCTGGCCTATCTCGGTTTCTCCTTCGTCGATCTGTCTACGGAAGGGGCCTATAACGGCGTACGCGCCGACGAAACGGGCCGGCTCCGGATGCTCGAAGAGACCCTCAGGGAGCGTTTTGCCCAGGAAGGCTATACCGTTCTTTCCAACGACCCCATCGCGGCAAAGCTCGCCACCGTCAGCAATCCGGCCCGCTGTTACGATTGCGAGATCAGGCTGGCGGACCGGCTCGGCGCCCGTTACGTCGTCGTCGGAGAGGTCAGGAAAGTGTCGAATCTCGTCCTCTCCATAAGCCTCGTGATGCGTGACGTGGAGACCGGTGACCGCGTGCGGGCGCTGGCGGTCGACATTCGCGGCAATACCGACCAGAGCTGGCTGCGTGGGATGGACTACATCCTGAAGAACCACTTTTTCAAACAGTGAGGAAAGCGCACGGCGCAGTCACTGCCCTCCGGGCTCCGGCTGCACCTGTTCGGCAGGGTAGCCGCTGGCGCTCCACCCGTCCGTTCCGTCCGGATACCAGAAGACATTCGAATAACCGTATTCGAGTGCGCGTTTGGCTGCGTTCCAGGACATCCAGCAGTCGTCGAGGCAGAAAAACACGACCGGATGGGCGGCATCGTCCTTCGTCACCTTCTCCAATCCGGCGCGGAAATAATCGTGCATGACGCCGGCAAGCTGGCCATAGCCGACATTCGGCAGCCAGACCGCTCCCGGTATGGAGTGGCGCGCCGGCTCGCGCCAGATGGTGCCTTCCGGCAGCTGCGAAGGTTTCGGCGGACGCGGAAGCACGTCGACGAAGGCGACGCGCCCCGTCTTCCACAACGCGTAGGCGGCGTCGCTGGAAATGACGGTGGCACCGGCCAGGGTTCCGGGAACCGGCGCCCGGTAGTTGTCTTCGCGGTAGCCGTGCGGCTCCCCCTGCGCGCCCGCCGCGGACGTTCCGGCAAGCAGGCACAGCAGGACAAGGCGCGGGATGATCACTGGCCGGGCTCCAGCAGAGCAGTGCCCATCTGGTTGAGCAGCGGCACACCCGCTTGCGCGAGGATGGCGTCGATCCGGCCCTGATTGCGGCGGATCAGTGAATTCAGCTTCCGCTGCCACACCTTTTCTCCGCGACGAACGCCCATCGTGATGCGATAGAACATTCGCGGCATTCCCGCCTCGGCAAGGAGCGGTGTCGCTTTCAGGTCAGGATACCCCTGTTTGACCATGGGCCCACCGATCGGCCCCCAAAGGATCGCCGCGTCGATCGTGCCTGTTTTCACATCCTCCAGCATGTCGCCGGCGGGATTGTCGTAACGCCTGTCGACCATCAGGCTGTAAGGCCTTGCCTTTGCCATCAGCCCCTTGCCGACCATGTGGGAGGCAGGCGGGCTGCCGGCGATGACACCTATCCGGGCGTCCTTCAAGGCGGGATCGCTCAGTTCGTCGACACCGGCAAACGGCCCGTCGGTCGGCACGACCAGCACGTAGGACGAGGTATAATAGTGATTGGTGTTCAACACCATCTCGTCGCCCTGCCCGTAACCCATGACGACGTCGCATCTGTTCGCCTGCAGCGTATTGCGCACGAACCCGGTCGCCATCGGAAACCAGGTATATTGCAGGGGAAGGCCCAGTTCGCCGGCGAACAAGCCGGCGATCTCGTTTTCGAACCCCTCCTCCGCCTGGTTTGAAAGCGGCAGGTTGGCCGGATCGGCACAGACGCGGAATGCCTTTTTCGATGTCAGGTCGGACGTCTGCGCATGTGCCGGCGATGCCAGCGCAAGCACGGCCAACACTGTCAGCGCCAGGACCCGGCGCCGGCGGCTAATCCCCGAGGCACAGGTTCTCAGCTTCGCGAATGGCATCGGACTTCGCCTCCTTCTTGCTCGGGCGCCCGCGCGCCACGGCACCTGTTCCGCGCGCTTTCAGGTAGACGTAGATGTCGTCGAGGTAACACATGACGTTCGGATTGGTGCCGAAGGCCGGCATAACCGAGTTCTGCGAGGCGTTCACCTGCCTCCGGCCATTTGTCACCACGTCGATGAAATCGTAGTAGTCCATGTCGATGGCCGACTTCTTCAGTGCGGGAGCGTAGGTCGAGCCTTCTCCCTCGGGGCCGTGGCAGACATGGCATTCCGAGTGGTAGCGCCGGAATCCCGAATAGGTCAGCCAGTCGACGGATCCATCCTCCCCGACGTTGTAGGTGGGAATGTCATCTTCCGTATAGTAGCGGCCGCCCTCCGAATAGGCTGCCTTGATGTTGTCCGGGGCATCGTCTTGGGCAAAGGCGAATTGAATGCTGCACAGGAGTGATGCGGCCAAAGCCGCCATGGCGATCTTGTGTGACATGGATCTCTTCGTCGTTATTACGGGGCTCTTGGACCGGAACGGACCGGCGCATGACCTGCGCCGGTCCGTTCTGCCGGGAACCTCCCGGCATGCTCAGCTCAGTTCGGCAGTGCAAAGACCGTCAACGAACCACCCAGAGCGGTATAGTCGGACAGCGCTGCATAGCCCCCCACGGCGCCGAGGCCTTCGGTGGGGTTCGTCAGCCCTGCTGCAAGACCGATACCGGCCCAGCCGCCAACGCCCGAGAGCACTGCGACATACTGCTTGTCGCCGTGAGAGTAGGTCATCACGTTGCCGATGATGCCTGAGGGCGTCTTGAACTTGTAGAGTTCATCACCCGTCTCTGCGTCGACCGCTTTCAGGTAACCTTCCAACGTGCCGTAGAAGACGACATCGCCGGCTGTTGCCAGAGCGCCCGACCAGACCGAGAACTTCTCGGGGATCGACCACTTGATCTCGCCTTTGGTGTTGTCCCAGGCAATGAAGTTACCCATGCCGCCGTGGCTGTCCGGAGCCGGATACATCGACAGCGTTGCGCCGACATAGGGCTGACCGGCCGTATAGCTGACGCGGAACGGTTCATAGTCCATGCAGACGTGGTTCGTCGGGACGTAAAACGTTTGCGTCTTCGGCGAATAGGCCGCGGGCTGCTGGTCCTTCGTGCCGAGGGCCGACGGGCAGATGCCGGTGGAATTCACATCCTCGCCATTCTGCTCGGTGGAGTAGTCCGCCACGACAGCCGGACGCCCGTAAGTGTCCGAAGTCTCGTCCATGTCGACGCCGGTCGTCCAGTTGACGACAGGATCGTATTTCTCGGCAACCAGGAGTTCACCGGACTCGCGGTCGAGTGTGTAGCCCAGACCGTTCCGGTCGAAGTGGGTCAACAGCTTGCGCTCCTGGCCATCGAACTCCTGATCGGTCAGGATCATTTCGTTGACGCCGTCGTAGTCCCATTCGTCATGGGGCGTCATCTGATAGACCCACTTTGCCATTCCGGTATCGACGTCACGGGCAAAGATGGTCATCGACCACCGGTTGTCACCGGGCCGTTGAGCCGGGTTCCACGTCGACGGGTTGCCTGTTCCGTAATACATCAGGTTCAGGTCGGGATCGTAGGAGAACCAGCCCCAGGTCGTTCCGCCCCCGATCTTCCACTGATCGCCTTCCCAGGTCGCGGTACCGCTGTCCTTGCCGACAGGCTCGCCCAGATGGGTGGTTTTTTCCGGATCCATCAGCGTATCGCTGTCCGGACCCATGGAATAGCCACGCCAGGCGACCGAACCGTCGGACATGTTGTAGGCGGTCATCGAGCCGCGAACACCGAATTCGCCCCCGGAAATGCCGACCATCACCTTGTCCTTGACGGGCATCACCGTTGCGGTGTTGGTCTCGCCTTTCGACGGGTCGCCGTTCTTGACCGACCAGACAACCTCACCGGTCTTGGCATCCAGCGCAACCAGCGTGGTATCCGCCTGATGCAGGAAGATCTTGCCGTCTCCATATGCAACGCCGCGATAAACGGTATCGCAGCACATGACCGGAATGACATCCGGGTTCTGCTTCGGCTCGTATTTCCAGAGCACCTTGCCGTCGTCGTTCAGATCGAGCGCATAGACGACGTTCGGGAACGGCGTGTGCACATACATCACGTCACCGACGACCAGAGGCGACCCTTCATGACCGCGCAGAACGCCTGTCGAGAAGGTCCATGCGACCTGAAGATCGCCGACGTTGTCCTTGGTGATCTGGTCAAGTTCGGAATAACGCTGGTTCGCGTAGTCGCCGGTCTGAATTGCCCATTGGTTCGGATCGTCTATCAGCTTCTGCAATTCCTCATTGGCACTTGCAGTCGTCATGCTGGCGGCGAAGAGCGCCGTCGATAAGACGAGGATCCGTTTATCTGAAAGTAGTCGTTTCATCGTTCCCTCCCATCTGGGTGTGTCCGATCCGGGTTCTGACCCTCTGCGCCACGGAAAAATCTCCTCCTCTTCCCGCGATCGGTTCCGCGCAAATTCACTTGCCTGTAGCCGTGCTGTCTCCCGTGTTTGGGATCGAAGCGGTGCTTCAATCTCCTGCCCTTGCTATTCAAACGTCGCCAGGTAAGCGACGACGCCGGAGCGCTCCTGTTCCTTGCGAAGTCCGGCAAATGTCATCGTCGTGCCGGGCATCTCCTTTGCTCAAAGCGCATTCAGTCGTTTCGCATGCCAGCGCACATGATCAGCGCCGAAGCTGGCAATGAAGTAGTAGCTGTGGTCGTAGCCAGGCTGCATCCGGACGATTCCCGGCTGGCGGGCCCCGGCGATCTGCCCGGCGATTGCCTCCGGGCGCAACAGATCCAGGAACTGGTCGTCGGCGCCCTGGTCGATCAGGATTTCTCCCTTCCAGCCGTGTTCGGCGAGGAGCAGGCAGGCGTCGTAGTTTCCCCAAACCGCCTCGTCATCGCCGAGATAGGCGGAGAACTGCTTGCGGCCCCAATCGGAACGGGTCGGATTGACGATCGGCGCGAAGGCCGATACCGAGCGGAACTTGTCGGGATTGCGAAAGGCAATCGTCAGCGCGCCATGCCCGCCCATGGAATGGCCGGTTATGCCGAAGACGCCGTTCAACGGCAGTGCCTCCACCAGCAGCGCCGGCAGTTCCTCGACGATATAGTCGTACATCCTGAAGTGACGGCCCCACGGATCGCGCGTTGCATTCACGTAGAACCCGGCCCCCTGTCCGAGGTCATACGCCTCGTCATCGAGGACCCCGTCGCCGCGCGGCGACGTATCGGGAAACACCAGTGCCAGCCCATGCTCGGCCGCATAGTTCTGCAGGCCGGCCTTGGTCATGGCATTCTCGTGCGTGCAGGTCAGTCCCGCCAGGAACCACAACAGCGGCACCTTGCGGTCCTTGGCCTGCGGCGGCAGGAAAAGGCCGAATGTCATCTTGCACTGGCATGTTTCGGAACTGTGACTGTAGACCGCCTGCACTCCGCCGAAACACTGGCTTTGCGATACGAGTTCCATCATCGCGCTCAATACTCGACCACTGCACGGATCGATTCACCGGCATGCATCAGGTCGAAGCCCTTGTTGATGTCTTCGAGCGGCATGGTGTGGGTGATCATCGGATCGATCTCGATCTTGCCGTCCATGTACCAGTCCACGATCCTCGGCACGTCCGTGCGGCCCCTTGCGCCGCCGAACGCCGTACCCCGCCAGCTGCGGCCCGTGACGAGCTGGAACGGACGGGTGGAAATTTCAGCGCCCGCCGGTGCGACGCCGATGATGATGCTTTCGCCCCACCCCTTGTGAGCCGATTCCAGCGCCGTGCGCATGACGTTCACATTGCCCGTCGCGTCGAATGTGTAGTCGGCGCCGCCCTTGGTGAGGTTGACCAGATACGGCACCAGGTCGCCTTCGACCTCGCTCGGGTTGACGAAATCGGTCATGCCGAAGCGTTCGGCCATTTCCTTTTTCGCCGGGTTGAGATCCACGCCGACGATCTGGTCGGCGCCGGCAAGGCGCAGGCCCTGAATGACGTTGAGGCCGATCCCGCCGAGCCCGAAGACGATCGCGCGCGAGCCGATTTCCACCTTGGCGGTGTTGATGACGGCGCCGATGCCGGTGGTCACGCCGCAGCCGATGTAGCAGACCTTGTCGAACGGCGCGTCGGGGCGGATCTTCGCCAGCGCGATTTCCGGCAGAACCGTGTAGTTGGAGAAGGTCGAGCACCCCATGTAGTGATAGATCGGATCGCCATCGAGCGTCGTGAAACGGGATGTTCCGTCGGGCATCAGCCCCTGCCCCTGTGTCGAGCGGATCGCCTGGCACAGGTTGGTCTTGGGGTTCAGGCAGTATTCGCAGCTCCGGCACTCCGGGGTGTAGAGCGGGATGACATGATCGCCGGGTTTGAGCGACGTGACACCGGGACCGACTTCCACAACGACACCCGCGCCCTCATGGCCGAGAATGGCGGGAAAAATGCCCTCCGGATCCGCGCCGGACCGGGTGAACTCGTCCGTATGGCACAAACCCGTGGCCTTGATTTCCACCAGGACTTCGAATGCTTTGGGGCCTTCGAGGTTCACTTCGGCAACAACAAGGGGTTGTCCGGCCTTCACAGCCAGAGCAGCGCGTGTGCGCATAGTCAATCTCCTCCCGGATCCGGTATTTAAGGCGCCTTCTAAGCACTTGTGTGCCGATTATATGAGGCGTCGGACATCCGACAATTGCGACCTTAGTGTGTAAATCCGAACTTTGGTCTGCCGGGTATCAGCGCTTATACTGCGGCGGTGTTCGAAGGGGAGGATCCATGACAAAAGCCGCGTATCTGGTGTTTTCGCTGTTGTTTGCGGCCACTCCCGCCAAGAGTGCGGATTTCTCCGATCCCGATTGGCCTTGTATCCAGCGCAAGGTGGAAAACCTGTCCATCGGGCTGATGTGGCCTCATCCCGTCGAAGAGACGGTGCTGCCGCAGGAAGCGCGCGACCTGGCCGAAGCGCTGTCGCTGCGCCGGGTCGGCCTGGATGAGGCGGAGGAGCATATCCGGGCCTTCATTGCAACCTATCCGGAAACCGGACCTCAACTGGTCGGCGGCGTCTTTCGCCGTGTATTCGACAACCTGGCCGGCGACCGCCAGCGCGTAATGCGTGGAATAGCCAATTACGCCCGCAGCCAGGCCGCCCTGTCTGCAAAGATCGACGACAAGCGCGCCGAAATGGACACGCTTCTTGCCGCCGGCTCGCCGGACTATGACCGGATCGACAAGCTCGAGGAGCAGATCGACTGGGACGAGCGTATCTACAAGGATCGCAACAGTGCGCTCACCTATGTCTGCGAAACGCCGGTCCTGCTGGAAAAACGCATCTATGCGATCGCCCGGATGTTGATGGAATTCACGCCCGAATAGTATTTTCGCTCAGGCGCCGCCTGCGGCCGGCTTCACTCCCATTCAAGCTCCGTATATGCGGCCGTGGCATTGCGCGGATTGTAGAGCTCGAACAACTGCCACTTGCCGGCTTCGGACCGGCCGATGACATCGGTGGCCTCGCCAAGACTGAGCCCGTCGTGAAGCGCCGCACGGGTATCGGCTGCAAGCACTTCCAGATAGCGCATCTGAGGCGCGATCGCCTCGGGCCACGGCAGCATCGGTCCGCCGTGACCTGGAACCACACGCTGCGCGGGATCATCTTTCAGTGCGCTCATCACCTCAATCCATCCGCGCAAGGAGCCGTCGAGCGTCGGCGTGTGAGTGTCGAAAAGCAGGTCTCCCAGGAACAGCGTGCCGGTAGCCTTGTCGAGGACCGTCAGGTCGGTTGCCGTATGGGCCGTGGGCCTCGGCTCAATCACGAGTTCGCGCCCCCCAAGATCGATGGTCTCCGGTCCCGAAACGGTGCGGTCCGGCCCGATGATGCGACTGCCGATAAAGCCGGGCAGGCCAATCAACTGGCCAAGCCTGTCTTCATAATCCTTCGCCCTCTCCGATATGGCGCGCGGAAACGCGGAATGGCCGACAATCTCTGCGCCCGCCTCGCGCAAGACTTCGGCACCAAACACGTGGTCGGGGTGCATATGGGTGAGAATGAGCTGCGAAACCGGCAACGGACTGCGGGCGCGAATTGCCAGGTAGAGCTCTTCTCCGACGCGCCGCGAACCGCCGGCATCTATGGCCGCGATGCTTCTTTCGCCGATGACGAAGCCGATATTGGCTGCGTCTCCGCCATTTTCAGGATCAGGTTCCGCGATTGCGCCCCGATGAACAAAGACACCCGGCGCGATCTCGGAAAACGACAGGGTCGACCCCGGCCGGGCCTGGCAGGATATCTCGCCAGTGCCCTCCACCGACAGCCAGGCCGGTGGCCGCGCCTCAACCGCAGCTTCGCATGTGGTGCGATTCTCAGCGGAATATCCGGGCAGTAACATCATGCGGCATGGAGGATCGCCGCCCCCGTTTTCCGGCGCCCCGGCCAACATGCACAAGGTCACAAACGCTTCGAACACCGCAGCCTCCTTACATCAGACAGGCGTACCGGATCCCCACCGCCCCGGCCACACATCCGAAAGGCCGTGTTCTGGGTTCACGTGTTTCATGGTAGGATCGGAGGATCGGACCACAAGCTGTGAAGCATCCACCTGGAGACCAACCCATGAAACAGCTTCTGGCGCGCTTGTCGATCGCCCTGCCGCTTCTTGCCGCCGGAAACGCCGTGGCCGGGGAGCCTGCTGCCGACAACCCGCTGACGGAAAGCCAAACCTGGAACGCGTTACGCGGCGACATTGCCGGCGACGCTCCGCTCGCCGACGGAACACCGGTCTTCTCGGTCACCGCCCCTTATCGTGCCCACGACGCGGCAACAGTGCCGATCGGTATCGAACAGACCGACCCGGCCGCCGCGCCGATCGAGGCGATCAAGCTGGTGGTCGACGAGAACCCGGCACCGCTTGCCGCGGAAATCCGCTTCGGTGCGGCAATGCATCCCTTGAAGTTTGAAACGAGAGTGCGCGTCAACCAGTATTCGAACATCCGCGTTCTCGCCGAGGCCGGGAACGCAACCTATATGTCGGGGCGCTTTGTCAAAGCCTCCGGGGGCTGCTCGGCCCCGGCCACCAAGGACCCGGAGGCGGCCGTGGCCGGCATGGGAGAAACGCGCGCCAGGCTGTTCGGCGATGCGCCCGTCCAGTCGAACCAGCGCTATGAGGCGCAGATCATGATCCGCCATCCGAACTATTCGGGGCTGCAGCGCGATCAGATCACCCACCTGTTCATCAGCGCCCATTTCATCAACGAACTGAAAGTCTACCAGGGCGACGAACTTCTCTTCGCGCTCGAAGGCGGCATTTCGATTTCCGAGAACCCGGCCTTCCGCTTCGAGTATACCGACAACGGCTCACCGGACTTCCGTGTGCATGCCGTCGATACCGAGGGCAATGTCTTCGACACCGTCCTGCCGAAAGAGCCGCGGGCCTGACGACCGGCCGCGTTCCGGATCAGGAATGCTCCGCGCGGCATCAATGCCCGCATCAAAAACAGAGCATTTCCGCCTCGGCCTGCGCGCGGCGCAGGTCGGCCACGATCGTGGTCGCCATATTCATGGTCTTGAAGGCCGACATGCGCTCGCCGCTCGCCTGTTGCAGCGACAGCACCGTTTCCGCCTCCTCGTATTTCTCGTAAGGCAGGATCGATGCGATCACGTCGATCGAGCAGGAGCAGTTCCGCAAGCTCTTCTGGTCCTGCCCGTTGGCCGCCATGCAGCCGAATACATAATCCGCCCGCGCTGCGGTGGGGTAATCGTTCAGCCTGTCGGCCATGGCCCGGACACCCGCATCCTGCGCGATCGCCGAGCCGGCAGCCAGCGTGCTGACAAGGCCGATGGCCGCCGCGAATGACAAACCGCGCATCATTGCGTTGCGCCCCCGGGCGCCTGCAGGGTGATCGCGGTGCGATACCCTTCGGCTTCGGTTCCCTCCGCTGCAGGCGCGGAGGCAACCAGCGACAGATATTCGCCCGGCACCTCGTCAGAAACGGTGACAGCCAGAACAAGACCGGCGAACCCGCCCATGTCGCCCCGCGCCTCGTCCGTGACGAACGGCCGGATCGTCGCCCTTTCCGCCGTGATGTCGTCCTTCCCGTACCTCACGGTCACCGATTCCCTTTCAGCCTTATCCAGCAGCGCTTCCTTGATCCGGTTGCGAATGTAGAACGGGCTCCCGCCGGCCTGTTTTGCCATGTCGCGCAGTGCCGTTTCCATGAAATACATGACGATGGGATTGCCGACGGACGCCGGAAACGTTCCGATCGACTGCTCCACGCCACCGCGTTCGCGCTTGAGGACCGCCTGCTCCCCCGAGACGGCGAGGGACAGCATTTCCTCCTGTGGGTCCTGTGCTTCGGCGGCCGGCTTGGGTGCGGACCAACCGGACGTCCGCGTCTGGTAGGTCAGCGTCTCGCCCTTGCCGATTCCGGCCAGGGAGCCGTCGCGGAAAAACGTGTCGTAGGTCTCTGCCGCCAGAATGGGTGCGGATAACAGGACAAGGCCGAAAATGGCAGCAAGAACTCGCATGTCAGGCTCCTTTGGTATCCTTCAGCCTAATCGACGCTGATTGCCTGTCACTTACGACCTTGGTCTCAGGTCAGGTCATTTCGCGGCGTGTCTTCCAGTCGATGAGCGCGCGAAGTCTCGGCAGGTTGACCGGCTTCTTGAGCACAGAGAAGGCTCCTTCCTGGCCGAGCCGCATCAGGGCCTTCGAATTCTTTGCGGAAATGACGATCGCCGGCGTCTGCGATCCACCCGCAGCCCGCAGTGCCCTGATGGCCCTGACGCCCGTGTCAGTCCCGTCGAGCTGATAGTCGGCGAGGATGATATCGGGCGGCGTGCCGATTTCAGCCATGAGGTCGAGCGCGGTTTCAGTGGACGTCGCCGCAAGCACGCTGGCGCCCCAGCTGTCCAGCCGTTGCGTCATCGCATGGAGCACATCCGCATCGTTCTCTATCACCATGACGATCAGATCGAGCGGCCCGTGATGCGCCGAGGCGTCCACCGCCACAGGTTTGCGGCACAGATCCGATCCTTCCGGCGAGGTCACCAGCGGTACCTCGATGGCAAACATCGACCCGCGCTCCGGTTTGGACATGAGCCGCACCTCATGGCCGAGATGCCGGCACGCGCGTTCGACGATGGACAGGCCGAGGCCCACGCCGCTGCCCGACCGGGTGTCGCGCACCCGTGTGAATTCGTCAAAGATCCGCTTCTGGTCCGCCTCGGAGATACCGATGCCAGTGTCCCAGACCTCCACCGAAAGCCTGGTGCCCTTCAGCCGGCAACCGACAAGCACGCGGCCCGTCTCGGTATACTGGATGGCATTGACCGCAAGATTGCCGATGCACCGCATCAGATAGCGCCGGTCCGACGACACCCAGCGGCTCGACGGCACGAATTTCAGCTCGATGCCCTTCTGGGCCGCCAGGGTAGACAAGTCTTCCTCCAGAGCACGCAACGGCTCCTCCATGCAGAAGGACGTGATGTTGAATTCCACGCCCGAACTGTCCAGCCGCGAAATATCGAGCAGCGCATGCAGGAGGGTCTCGATCGACGAAAAGGACCGGCCGAGTCGCTCGACGGTTTCCTTCGCCTGGCCCTGATCGACGATCTCGCCGAGGGTCGAGATGTAAAGCTTGGCCGCGTTGATCGGTTGCAGCAGATCATGACTGGCGGCTGCCAGGAAACGGGTCTTCGAAGCATGTGCCGCCTCGGCGGCTTCCTTGGCCTGGCGGAGGGCGTCCTCGGTCTTGAATTGCTCGGCCGATTGGATCTGCAGCATCCTGTTCGCTTCCGTCAGCTCGGCAGTGCGCTCGCGCACGCGCTGCTCCAGCATCTCTGCGACCTCGGTTTCTGCCGTCACATCCCGCAAGGTCACCAGGAAGCAGTCATCGGGAAGGGAGTGGGTTTGAAGATCGAGCCGCACGCCGTCCTGGCGCCGTACCCTCTCCTGCACGGTATTTCCGCGCAGGATTGCCTTGAACCAGCCGGGATAGGTCGACCGCCGTCCCCTGCGGTCCAGGATCTCGTGGCGCTCGACATACTCGACGATCCGCTGCATCCCGACGCCCTTCTTCAGAAGCGGCAGCGGGACGCCGAGCAACTCGCCGAACCGCTCGTTGCGCACCAGCAGTTCACCTTCGGACGAGAACGTGCAGATGCCGAGCGACAGGTGATCGAACGCCGCCTGCAGAAAATGCGCCTGATCCTCGATGAGACGCTTTTTCTCACGGCGGTTTTCACGCACGATTTGCGTGACCTCGGTCAACAATACGGCAATGTTGTCCGAGCTTGTTTGCCGGTGGGACAACTGGTACCAGCGGTCTCCCCTCAACGCGATGATGAACGAGGAGAACCGCCGCGTGCCCGGCCGATCCGGCGGGCTGTGCCATCTGCCATTGCCCTGGCTGATCACATATTTGCTGGCACTGACGGCAGCAAGAAAGTCGTCGAACCCGAGGCCGGGCTGGATCAGCGGCTCGACATCCGGAAGCAACTGCTTGAACAGCGAGTTGCAGACCTGCAGCCGTTCTTCCGAAAACAGCGCAAATCCGCCTTCCATCGCCACCATGACGTCTGCAAGGTTCTTCTGAACCCGCTCCTGGACCTTATAGGCGGTTTCCAGTTCGCCGGAGGCGCGCCCGAGCGTGTCAAGGGCTTCTTCAAGGTCGCGCGTCTTCTCCCAGACCTCTGCCTGCAGGGCGATCGCCGACTGGAAGAGGGAATAGGCGGTCCCGTCGACCTTATGGCTGCGCTCGATGCGGTCGATCAGGGCGTCGATGATCTTGGATTGCTTGACGACCTGCAGATCAAGCGGATCGTTTGGATCGATCATGGCAACATTTCACCCCGGGGCGGGAAAAATGCCACGCCCACAAATGTCTGGTTCACATGCACGCCCAGATGCTGTTCGCCATATGTGTTGAAGCCGACGACCCGGTGCTTGCGAAAATGCCGCGAGGCTTCGTCGCAGAGGCCCTTGTGCTCGATTTCGAGTTTCCTCAGGTAACAGTCAAAGCCCAGGATGAAGTCGGGCTCGTCCCCCCGGTCATCCTGAACCGTCAGACTGTGGTCGAGTGTCCTGATGATCTCTTTGCCGCTGCCGAGCGTCAGCAACAGGCCGTCGTCGATTGCCGACAGGAATGTCAGCCCGCTTTCGCCGTGGATCTGCTGAATGGCGCGCACATGGTAAATGTTGCGGTTGTGCACAAGGACCGGGTTTTCGGCAAAGACGATCGGAGAGAGGCTGTCAAGCGGCACACCGACAAGGCGGGCATATTCGCTGGCCGCCGGCGAGCCGTTGATCTCCAGCACCAGCCGCTCCTCCGGGACGGCCCGGGTAACCACCATGCGTTTGTCCGTCGGCTGGAAATGGTCGAAGCCGAGGCCCTTGTAGGTAAGGTTGGTTTCGATCAGCAGCAGCAGCGCCGCATTGGTGTGGAATTTACCGCCGTGCAGGACGAAGGTCCGTTCAAAGGCCAGTCCGTCACCGGCGGATCCGCCGAAGACAGGAATATCCCTCAACCCGGCTTCCAGGGCTGCCGCTATAAGATCTTCCTGTTTGGACAATCCGTCCGAGAACATCAGCGCCAGCCGCTTGCGGCCGGGGGTGATGCGAAACCGCTCCACCATCGTCTCGGTCTGCGACACCACCTCGGCAATCGACACGGGCGCGACGGGCGAAAACAGTTTCGAGGCGACGCGGAAATGCTCGCGCGGGAATGCCAGCGCCAAAAGGGTTTCACTCTCGTAGCCACGCGAGGTTATCTGCCCTGCCGTGGTGCAGCCGTAAACGACGGCCCCGGGCAAAGCCTGCGGCATCGCGGCGGCCAGACCGTCCAGATCCAGCGTGCTCGGCACGAACAGGAGAATGAAGCTCGCGCGCGCACCGTCCAGCTGACGCGCGATGTCGGTCAGTGCCTCGGCCGCGTCGGTCGAATAGGAGGCGGCGATCTCGCACCGTCTCCGCAGGCTTCCGGTCGAGACTATTTTCCCAGATCATCGCGTCATTACCCGCCCGAAGTATTTGCTATTAATAATCATTGACGACGATGCACCCGGCGGATCACAGGCGATGAGGAATGGTACGAGCGACCGTCACCCTGGTTTCATTGCAGGCTGTGCCGGATCGAGACTTCACGCACCATCAGCGCGGCCTGGGTACGGCTGCGCACACCCAGACGGCGCAAGAGTGCAGTTATATGCGCCTTGACCGTCGCTTCCGCCAGTTGCATCTCATACGCGATCATCTTGTTCTGCTTGCCTTCGCAAATCAGTCCGAGAATCCGGTTCTGCTGATGTGACAGGCTGGCGATTTTCCGCGAGACTTCTTCCACAGACTGGGCTTCCGGCGGCCTCACGTGCGAGGCCCTGCTGTATCCCGGCGGGAAATAGATCTTTCCCTCCGCCACGTCCCTCATGGCGTTCTTGAACACCTGGCGTTCAATGTCTTTGGGGATGAAACCAGCGGCACCCGCCTCGATGACCGAGTGAATGATGCTGTCGGAATTGATCGCCGACGTCACGATGACTGGAACGTCTGGGATCTTCTTCTTGATTTTCAGGAAACCGCTCAACCCCGAGACATCCGGCAGGTTCAGATCGAGCATCACCAGGTCCGGACAGTACGATGAGCGCAGCTTCTGGAGGGCGTCCGCCAGAGACGTTGCGGTACGTATTTTCTTGGTGTTGAAGATGCTTTCCATGGTCATCGCCAACGCATCGCAATACAGGGGATGGTCATCGATAACGAGAGCAGACCTGATGGTAAGATGGTGACCGGACGTGTTGGTCCGCGACATTGGCTATTCCTCCTCCCAATCCCCCGAACGGTTCCTTTTATGAACCAGGGAACGAATGGAACGCACGAGAAACGCATCTGACCGGCGCGCATCCTCTTCCTCGCAACGACCTCGCTCTACATAACAATTACACGGATTTTTTTTCCTGCAAATCAGGACGTGTGGCAGCAATTCATACATTGAAGGGCCGCAAGACAACAAGCTGAAGCGACGAAGGAGCGGGAAGATGCGCGCCAAGCCACTTCCCCTAAGCCTCTCCATTCGTTCATGAAACCGGCCGTGACCGGCCATCGGCAGGCTTCACCGTGGGCCGTTTTCTGGAGCCGACACTGCGGGATCTGCGTCCGGCGGAATTCTTCTCCGCGGAATGCTGCAGTGCAAAGCAAGAAGCGACCCTTTTGAGAGTGCGAGGCATTCCTGCCCTTGATATGCCGGCGGTTCTTTTCATGCGGCACTGCAAGAAGCCGGTTCCAGAGGCAACACCAAAACTCATACTAAGGTGCCTACTCACGCAGGGCTGAGCGGATGTTAGCATTCGTCTGCATGTCAACCAGAGGAGGACACGACATGAAAACATGGAAGAAGCCCGCAATGACCGCCGTCGAAGCCGGATTTGAGGTTACCCGCTATATGCCTGCGGAAATCGGCAGCTGCGGACGAAAGAAATAACTGACATCCGCACGCGAGGAGACACCCGGTGAAAATCAGGGTTCTCGGTTCGGCGGCTGGCGGTGGCTTTCCACAGTGGAACTGCAACGCACCTCTCAGCCGCGCCGTGCGGGAAAAAGGCATGGCTTTCTCCCCCGCACGCAATCAAGCATTGCAGCCAGTGCGGATGGAGAAAACTGGGCCATTTTCAATTCCTCCCCGGATATCCTCACTCAGATTGCCGCTGCTCCGGACTTGCAGCCCCGGAGCGGCGGTCCTTTGAGGCACACGCCCATCAAGACGGTCGTTCTGACCAATGCGGATGTGGACCATATCGCCGGCCTGCTGTCCTTGCGCGAACGCGAACCCTTCCTGCTCTATGCCACCGCACGCGTTCTGAAGACGCTTGCCGAGAACAGCATCTTTCAGGTGCTGAACCCGGAAGTGGTCGAGCGGCGGGAACTTCCCCTGTCCGGCGTCACCGAGCTTGAAGGGCCGGCCGGGCCGATCGGCCTGACGGTCGAAACGTTTGCGGTGCCCGGCAAGGTGGCGCTGTTTCTGGAGGCGGAAGGCGAGGAAAACTTCGGCACTGCCGCCGGCGACACGATCGGAATTGCCATTCGCCAAACCGCCCCAAACGGCACCGGCAAGACGCTGTTCTACATTCCCGGCTGCGCCGCCGTCGACGACCCCCTCCGCCGGCGCATGGACGGTGGAGACTGCCTGATGTTCGACGGCACGGTCTACCACGACACGGAGATGGCCGATACCGGCGTCGGCAGCAAGACCGGCGCCCGCATGGGCCACATGGCGATCAGCGGTCCGGGCGGCTCTCTGGAAGCGCTGAGGCCGGTCGAGCTCGGCCGGCGGATATATGTTCACATCAACAACACCAATCCGATCCTCGACCCAGGCTCCGGCGCCGCCAGGACCGTGCGCGAAGCCGGCTGGGAGATCGGATATGATGGAATGGAGATAACGCTGTGACCGACGTCGCGACGGCACGAGTGGCCGAGACCGCACCGGAGGCAGGGGTGCAAAGCGGTGTCGCCCCGACCCGCGCCGATGACATCCGGCGCGCCGGCAGACTGCTGAGCCCGGCGGAACTGGAAGCAGCCCTGCGGGAGGCCGGCTTCGACCGGTACCATATCCATCATCCGTTCCATAAGCTGATGAATGCCGGCGACCTGACCAGGGCCCAGATGCAGGCCTGGGCGCTTAACCGCTACTGCTACCAGGCCACCATTCCTAAGAAGGACGCGATCATCCTGTCCCGCTCCGAGGACGCGGCGTTCCGCCGGGAGTGGAGAAAGCGCATCATCGACCACGACGGCGATGAAGGCGACGAAAACGAAGGCGGCGTCAAACGCTGGCTGAAACTTGCCGAAGGATTGGGCCTCGACACCGGCATGGTCCGGACACGCCGCCACGCCCTGCCGGCGACCCGCTACGCGGTCGGCACCTATATCGATCTCGTTTCTTCCGGTTCGATGCTGGTGGCCGTTGCCTCATCGCTCACCGAGCTGTTCTCGCCGGTCGCCATCGGCGAGCGGGTGCCTGCCATGCTGGCGCGCTACGACTATATCACCGAGGACACGCTCGCCTATTTCAGGCCGCGCCTGCATCAGGCCCCGCGGGACGCGGAGCACGCCCTCGCCCTGGTGAGCGAATGGGCCGATACGCCCGACAAGCAGGCCGACGCGGTCGATGCGCTGCTGTCCAAATGCGACATTCTATGGGCCATGCTGGATGCGCTTTATTACGCCTATGTGCAACCGGGTTTCATCCCGCCGGGCGCGTTCCGCCCGCCCTTAGCAGAGACAGGCCGATGAGCGCGCGCGCCCGTCATCTCGTCACGGAGACGAGCCGGCCGGCCCTCGCCCGTCACGTGCGGCTGACCTTTGACGATCTGCGCGGCCAGTGGGCCGTGCTTGCGCCGGAAAAGGTTCTCTGGCCGGACGAAATCAGCACCGATATCCTGCAGCGCTGTACGGGTCACGCCACCGTGTCGGACATCGTGGCTGCCCTGGCGGAGGACTACGACGCCCCGCCGGAGCAGATCACCCCTGATGTCCTCGCCTTCCTTCAGGAATGGTGCGACCGGCTGCTGATCCGGTGCCGCGACCAGCAGAGGGAGGCGGCCGCATGAAGGTGTCCGTCGGTCCCCCGCTCGGCGTTCTGGCAGAGCTGACGCATCGCTGCCCGCTGCAATGCGGCTACTGTTCCAATCCGGTCGAGCTGCTCAAGGCGGACCGCGAACTGGATACCGCGACCTGGATCCACACGTTCGAGCAGGCGGCGGACCTCGGCATTCTTCAGGTTCATCTGTCCGGCGGCGAACCGACCCTGCGCAGGGACCTGGACGAGATTATCGCCTGCCTCTCCCGGCGCGGCGTCTACACCAATCTGATCACCGCTGCCGTGACCCTGACCCGCGAACGTCTGGAGGCCTTCTGCGAGGCGGGGCTCGACCATGTCCAGATCAGCTTTCAGGGCGCGAAACCGGAAACGACGGAACTGATCGGCCGTTACCGCAACGCACACGAGAAAAAGCTTCAGGCGGCCGGCTGGGTGCGCGACCTCGGACTGCCGCTCACGGTCAACGCACCGATCCACAAGCTGAACATAAGCGAGGTGCCCGACTTCGTGGCGCTGGCCCTGGAAATCGGCGCCGAGCGGCTGGAGATTGCCAATGTGCAGTATTACGGCTGGGCCTATCTCAACCGTACGGCGCTCCTGCCGAATTATGACGCGGTGATGCGGCAGGTGGAGTACGTGGAAAAGACCCGGCAGGAGCTGACCGGTATTCTCAATATCGACTTCGTCACGCCCGACTATTACGCGGATTATCCGAAACCCTGCATGGGCGGCTGGGGCAAGGACGCCTTCGTGATCACGCCGGACGGCCATGTCCTGCCCTGCCATGCAGCCCAATCGATCACCTCGCTGACATTCGACAAGGTGACGGAGAGGCCGCTAAGGGAGATCTGGGAACAGGCCGAAGCCTTCAACCGCTACCGTGGATATGACTGGATGCCCGAGCCCTGCCGGTCCTGCGACCGCAAGGATGTCGACTTCGGCGGCTGCCGCTGCCAGGCTTTCGCCATGACCGGAGACGCCGCTGCAACGGATCCGGCCTGCATAAAGTCTCCCGATCATGGAGCGTTGCGTATTATGCCTTCGGCAAAGCGGATCCACCCGCGCGTCATCGGCCGGGAAAAAGCTTCTGCCTGACCCCGGGGTGCATCCCAACGGACGCTCAATCGGACTCATACGGTGTTGAGAGGCAATAAGCAGCGGCTGATCCTTGCCCTTCGACCAGCCGCCAGCTCAAGATTGCCTACCCTGGTCGGCGTGGTGACGTTTTTTTTAGGTACTTGATCTCTCAGGCTTTACCTGGTTTTGAAGCTTGGGCGCGTTCTGTCCCAGTCTGGCTCCAGTCGGACTGGGCCCGTCACCGGGATCGAAGCTGCCGTCTGCCCTTCGGAATTTGCCGGCACCAACAAGGCCGATGCCGTGGCGGGACTGCGGACCAGATATCCAGAGATTGCAACCCGATGCAGGGCTATTCGAGTTGCCCCCTGGATACGCCGGCGGGTTTCATGCTGAATTGCGAGATACAAAGATGAACCATTCGCGAGAGATGACATGACGCGCAATGATTTCGACATCAATTCGGTCAGGCCAAGCGAAAGAGCGCCTGCACAGGCAACCCTTTTCGATCCGGGTGCTGAAGGACCCTGGCGCGGCTCTTTGCCGGGTGACGCGCTCGGAGCACCGGTGACCGTGCTCGCTTACGGCACCGACCGTCCTGGCGAAGGCCCACGTCTTCACGTGCATCCCTACGACGAGGTGTTTATCGTGACCGAGGGTCGGGCCCGCTTTTTCGTCGGAGACAAAGTTCTCGACGCGGTTGCCGGTCAGGTTGTGTTTGGCCCGGCCGGCATCCCGCACCGGTTCGAGAATCTGGGACCGGGGCGCCTACAGACGATAGACGTCCACCATTCGCCGCGTTGGATCCAGACCGACCTCGACTAGATGGTCCGGCACTGCCACCTGGCACTATCGGCGCTAAACCATGTGAGAATGGACCCTTGGTGGGATGGTACAGACGGGCGGATTGGAAATTCTGAAAAATTTCAATCATTACAATGGCATAACTCATGAACACCGGAGCGGTGTAGTGCATTTTCATGGTATGAATATCGTACGGGCCGGCACCAAAGGTGCAAAGAAATGTGAAATTTCCCCGCGTGCCAAATGACATGTTCGGAGCCGCATACGGATAGGCAAGTTTCCGAATGCCAGCCGGCAAAGCGGACATTGACCTACACCGATTGCGGCGACTCTCGGCCCTGAGCGGACATTCACTCGCTGATACGCTGCTGCGGCGCAGTACGCCGAAGCCGTCATTCATTGCATCTGCGAAGACGGTTGGCCGCCAGATGCCGGCAATGCGGACGAAGCGGTCGTTGAAGTTGACTGCCGAAGCACTAAGCTTTCGGCAGTGATTTAAGGGGCTAGTAGATGATTAGAAAGATATCTTCCTTGGTTTCTCTCGGGCTCGCATTCGCTTTCGGGTACATTTACTACGTCGAGTATTTCAAATGGCGCAATTGTTTCAATGAACTAGGCCGGTGCTTCGACGATGATGCGAGTGTCGTATATTTAGAGCAATCAGGGGTCGTATGGCTCTTACTCGCTGTGCTGGCTCTTGGAATAGGCCTCTACAATGCATGGCATCTGAGCAAACCCTAAACGGTAATCCGGGCGCGAAGCGGACTTGCGGCGGCACGGCGTGCCAATCCTGGACTTCTCGGGTGCTTGGTCGACGCTTTCGGCCCGGAGCGGTCGTTGGCCCACCACGGCCTTTGTTGCAGTACGGCCCACCGAACCTGTCGTTCACTGCGGGTGCATCACTTGAGCGGGTGGGCTAACCTCTATGTGACTTCTTGATTGCTTCTTCGATTACTTCTTGAACTGGCATTTTTTCCCCATGCTTACCATCTAGGGTTTTGGCAGCATTGATTGAAATCGCTTTTAGTACCACTTCAAGGAGGTTTGAAGTAGCGCGTCATCGTCTTTGCCCAAATCAACAATTTGCTGTTTGAATCCTTCGTAAGACTGAGCCAGAGCTTCTTTATGCGCATACTCCTCTGCCAAACGCTGCATTTCGCTGCGGCGTTTCGAAACTGTCAAGGTTGCCCACAAAACAGGTATCACGAGAGGCAGCTTAAACAAGATTTTGTCCAGGTACTCTTTGGCGCTTTCGATCCGAATGAACTCCCAGGAGAAGGGCCAAAGGCTTAACGTCTGCGTAACTGTTGCTGCCGCTGAAATCGCGAGTACAACGATTCCAATAAAAAATGTCCACGAGTAAAGTTTAGCGCTACGTTCGGCTTGGACCCTTCTTTTGTTGTACGCTGTGGCGAGGCCAGCGCTTGTCGCGCCCGGTAGTAGTCCCTCAATTTGCTCGATTAGGCTTTCCACCGATTGCTTTTTCTCTTCAAAGTTCGCAAACAGTTTTTCCTGTTTCTCTTTTCCCTGCGCAAAGTCGTTATTCCGGCTTTCGAGCTGTCGGTCGAATGATTTGAATTTCTCCCTATACTCTTCCACCTCATCTTCTAGTGAAGATGCTTCGGTGTGAGCAGTCTCAATGGCGGTTTTCTTTTCGGTGGCGTCAGCGAGATACTCGCCTATGGTCTTCCGGTCCTTAGCACCCTCATCCCTTGTGCGGCTTGTTTCCTCAGCGGCTTCCTTGGCCTTTTTTGCTTGGGCTTCTGCGGCTGAGACCTGATTTGTGGCCTCTGCAACTGCCTGCCTTAATGCCTTGTTTTCTTCACGTAGGTTGTGGATTTGTTCGCTGGACGACTCGATCAGGGATGACAGGGCATTTGCAGCCGCTTGAAAACTGTAAGTGGAACGAGTTGGCCTAAAGGACAGTCAAAACCAAATAAAACGCATCCAGTAGTGTTTCTGTGCTGTCACTGAAGTTTTTGAAGTGACTTCTGAAGTCGTGGTTCTCTCCGTTGGTCGTTTGAAGGTGAAAGTTGTCATAATTAAATAGCTGCAACCCGCCTCCACCTTTTAGTATCTGTCGGAACTGGTTTCCTAATGTGTCTAGGTGTTTCTGGGTTTCGTCAATTCTCTGCTTTAGTTGAGTTATTCTATTGGCTGGGACCATCAAGAAGTGTTTAGAGTTTCCAAATTTGTCCGCAATCTCGGCTATGGACGCAATACGGCTCACACAATCAGCGTATGAGATGTCTGTCCCATGAATCGCTTTGGAGACGTTGAAATTGGGCGACCCATCCTCTCCAGAGCTGTTAAAGAACTCAAGCAATTCAGTTGCCGTTGTGACCAAATCATTTGCGCCAAGGCTAATCTCATCAATCTTTGTCTTACGCATCACCGCTCCACACGTTTTGGTAGACTTTACAATTGAAGCTCTTGTTTCCTAGCACGATGTTCTGCCCCCTCCAAAAGTAACGTCCCAAAAGACCAGAGGCTGACGATGCACTAACATGCAGCCAGAACTGATTGGTCGGAGCACATCAGTTGCCAATGACCGCTTATGCGGGCCTGACATATTCTGCTCGCACCCGCAGCAAACGTCCGCTTCCCGCTCTCCTAAGACATTTGCTCAAGCTGCAACGAAGGTCAGCTTACGGAATCTGAACGTAAAGCAGCGAACGACCGACATCGTGGCGCGAAGCGGTCGCATGGCTGCGGCCGACGGTCGGCCGCGGACATCAGCCCGCGCGCGATGACTGGAGCCGATCGAGTGCCTCGTCGGCCAGCCGCCGTGTCAGTTCGCCTGCGGCCATCGGCCGACAGAGCCGGGCTGACTGACCGGACCAGAGCGACATGAACTCGCCTGAACCGCTCGGCTCGGAGGCCGCCCGCAGAGGCGCCAGGGCACCGCCGGCAAGGGGAAACGCCGGCGCGGTGGACGAGATTGGCCCGACCTCGCGCACCAGTCGGTTGAGGATGCTGCGTGCAGGACGCCCGGTGAAGACATTGGTTAGGGCGGTCTCATGGGCAGCTGCCGTCGTCAGCGCCTGGCGGTGCGGTTCGGCAATCGTTGCCTCGGGACTGAACAGGTAGGCGGTCCCGATCTGCACCGCCGAGGCGCCCAGAGAGAATGCGGCAGCAATGCCGCGCCCGTCGGCGATACCACCGGCGGCGATCACCGGTACACCAACCGCGTCAGCCACCTGGGGCACGAGCGAGAACGTCCCGATCTGTGTCGCGACGTCCCCGGTGCGGAACATGCCGCGGTGGCCGCCGGCCTCACTGCCCTGCGCGATGATCGCGTGGCATCCCTCCGCTTCGAGCCAGCGCGCTTCGTCTACCGTGGTGGCCGAGGAAAGCACGTTGGCGCCCGTCGCGAGGACACGATCCAGGAGCCGCCGCTCGGGCAACCCAAAATGGAAGCTGACCACCTCCGGACGGAGATCCTCGACAAGTAGGCAGAATTCGTCATCGAACGGTGAGCGATTCGATGCTTGAACCGGCACGTCGGGATCGAGATCGAGCTCTCGGTAATAGGGCGCGAGCCGGCGCCGCCAAGCAGCCTCCTGCTCTGCATCGGGCTCGGGCGAACGGTGACAGAAGAAGTTCACGTTGATCGGGCGAGCCGTCTGCTGGCGGATGATGCCGAACTGGCTGCGCACCTGGTCCGGGTCGAGCAGCGCGCAGGGCAGCGAGCCGAGTCCGCCCGCCTCCGAGACCGCGATGGCGAGCTCCGCGAGCCCGGCACCTGCCATCGGCGCCTGGATGATGGGCAACTCGATGCCGAACAGGTCCTGAATCCGTCGATCTGGCCACATGCTGACGTCCCTCGCTGTAGTCGTAACGGCTCGAGTATCTCTGATCGGAGCCCGAGGCGAAAGTCTCGCGGATGGCAATGGCCAAACCTGGACCACCACATGGAATTGCGAAATTGAAATCATGATCCTGGCTTTCGCCCCCGAGCGGATCGAGGTGTGACCTGTCCCATCCAGAATTCTTCGCGCCGCCGAAGAAGATGCGCCTGCGCGTGGCCACGATGGGCGACATGGAAGGTGCGATGCTGGCAGATGAAACGGCGCGCGAGGTGGACGTGGTCATGAACCTCGCCGAAGAGGCCGATTTCTACGGCTACGTCCTGAAACAATTTGCGCGTTGAGGAGTTGGGAAAGGCGACGCCGCCAAAAGACCCGGTCCCTGATTTCACGAAGAGAGCGAAAAGAGATAACTTGGCCCTGCCGCCGGCAAGGTTGGTGACGACGAAGCTGGCAAGCGGCATCAGTTCACACCGCTTACGACCGTTTGGGCCACGTTTTCAAGGTGTCAGTCGAACAACGCAGAAGGCAGCCACAGCACAATCTGCGGCCAGATAGTGATCACCGCAACGCCGAAAGCCATCAACAGAAAGAACGGGAACGCGGCGCGCGCCACTCGTCCGATCGGCACGCCGGTCAGTCCCTGGATTACGAAGAGATTGAAGCCGACAGGCGGCGTCATCTGGCCCAGCTCAACCATCAGGACCAGAAAGACACCGAACCATATTGGATCAAATCCCATGGCGATAATCGGCGGAAGAGTGATCGGCAGACTCATCACGACAATCGAGATGCCGTCCAGAAAAAGTCCGAGGACAATGTAGAACAACGCCAGCAGGGCGATCAGACCATATGGACCGATATCCGTGGCCGCGATCAACGACGCGACGTCCTGCGGTACGTGCATGTAGCCCATTGCAGTTGAAAGAAACGCCGCGGCCACCAGGATTGAACAGACCATGGCCGAAGCGCGCACCGCCCCCATCAGACTGTCGCGCAACAGCAGCAAGGACATCTGCCGGAGCAGAGTCGCAACCATCAGAGTTCCCAGCACGCCGACAGCCGCCGCCTCCGATGGCGTGGCGAGCCCCGAGTAAATAGCCCCGAGCACAAGCCCCACAAGGAAGAGGACTGGCAGTAGATCGAGCAGAGCCCTCGCCTTGGATACTGTCACATCTTCGTTCTGGGGCTCCAGACCTGGCTTCGTCGCGCAGCGGACCATAATGTAAGCTGAATACAGGCCCGCAACCAGAAGTCCCGGCAGGATACCGGCGGCAAACAGACGCGTGATCGAGACTTCGGCCAGCACACCGTAGATAATCATCACGATCGACGGCGGAATAAGCAGACCCAAACTCCCGGCCCCGGCCAACGAGCCGAGAGAGAGAGCTTCGTCATAGCCGCGCCGCTTCAGCTCGACGGTGGTGATCTTGCCCACGGTCGCGGTGGTTGCGGCCGACGACCCGGACACAGCCGCGAATAGGGTCGAGCCCGCCACATTGGTGTGGATGAGACCTCCCGGCATACGCCTCACAAAGGGCGCAAGCCCCTCGAACAGCCGTGCCGATAGGTTGGTGCGAAAGATGATCTCTCCCATCCAGATGAACAACGGGATTGCCGCCAGTTCCCAAGAGCTGGCACTTCGAAACAGGATCTTGCTCAGGATTACTCCGATCCGGTCGGGCGGGAAGTCGAGAACCAGGGCAAGCCCTGTGGTCGAGACCAGAAGCAGACCGATGAACACCCAAACGCCGCTGCCTAGAAACAGCAGGATCAGTACCAGGACGGTGAAACCGGCAATCAATGCGTCCATAAGCTATTCCGCCCCGTTGGATTGAATCGGCTCGCCGCCCATTGCGACGCGTAGAAAACAGGCAAGGAGCTGAACCATCAGCAAAATCAGTCCTAGCCAAACCGCACCCACCGGCAGCCATAGCGGCACTTCGGCGATGCTCTCGCTGACGGAGCCCCGAGTCCAGTTCCGAAGCGCGTCCCGGCCGACCCACCAGGCGCAGTAGCCGGCAATCCCGATGCTGGACGCGAGGCAGAAGAGTTCGGTCCAGCGGCGCGGACGGCCTGAGAGGCGCCCGACCACAAGATCGACACGGATCAAGCTGCCTGAGTTCAGCGCATAGCCCAACGACAGGAATGTCATCGCCGCAACCGCGTAGCCCACGAATTCGTCCAGCACGAAGGTCGAACTGCTAAAGAAGCTTCGCAGCACGATCTCCATGATGATGTGAAGAAAGATGTAGACCAGGATGATGGCGGCCAAACCACCTGCAATGCGATTGAGTGCAGTTGCGACCCTATCGATCAGAAGGAGCACTGGCCGCCACGCCTCACTTTGACGCGTAGGCATCAAGGACAGCCTTGCCCGCATCGCCGGTCTTTGCGAGCCATTCCTCGCGTGCTTTTTGGCCAGCCTCATGCAGGGCTGCCAGGAACGCTGGATCGACATCGCTCACAACAGTCATGTTCTCAGACCGCATCTGCGTGTAGTTCTCGCTGACCCGGGTAACAACGCTTTGCCAGACGTGGTCTTCGGCAGCTTTGGCCGCTTCCAGAACCGCGTCCTGATGCTCAGGTGACAGATCGTTCCAGGTATCGAGATTGATGTGAATCATGTTCAAAGGCATCGCGTAATTCACTTCGGTGAAGTGATCGAGGTGCTCCCAGAACTTGGCGTTCGCGCCCGCCTCGGCCGAGGTCAGCACTGCTTCGATGCCGCCGGTTGAAAGCTGCGGAACCACGTCGGCCCAGCTCAACTGGATCGGGGCGGCATTTGCCTCTAGCAGCGTGATAGTGCCGTTAGCGTCGTAGGTGCGGATCTTGAGCCCAGCCAGAGCATCGAGATCCCCAACCGGTTTCTTGGCCCAGATGCCGGATGGCGGCCAGGGCGACGCCCACAGCAGCTTCTGGTTGTTGTTGGCAAAGACCGCCTCGTATTCGCTGCGCGCGGCCAGGAACAGGTTCCGGGCCTCCTCCGGGGTTTTGGCAAGGAACGGCAACGACGGGAGCAGAAACGTCGGTTCGATACCGCCAAGAGGGCCGACATAGGTATCTGCGATGGGCAATGCGCCGTCACCCACCGCGTCGAGCTGGTCCTTGGATTTAAACCCGATGGAACCGCCGAAGTGATGGGTGATCTTGATCGCGCCTTCGGTCAGTTCCGCCAGCTTGGCGGAAAAGACCTTGTCACCCTCGGCGTGGATCGATGTGTCGTTGTATTCGTTGGCCATGTCCCAGTTTATGTCGGCGGCGTGCAGCGGATGCACCGCCATGCCGACCGCAACTCCGATGGCCGCAAATGTCGGTTTCCAGTTCATTTCAGTTCCCTTTCTGGTTTATTTTTCAAGGTACGTTTTGAACTCTCCGGGTTCACCCGATTGTCTTTCCATAGGCATTGCGGATGTATTCGTCGGAGAATTTGCCCGATCTCCGGTCTTCGTCGACAAGCTGCACAGCGCGCCCTTGCGGTTCGCCGTAACCGCCCGCCCCCGGTGTCTCGATGACTGCCGCCGTTGTCGGCGTTATACGAATGCCGCTTGCCTTGGACGGCAAGGGACGTTCTCGGCCCTGGTCATCGCGCAGATAGAACCGGCCGGGCCTCCCGGGTTGGCCGCCCAGAATTCCCCAAGGCGCGTGGCGGAAACGCTCGCCCACGCCGTTGAACTCGCATTCGTGATCGATCGGGCGGATCGTTCGGCGGATGCCCAGCCCACCGCGATGCGTACCCGCGCCGCCCGAGTCCTCGACGAGAGCGTATTCCTCGACGCGCAGCGGGTACTCCATCTCGATGGCTTCCACCGGCAGGTTCGACGTGTTGGTGATATGCACCTGCACCCCATCCTTGCCGTCTTTGGTCATGCGCCCGCCCATGCCGCCGCCAAGTGTCTCCAGATAGACATATTGCTGTCCGGTCCTGGGATTGATGCCGGCAAAAACGGCGCTGGTATTGGCACCGTTCGCGGCGCCGATCACGCGCTCCGGCAGCACCTGGGCAAACGCCCCCAGAATGACGTCGACCAGCCGCTGGCAGGTATTCAGCCGAAGCGCCACGGACGCGGGCGCCACGCAATTCACGATCGTGCCCTCGGGCGCGACGATATCAACCGACTCGATCACGCCATGATTATTCGGGACGTTCGGATCCAGCAGCGCCTTGAGGCTGTAGCACACTGCCGATTGGGTGCCATTCATCGTCAGGTTGAAGTTTCCCGGCACCTGTGGATCGGTGCCGGTAAAGTCGAATGTGATCGCATCACCCTGCTTGCGGATCTCCAGCTTGATGCGAATGTCCTCGGTCGAGATGCCGTCGTCATCCATCACGTCTTCAAACGCATAGGTCCCATCCGGAAGTCCGGCGATGGCCGTGCGCATGCGCATCCGGGTGCGTTCGACGATCTCGTCGAAAGCCCGGGCGACATAATCTGCGCCATGGCGATCGAGCATGTCACCCATCCGCGCGACACCCAGCTTGCAGGCGGCGATCTGCGCGTTCAGGTCACCCCGGCGCTCGTCCGGCAGGCGCATGTTCAGCAGGAGCAGCCGCAGGATGTCGTCCTGAAGCTTGCCCTCACGATAAAGCCGGACAATCGGGATCCGCAGACCTTCTTTGTGGATCTCGTTCAGGCCTCCGGACATCGAGCCCACCGCCGCACCGCCCACATCTGCGTGGTGCACGATATTGGCTACAAACCCTATCAGGCGGTCATCCTTGAACAGTGGCATAGCCGTGTTGATATCCGGCAGGTGCGTACCGCCCGCCACATGGGGGTCGTTGGCGATGAACATATCGCCCGGCGAGATGCTGTCGCCATATCGCTCCACGATATGGCGGATCAGGCCCCCCATTGAGGCCAGATGGATCGGCAGCGCCTGCTCAGCCTGGACGATCAGCCGCCCCTTGGCATCGGCGATGGCCGTCGAATGATCGTGGCGCTCTTTGACATTGGTCGAAAAGGCACTTCGCATCAGCGTCAGAAAGCATTCGTCGGTGATCGACTTGAGCCCGTTCCAGGCGATCTCCAACGAGATGGGGTCAAGCGGTTCGCCGCTCATCACTGGATCTCCATGATAATGTTGCAGGCCTCGTCAACCGTCAGCCGCGCCCATGGCGGGACAACGGTCGTGGCGTCGATCTGGGTGACAATCGCGGGGCCCCGCAGGTGGAAGCCGACAGGCAGCGTGGCGCGGTCATAGACCGGCGTATGGACCGGCTCAGTGCGGTCGAACCAGACATCATGGTGGCTGACGGGCCGCGGCGATTCGGTGGGCGGCAGCGCGGCGCCTTCGACGTGAACCAGCTTGGCGGTCGCCCGCAGCCTCAGATTAACGATTTCAATGGGCGCTTCGGGATCGTGGTGCCCGTAAGCACGTTCATGGGTCTCGAAGAACAGGAGCTTGAGCTGTTCTATCTCCGGCAGGGCAGGCGCGCGGCTTTCGCCGCCGATCTCGACCTGCAACTCGTGGTTCTGGCCGACATAGCGCATGTCCAGGCCAAGCCGCAGGCGCCGCTCTGCCTCATCTACGCCCTCATGGTCGAACCATCCCTCGGCGCGGTGACGCAGATCGGCCAGCACAGCCTCAAGCTCGGCCAAGTCCGCGCCAAGCTTGATCCGGCAGGTGCCGACCAGATTCTCCTGCAAATCCGATACGATCAGTCCCTCTGCACAGAGGATACCCGGCGACTGCGGAATCAGTATGCGGGTCATGCCAAGTTCGCGCGCGATGTCCGCCACATGCAGACCACCTGCGCCGCCGAAGGGCATCAGCGTGAAGTCGCGCGGATCGTGTCCCCGTTCGATTGAGACCACCCGGATCGCCCGGACCATATTCGAGGCGGCAATACTGAGAATGCCAAAGGCAGTTTCTTCCGGTGAAAGCCCCAGCTTGCTTGCTAGGGGAGCAACCGCGTTCATCGCCATGTCGCGGTCGAGGGTCATTCCGCCGCCGACCAGGCTCTCGGGCAAGCGGCCCAGGAGCATGTTCGCATCCGAAACCGTCGCCTCGGTCCCACCCCGCCCGTAACATGCCGGCCCCGGTACGGCACCCGCGCTGATCGGCCCGACCTTCAAAAGCCCGTCGGCCTCGACATACGCGATCGAGCCGCCGCCTGCCCCGACGGTATGAATGTCAACCATCGGCAGGCGGATTCGGAAGCCCGCGATATCGCGCACATTGGCCAACGCCGCACGCCCGTCCTGGATCAGGCACACATCGGTGCTGGTGCCGCCGATATCCAGGGTGATGATATCCTTAATTCCCGACTTTGCCGCCGAAACGATGGCGCCAACTGCCCCGGCCGCCGGGCCCGACAGCGCGGTTCGCACAGGAAACTCCGCCGCCCGCTCGACCGACATCAATCCGCCGCTGGACTGGAAGATGCCGAACGCAGCATTTGGCGCCGCCTCGGCGATCTGGGACTTGAGTTGGGTCATGTAGTTGCTGACCTGAGGCTGCAGGAAGGCATTGATCGCCGTGGTCGAGAACCGTTCAAATTCACGAAACTCCGGCTGCACCTGGCTCGACAGGGAAATGAAAAGATCGGGGCGCCTACGGCGCAGAGCGTCTGCCAACCGGAGTTCATGCTCGGGGTTCAGGAAGGAAAACAGCAGACAGATCGCACAGCAGTCGATGCCCTCCAGAGCGTCGACTCGGTCCAGAAGTTCTTCGATCTCCGTTTCTTCCAGTTTGACCACGCAGTCACCGTCTGCACCGGTCCGTTCGTTGACCTCGATCCTGCGATGCCGTGCTGCCAGCGGTGGCGGCGCATCCTCCTGCAAGTCATAGATCTTCGGCCGGATCTGCCGGCCGATCTCCAGCATGTCCCGAAAACCGCGCGTTGTTATCACCACGAGCTCACCTCCCCTGCGCTGCAAAAGCGCATTGGTGGCAACTGTCGTGCCGTGAGCAAAGCGATCCACGTCTTCTGCGGCGAAACCTGCAATCTCTCGCAGCTCGGCAAAACCCCGCAGGATTGCTTGCGATGGATCATCCGGTGTCGATGGACGCTTGTGCACCACGGTCCGGCCGCTTGCCACGTGCCGTGCGCAAAAATCGGTAAAGGTGCCACCAACATCGACACCGACAATCCAGTTCATGCGACCCTCGCCTCTAATTCAGTATCCAATTCGTATACTGAAAATTATTGACTGGTCAAGCGGAAGCCTTTCTCCTACGACCACAGGAAAAGAAAAAGGAGGCGCTGTTGTCGAACGGCACCAAAGACCGCAGCGGAAGTTCGCCCTACCGAACGTTGCGTGAGAGGATTCTAACGCTTGAGTTGCGTCCAGGGTCGGTTCTGGACGAAGCCGGTCTGTCCCGGCAGCTTGAGGTCTCGCGCACACCTATTCGCGAGGCAATCATCCAGCTCATCGCTGACGGGCTGGTGGTGCGCGAAGGGCGTAGCGCCCGGGTTGCGCCGCTCGACCTCGACGATATCCCACCGCTATACGACGCGTTGCTGATCTCCAGCCGGATGATTCAACGCCTTGCGGCCGAATTCCGTACCGAAGCCGACCTGCAGGTCATCCGCGAAAAAATGATGCTCTTCGAAAACGCCATTCCCTCGCTGCGCGGCGCCATACTTTCCGAAGCCAATTTCGCCTTCCACCTAGCGATCTCTGCTTGTGCCAATAACCGCTACTTTTCGGAATTCTACGAACGCGTGCTAATCGGGTCGCTGCGCTTCAATCGTGCTTGTTTTTCGGGCAACGTCTACGCGACCAGAGACACTAAAGAGCATCTGTCCGTAACCGCAGAGCAGCACCGTGACACGGTGCGGGCGATTGAAAATGGCGACATTGAGGAGGCCGACCGGCTTGCAGTTGAACATCATCGTTTGGCGCGCAGTCGATTGGAAAAGGTGCTTTCCATGGGTGCCCTGTCAATTTCTGGTAAGACCGATCTTTCGCTGGGGTAGCAACATCGTTTCCAAGGCCGCCGCGTTCGTGAGGCAGGCTCAATGAGATCGATCGAATGTTGCGGCGCTTCGGTCGCCTGCCCGTCAGGCCGATTTGATCCCGTAGTTCTTCACCGCGCCAAGCACATCGCCGATCTCGCTTTCTGAAAGAATGTGCGGTGTGCCGACGCTGCGCGCGAGGATAAAGGCGCGCGCCAGCACCTCCAGCTCTTCCAGACGCCACAGACCCTTTTCAAGGGTTTCGCCGGTGACGACCGCGCCATGGTTCGCCATCAGGCAACCACTGCGGTCCATCATCGCGTTGACGACATTGTCGGCCAGGGCGTCACTGCCAAAGAGCGCATAGTCCGCCAGCGGCACCGTATTGCCGCCGAACAGCGCGATCATATAGTGGCAGGCCGGGATCTCTTCCCTGTTGATCGACAGCGCGGTGCAATGGACCGGATGCGCGTGAACCACCGCATGCATGTCAGGTTTCGCCCGCAGCAGGGCCAGATGGAACTGCCATTCAGTCGATGGCGGGAACGGTCCCTCCGGCTCGCCCAAACCGTCGAGAGGCAGCGAGGCCAGCATGTCCGGAGTCATTTGGTCATAGGGAATGCCCGACGGCGTGATCACCATGCGGTCGCCGGCACGGACGGAGACATTTCCGGACGTTCCCTGGTTGATACCGCGGCGGTTCATGTCCACACAGGTTCCGATGATCGCCTGTCGGAGTTCGGGAGAGTCCCGATAAGGTGACTTAAGCATTGTCTTCACGCGAGGTTAAGCATTTCTGCGGCTGTTTGCGAACAGGTGGCGACATGGGTGGCATATCCGCCGCGGATAGCCGCCAGCATCGGTTTGGCCCGGTCCTCGCCGGAGCCGACCAGCAGCCCCATGACCTTGCCGCGCATCTGTTCGAGTGTAACGGCAATCATTCGGTCCTCGATCTCGCGGTTGAGACCTTTGCCGTCCTGGTCGATCAGACGGCCGCAGATGACGCCAGTTGCCCCCTGCGCGGCGCAGACATCGATCTCCGAGCGATCGAGCAATCCCGTGTGGACCACGTGGCTCTCCGCCGTGCAGGTGCCGCAGGCAAACAGGGTCTTGTTGCAGTCGGCAACCGCCTCGAGCTGCATCCGGATCACCGGTTCCCGCTTGAGGCGTTCGACGAGATCCCGTTCCGACAGCACGAGGGGAACATGCAGGTTGATACAATGGGCGCCGTACCGCCGCGCCAGGGTAGCCGAACAGGTTTCGGCGGCAAACCCGAGCGCGGCCGGACGCGAGCCGACGAGTTGCACCACTGTCAGATTGTCGATGGTGATCCGCGGGGCGGCTTCGGCAACCCGGTAGACGGTTTCCCCCCAGGCAACACCGAGACGGTCGCCCGGTTCCAGCAAGCTCGGAAGCCAGTCGGCCACGACCCGGGTGACCCGGTCGAGGGACTGATCGGACCCGCCGGGCGCCGAGGGAACCACAATGGCGTCTTGAAGGCCGAACCGGTCGACCAGGCGCCGCGCCAGTTTCTGGTTCCGGAAAACATCGCTGTTCAGACTGATCCGAACGTAGTCGCGTCGACGCGCCTCGGACAGGTAGTTGACGACGGTCGCGCGCGAAATGCTGAGGCGCTCGGCGATCTCGTTCTGGTTCATGCCTTCCTGGTAATAGCACCAGGTGACTTCAATGATCGCCTCGTCCTGGGACCGGGCGCGCATGGCCGCCCGTCCCTCCAGCGGACGGAACTTGCCGGAGCTGCCGGTCATGCGCTCTCGGCAAGCTTGCTGAGATCCGGAAATAGGCCGGCAAGGCCTTCCGCGCTTGCCTCGCAGACACCCCGTTCGGTGATCAGACCGGTCACCAGATGATTGGGCGTCACGTCGAAAGCCGGATTGCCGCCGGGCGTGCCGACGGGTGTCACCTGCAGTTCGCCGATGCCGCCCTCTTCCGTTAGGCCTTGGATGTGGGTTACTTCCCGTTCGAGCCGTTCCTCAATCGGGATTTCGGCAACACCATTATCGACAGCCCAGTCGATGGTCGGGGACGGCAGCGCGACATAAAAAGGCACGCTATTGGCGCTGGCTGCCAGTGCCTTCAGGTAGGTGCCGATCTTGTTGCAGACATCCCCCCGGCGGGTGGTGCGGTCGGTCCCGACAATCACCAGATCGACTAGGCCGTGCTGCATCAGGTGACCGCCGGCATTGTCGGTGATGTAGGTGTGCGGGATGCCGTGGCTGCCGAGTTCCCACGAGGTCAGCGCGCCCTGGTTCCGGGGACGGGTCTCGTCCACCCAAACGTGGATCGGGATGCCGGAATCGTGGGCCTGGTACATCGGGCTGGTCGCCGTGCCCCAGTCAACCGTCGCAATCCAGCCGGCGTTGCAATGGGTCAGGATGCGAACCGGTTCGCCGTCCTTCTTCCCGGCCGCGATGGAGCGGATGATTTCAAGGCCGTTGCGGCCGATGCTGTGGTTGATTTCGACATCCTCGTCCGAAATGTCATGCGCAAGCTTCAGCGCGGCCACGGCGCGCTTGGCTTCCGGCAGGGCCTTTAGATGGGACCGGCAGCGGTTGAGCGCCCAACGGAGGTTGATGGCGGTCGGGCGGGTCTTGTCGAGAAAGGCGAAGGCTTCGTCCAGATGGTGGTCGGACGGATCGAGACGGGCGGCGAGCGCCATGCCGTAAGCCGCCGTCGCGCCGATCAGCGGCGCTCCGCGCACACGCATCTCGACAATCGCGTCGGCAAAGTCCTGCAGCGTGTCGACCTGCTGGATACGGAAGTCGTGAGGAAGCCAGCGCTGATCGATGATCTGCAATGCCCCCTTGCCGTCGTCCCACCAAAGGGAGCGGTAATGTTTGCCGTTGACCTTCATAGGATGTCCTTTGCGTTAAAGCGACGGGCAAGATCGAGGAGTCTTTCAGTGCTGCCGAGCGTTTCCGACGTGCGAACGAGCTCTGCGCCCATTTCGAGATTGCGCGCCTCCAGGCGGCGCTTTAGGACCGTGTCTTCGATGTCCTCGAAATCCGCGTTGTGGGCGAGCGACAGGGTACGCCTGTGCATCTCAATGCCGCAGAAGCCATGGGCATCGGTCCGGATCTCCGCCAGGAGGGCCGCACATGCGTCAGCCGAGGACTGTCCCTGATCCTCGAACAGGGCGGCCGGGTAGAGCATGCCGGTCCGCTCCGTTTCCCAGAGACGCCGGAATTCGGCTTCGAATTCTGTGAAGACCTCGTCAATCACCGACAGGAGCCAGTCCTGGTACCCGGCAAGTTCTGACGGGTACCGGTGCGCCGGCTGGCTGAAATAGGCCATCAGGAAGTTGGCCACCAGCATGCCGAGATCAAAGCCCATGGGGCCATATTGCACGAATTCCGGGTCGATGACCTTGCTCTCGTCGCTTGTCGACATGATCGAGCCGCTATGCAGGTCTCCGTGCACCATCGTCTCGGTGTTAGAGGCGAATTTCATCAGCAGCCGCTGGACACGCGCCTTGAGCCGGGCGTCACTGCGCAGGCCGGACACCACCGGGTCGAGGCCCTCGGTGTGATGGTTCATCTCCGCGCCGTAATATGGATCGGTGAAGACCAGAGCCTCTGTGATCGCCGGGATCTCGACATTGCCCGAAAACAACCCGACGTCGGCTTTCTTGTCCGCGCTCTTCATGGACAGCTCGGACCCGCGGAACGCCGTGCGGGCGCAGAACCGGCCAAGGAATCCGCCAAGACCGCCGACAGTTTCGCCGTCGATCAGCTTGCGGCGCAGGATCTTGTGCGGCGAGAGGAACTCCATCACGATCAGCGCCTGCGTTTCGTCGAAATGGTAGACCTCCGGCACCGCGCCGGGATCGCGCCGCGCCTGGCGCACGAGCGCATGGTTTTCGTAAAAGGCTCGGTAGAGCGGCAACGGCCAGCTGTCGCCGACAAGCCGGACATAGGGCAATGCCTGCTTGACGATCACCGACCCCTTCGGCCCCCTCACAATAAACACCAGGTTCAGATTGCCGTCGCCGACTTCCTTCACCTGCCAGCCGGCAGGGTCCGAACCGATGCGCCCGGCAATGGCGGGCACCGTTGAAAGACGTTCTGCGAGCTCTTCGGGCGACAATGGCCGGTACTGGTCTGGATTGTCCATTTGATTGCTCTTTCCTCCCGATTTGCTCCGAATAAAAGCCAGGATTATTCAAAAGTCAACAGAGTTGACAAATGACTATCTTGCATGCTGTAACGGATCTCAAGTGGGAGAAATGCTCGTCTGGGACTGGGAGGAACGGTGGTGGAGGTCACCTGCAAGCTAAGCGGGCTGGAGAAGTCCTTCGGGCGCAACCACGTGCTGCGCGGCATCGACATGGAGCTGCGTGCGGGCGAGGTCACCGCGCTGATGGGCGCCAATGGTGCGGGCAAGTCGACGCTCGTGAAGGTGCTGTGCGGCTACCATTTCGCAGATGCGGGCGACATCACGCTCTGCGGTGCGCCCTATGAGCCGGCCGATGCTGCGGACGCCATCTTCAAGGGCGTCGTCACGGTGCACCAGTCCATCGATGACGGTGTCATTCCGGATCTGGATGTGGCGACTAACCTGACGTTGGATCGGCTGACCGAGCCAGGCGCCGGCCTGTTCGTGAACGACCGCAACCTGCGCCGGCAGGCCAGAAAGGTCGCCGAAGGCATGGGCCTCACCATGGATGTGCGCACCCGTGTCGCGGATCTCGACGTCGCCGACCGCCAGATGATCGCGATCGCCCGGGCGATGGCCCGCGCACCGAAACTGCTTATTCTCGACGAACCAACTTCCTCCCTGTCGGCTTCTGAGGCCGAACGCCTGTTTGCGCTGATCGACCGGCTGCGGGCGGAAGGGGTCGCCATCCTTTATATTTCCCACCGAATGTCGGACATCCGCCGGGTGGCCGACCGGATTGTCTCCATGCGCGACGGTGCGATCTCGGGCCTGTTCGAAACCGACCCGCTCGACTATGTCGGCGCGGTCAACGCGATGCTCGGCCACCAGATGACCGAAGTCGACATCGATCCGGTGCACGGCGGCAAGGCCATTCTGGAAATCAGCGACCTGCGTCTGTTCGACGACAGCCCCCTCATCAACCTGAGCGCCCGCGAGGGCGAGGTGATTGCGGTGACCGGTCTTCTGGGCAGCGGCACCACGCAACTTGCCGAAGTGATTTTCGGCCTTGCCGCGCCAGCGGAGGGCGCAATGCGGCTCGACGGCAGCCCCTACAGTCCCTCCGGTGCTTCGGACGCGGTTACCAGGGGCGTCTTCATGTCGCCAAAGGACCGTGCGGTGAATGCGGTAGTGGCGGATTTCGACATCGCCAACAACATGACCCTGCCCTTCCTGAAGGCCTTCAGCCGGTTTTCCTTCCTGAGCGAGCGAGCGCAGCGGCAGGCAGCCAGCGACATGATCGACCGCATCGGTGTGGTGTGCCAGAGCGACAGGGACGGCATCAGCACCCTGTCCGGCGGCAATCAGCAGAAGGTGATCATCGGCCGATGGCTGCTCAAGGCCTCACGGGTCCTACTCCTGGACGAACCCTTCCAGGGTGTCGATATCGGCGCGCGCCGCGACATCGGGCAGTACATTCGCCAGAGCGCGGCGGGGCGCACCACGCTCGTCTTCGTTGCCGAGATCGACGAAGCCCTCGAAATCGCCGACAGGATCATCGTCCTGAACGAGGCCGAGATTGCCGGCGAATACATCAACAGCAATGTCGACCTGAACAGCCTTGTCGCCGATGTTTCCGGTCCCGGCCGGCCCCCGGCCAACGGCACGGGGCCGGATCAGGCACAAACGCAGGTCATGGCGGGATAACAGCACCAGATGAACAAGAACGCGCTCGAACTCGCCATCCGGTACGGCTTCCTCGTCCTGCTATTCGGGCTGGCCGTCTTCTTCAGTCTCTATGCCAGCGGCTTTGCAAGCCCGCGCTCGGCCGTCTTCATTTTCCAGTCGGTGGCCATCACCGGCGTCCTGGCACTCGGCGTCACCTGCACGCTGGTGGTCGGAGGTTTCGACCTGTCCATCGGATCCGTGGCAACGTCAGCCCTGATGCTGTCCGCCTATTCCATGGTGATCCTGGAACAGTCCGCCTTCGTCGCGGTGGTTCTGTGCCTGGCAATGGGGGCGTTTGTCGGCCTCGTCAACGGCCTGCTCATCGTAAAGATGCGCGTGCCCGATCTCCTGGCAACGCTCGGCATGATGTTCCTGCTGATCGGCCTGCAGCGCATCCCGACCCAGGGCAATTCCATCGCCACCGGCATGAGCCTGCCCGACGGGTCGGTCGCCGAAGGCACCTTCTCCAATGCCTTCCTCTGGCTCGGGCGCCATCGCTTCGACTTCTTCCTGGACCGCCTGCTACCGATGCCCGTGGTGGTTTTCCTGCTGATCGCGCTGATCATCTGGCTGTTCCTCGGCTACACCCGCCACGGGCGGCTGATGTATGCCATCGGGTCCAACGAACGTGCGGCAGGCCTCGTCGGCACCAATGTCCAGCGCTACAAGATCATGGCCTACATGATCTCCGGCATGCTCGCCTCCGTCGGCGGCATCCTTCTGGCCGCGCGGCTCGGCCGCGGCGACATCGCGTCGGGCAACAACCTGCTGCTCGACAGCGTCGCCGCCGCCCTGATCGGATTTGCCGTCCTGGGCGCCGCCCGGCCGAACGCCTTCGGCACGGCGGCAGGCGCCCTGTTCGTCGGCATTCTTCTCCAGGGGCTCACCATGATGAATGCCCCTTACTACATGCAAGATTTCGTCAAGGGTGCCGTACTCGTTGCCGCCCTTGTCTTCACGTTCTACCTGTCCTCGCGTCGCGGCGGCAGGAGAACAACGTGACGCTGAAAAGGCGCCGTTCAGAAAGGGAGGAAGCAACATGTTAAGACGTGAATTCATGAAGCTCGCGGTCGTTGCCGGGCTGGGACTGTCCGGAGGCGGAATGGCTCTTGCGGCCGACATGCCGGCACCGTTCGACAAGCCGGAGGAGGTCAAGATCGCGCTGGTGCGCTACCTGTCGACCGGTGATTTCTTTCAGTCTTATCTCTCAGGCGTCGAACGCCAGGCAGAGGCGCTCGGTGTCGACCTGCGCGTTCTGGACAGTCGCCAGGATGCCGCGCTACAGGCAGACATGGTCGACCAGGCCATCGCGCTCGGCGTCGACGGGATCATCATCCAACACGGCCTCACGGAATCCATGAAGGCAGCAGCCCAACGCGCGGTGGATGCCGGTATCAAGGTCGTCGCCTTCGACGTCAATGTCGAGAACGACTCCGTGCCCCAGGTCGAGCAGTCCGACTATCTCCTTGGCAAACTGGCCCTGGAACAGGCCATCAAGGACAATGGCGACAGCTTCACCGCAGGCTATGTCTACGTGCCCGGGATCGCGCCGCTCGACCGCCGAGATGTCGCCTGGAAGGAAGTCAAGAAAGCCAATCCGGGCATCACGGAAGCGGCCATGTTTGGTACGCTCGACAACCCGATCGCCAATTCGGTCGCCAACCAGGCCCGTTCCGTCCTGCAGGCCAACCCAACGATCAACGTCGTCTTCGCGCCGTATGACGAATTCGCCAAGGGCGTGAAGATCGCCGTCGACGAATCCGGTCTCAGCCAGGACATCTCCATCTATTCCGCGGACGTTTCCACCGCCGATATCTCGGCGATGCGCGAACCGGACTCCGCCTGGAAAGCCACGGTGGCGACCAATCCGGCTGTGGTCGGCGAAGTCTGTGTGCGGACCCTGGCCCTGATGCTGGCCGGCGAGGACCCAGGCAAGCAGGTCGTGGTGCCGCCGACCCTGATCACTCAGGACTTCCTGAATGAGCAGGACGTCAAGAACATGGACGACCTCGGCAACAAGATGCCGCAGTTCCAGCACGCGGAAGTCTCCATAGCCGAATGGATCCCGCTTCCCACGCGCTGATACCGGATTGTGCAAAGGATCGAGTGGACAAGGCACCACTCGTAAGACGACCAGAGAAGAAAAAGGTCCGGCACTTCCAGACTGTGCGAAGAGTCGGCAACTCAATTATATTGGCCACCTCGGGAACGGGGTGGCCATCTTCATGAAATACATCGTCGGGACTGATAGGCATCATCACCGGGTTGAAGTCAGTATGGTCCCGCGGAGTTTTAGCCCTCTGCCGGATTGAAGCAGCCACTCGCGGCAATTTCCGGCGGGAAGAACCAACCTCACCTCTTGCACCATGCTTTTGCGAATATATTCAAACCGTTGGCCTATCCTGTCTGCACATAGGGTCTCGAACCATGTGCAGGTGAAACACGATGTGCAGACTGGGATTTCGGGGTGCCTTGCACCACTTCCTTTTATCTTGCCATTGCTCGCGATCCCTCTCTCCGGCTCCATCCGACAGTGTTCTCGCGGCTTATCCTTCCTCACATTGGATCGTTTTCGGACTCTGTCGATGGCTTGTATGGCCGCAAATTCGATCCGGCGGACCGGGAAATGGCGTCGCGATTTCACAATCCACGCCTCTTCCGGCATTCGAATTCAGAACCAATACCAGTTCCCCTTTTATCTCGGTGCGGGGCCAAAAATCACCAAGAAAGCGGGCGCAGCTGCTTGTCTATCAAAGCCCTGACAGACTAGAAATCCTGCCTCCGCATCGATCGATTTCCTGTCCCGAACACCCGTCGATCAAGAGCTAAACTGGTCGGATTGAAGGGCCTTCTCCTCCAGCATGAAACGCCTCAGCCGGCGATGCAGCCGTTACGTGGCTGAAGGAGGGACGAGCACCAACCTTTCCCGCATTTTTCGGAGCAGTTGCGGTGCTTGCCGGGACGGCGATAATCGTTCTGACTTGAGGTCCGCAAGAGGCTCGAAGTGGTACTGAAAACGCGCTGCCCCGCGCCGGGCTCGACCCAATTTCCGCCACGGCCTGCGCTCCGGTTGTTGACCGCGGCCGCCAACCGCGGCATTCCCATCCAGGTCGCCCGTCCCGCCACAGATCCCGCGGCCGACAACGGTCCGCCAGGATTTTGCGGTGAAGGTCAAATGGGTCCCGGCTGCCTTAGAGTCGTTCAGTCCTCGAGAGCCTGGATTTCGTCCTCGATGACCTCGAGCAATTGTTCGAGATCACCGTTTTCGATCGTCTCCCACACGGTCTCCACGTCGATTTGAAAATATTCATGCACAACCCGATCCCGGAAACGGGCAACCGTCCGCCAGGGAATTTCGCTGCGCCGGGATGTCAGATCTTCGGGCAGCGCTTTGACCGACTCGCCGATCACGATGAACGAGGCCGATACGGCTCTGAAGGTTTTCCGGTCGTCGGCCGGTGTCGCCAGGAATGTCTGGCGATCCATTCCAGCCACAAAATCCCGGATGTCGCCGATGGCCTCGCGAATGTCCTGGAGGCGATGAAGGGGACTGCGCGGCATCAGAACACCAGGATCTCATCATCGGACGCAGTGTCCTGGACGTGGCTGAACATTTTGCTCCTCGGCACGAGATCGATTTCGTTCGGGATTGCGAGCGCCGTTCTGATCAGGTCCTCGATCTTGCCGAGGTCGAACAGCGACAGTTTCACGTTCGGGTGCAGTTCGTAGGCGAGATCTATATCGCTGTCCGGTCGGGCATCGCCCCGCGCGACGGAGCCGAACAGGTAAAGGTGCCGGACGCCCCTATCGGAGAGGGCGTCGCGACGGTGCCGAAGGCGGCGGAGAACCTCTGTCGCCACCGGCGCCTGACGATCCTCACGCTGAACGTATTCCTCGACCAGCTGATTGAGGAGATCCTGCACCTTCAATCCGCGCCGGGCTGCTAGCGACTTGAAGCGATTTTTCAGCGGTACGGGGACCCGAGCCGACAGAAAGGCGGTGTCGGTGTCCAGCATGGTATATCTCCATATTGTAGATTTGTGCACAAACGCACAATATAGGTTTCTAGCAATTAAATCCAGCTGAACCGTGCAAAAAATCGCCAACACGTCGTGTCAGGGCCGATGCACTTCTTTTGGTGAGATATCCGGGCTAGCCAGAGGGCAAAATCGCCTGGATCAAATGTCTCAATATCGTCAAGAAGCGCTCTGGCCGTAATGAACTGCATCGGGCCGGCGGACCCCGCGGCCTCAGCCGTCCTTATAGTAATAGCTGTAGCCGTTGATCGCCGGCGCACCCCCGAGATGCGCGTAGAGAACCCTGGAGCCCTTCGGGAAGAAGCCCTTCCGGGTCAGGTCGATCATGCCCTGCATGGACTTGCCCTCGTAGACCGGGTCCGTGATCATCGCCTCGGTGCGGGCGGCCAGGCGGATCGCCTCGTTGGTCTCCTCGGATGGAACGCCGTAGGCAGGGTGGGCATAGTCCGGATTGATGATGATCTCGTCCTCGCTCACCGTGCGGCCCAGATCGACCAGCGATGCGGTGTTGTCGACGATCTGGCGGACCTGTGTGCGGGTCTGGTCAAGTGTTCCGGAGGCATCGATGCCGATGACGCGGTCGGCCCGGTTCTGTGCGGCGAAGCCGACGATCATGCCGGCCTGGGTGGAGCCGGTGACGACGCAAACGACGATATAGTCGAACCTGAAGCCGAGATCGGCCTCCTGCTGCGCCACTTCCTCGGCGAAACCGACATAACCGAGCGCACCGTATTTGTGCACCGAAGCACCGGCCGGGATCGGATAAGGCTTGCCGCCCGCGTCCTTGACCGACTGGATGGCGTCTTCCCAGCTTTTGCGGATGCCGATGTCGAAGCCCTCGTCCACGAGGCGGCTGTCAGCGCCCATCAGGCGGGTCATCAGAATATTGCCGACCCGATCATAGACGGCATCGTAATGCGGCACCCACTTCTCCTGGATCACGACGCATTTCATGCCGATCTTGGCGGCGGTCGCGGCGACCATCCGCGTGTGGTTCGACTGCACGCCGCCGATGGACACCAGCGTGTCTGCGCCCGAGGCGATCGCATCCGGCACGATATATTCAAGCTTCCTCAGCTTGTTGCCGCCCATGGCCAAACCGGAATTGCAGTCTTCGCGCTTGGCATAGATCTCCACATAGCCGCCGAGCTCCGCTGTGAGGCGCGGCAGATGCTCAATCGGCGTCGGACCGAACGTGAGTGGGTAGCGTTCGTATTTCGAGAGAAGTGACATGATGTTTCTCCTTTGGGACTTCGGCGGCAAGGGTAGAAAGAAATCCTTGAAAGGTGTTCTCGAATTTTCGGTCCTGATTTCGTATTGTCGGGCAAAGCCGACGAGAAAATTCAGATTGCTGTCACTTTGAAGGGAAAAGATGGAAGAAACTTCCGAGGAAGCACTCGACCGCACAGACTTGAAGATATTGCGCGCCCTGCAGGCAGAAGGGCGGCTAACCAACGCGGAACTGGCGGCTCGCGTGAATGTCAGTCCGGCAACCTGCCACCGGCGGACACAGCGCCTGTTCGACCAGGGCCACATCACCGGCGTGAGGGCAGAGATAGCTCCGGCCTCCGTCGGTCTCGACGCACTGGTGATGGTCGGCGTGGTCCTTGACCGCTCGACGCCGGAAAGCTTCGCAGCCTTCGAAGGAGCGGTCATGGAGATCAAGGACATTCTCGACTGCAATCTGGTCGCCGGAGATTTCGATTATCTCCTGAAGATCCGCGTTCGGGACATGGCGGATTTCAACAAGCTGCACGGCCAGAAACTGATCGCCCTGCCCGGCGTGCGCCAGACCCGCACCTTCTTCGTCATGAAGCAGGTCAAGGAAAACGCACGGCTGTCATTTTGACCGCTGCGCGACCCGATTACCGGGGGCAATTCCCCTCGCCTATGTCCCAGAACAACCCGGCCATCAGCCGCAGGGCGTCCCGGCTGATGGATTTCAGGGCGTGTTCGTCGGGCGCATGCTGCGAGCACGCCCGGTAGGAGTGAGGGATCCACACCGTCGGCAGTCCGAGAATATCGACAAAGCTGTCATTGGGAAGCGAACCGGCGAGATTGGGCAGGATATGCGGTTTCCGGCCGCCGGTGCGGATCAGCGATGCCTTCACATAGGCGACCCAGGGATGATCCGGGTCGAGACGGGTGGCGCGGAAGAAACCGCGTTCATGGGGCACGATCTGAACCTTTTGAAAGCCGTTCTCGTCCAGATGACGGCGGAGCGAAGGCAGAACGGCCTCCGGTTCCGTGCCGACCACATAGCGCAGCTGGCAGGTGGCCCGTGCCCCGGCGGAGATCGCATTGACCGGCGCTTCCGGAACGCCGCTCTTCATCGCCAGAATGGCAAAGCTGTTCCAGCCATAGGCCCGCTCGGCCGGGGCAAGCCCCTCTTCGCCCCAATCGGCATCGATGTCCGGCCCGGCTTCGCTCTCGATCGGCAAACCCGACAGCGCCTCCCGGATCGCCGGTGTCAGGCTGTTCGGACGCCACTCGGCGATCTTCAGCTGGCCGCGCGCATCAGTGATCGTGGAGAGCGCCTGCGCCAGGATCATGGCCGGGTCGGCCAGCAGACCGCCCCAGTTGCCGGAGTGATGGGCGCCTGCGCGCAGGTCGACGACAAGGTCAAAGGTGATGCCGCCGCGTGAGCCCATGAACATGGTCGGCCGGTCGGGCTGCAGCCGCGGACCGTCGGACGCGATCAGGACGTCGGCTTTCAGCCGGTCCTTGTGAGCTTCAAAGAACTCTGCCAGGCCCGACGAGCCGACTTCCTCGCTCATCTCGATGAGGACGCGGCTGTTGAAGCCAAGCCGTCCGCGGGCGGCAATCACGGCTTCAAGGGCGGCAAGGTTGATCAGGTGCTGACCCTTGTTGTCGGCGGTGCCGCGGCCGTAGAGACGGTCCCCCTCCTCGACAAGGCGGAACGGATGCAGCCCCTCGCGCCACTGGTCGGTCTGGGCCCTGATGACATCGCCATGGCCATAGGTCAGGACGGTCGGCAGGTCATCGCCCTCATGCCGTTCCGCAATCAGAAGCGGCCCGCCGGCCGGATCGGAATTGTCGAATATCTCGCAGGCATAACCGGCGGCCTCCAGGCGGGGCTTCATCGCCTCCATCAGATAGCGGCGCAGTTCCGGCGCCTGGGCCGGGTTCTGGCTTTCGGTCTCGAAAGCCACCAGCCCGGCGAGATCGCGTGTGAAGCAGCCTTCGTCGAAATAGGCGGAGGCGAGATTGGTCGCGGCATCGTGGGTCATGAAGTTATCTGTCCTGAATATCGGCTTCTGAAACGGCGTCGCCCCACGGCGACATGATTTCGGTGCAGCCGGAGTTGATGTCCCCCCGGCGCATGACCCCGGCCGGGCAGGCGAAGGAATAGGGGAAGACGGTGCGCCGGGCCCGGCGCACTTGGTGACGGGCAGCAAGCGCCCGAAAGACGTCCTCCGGCAGCGTGTCGTCGACGATCACGGCCGGTCCGCCGGAACTGTCGATCCGCGGCTGGTGGAACACCTGTTCGAGGTCCATCCCGAAGTCGATGGCAAAGGACGTCAGTTGCGAGACGGCGGAAACGATCTTGCGGCCGCCGGAGGCTCCGAATGCGAAATGCCGCCCCTCGCCTTCGCCGATCACCGGGCAGACATTCATGAGGCAACGCTTCGAGGGGCCGAGGGAATTGGGGCGGCCCTGAACCGGGTCGAACCACATCAGGCCGTTGTTCATCAAAAGCCCGGTGGAAGGCGACACCACCCGGGAGCCAAAAATCGACAAGAGAGTCTGGGTCTGCGCGACCATGTTGCCGTGCCGGTCGACCACGGAAAAATGGGTCGTACAGGCCGGTGCCTCGGAGCTCTCGGTCTCGTCCCCCATGGTTGCAAACCGCTGCGCGTAGGCAGCCTTGAGGGCATCAGCATAGGCGAGATAGGTGGTTTGGTCAGGCCGGCCGCCGAACGGTTGACGATCAAGAGCTTCCAGGGTCGCCTTCAGAGTCGGGCCGGCCGTAAGACCCGGCACGGCGTGAATCCGCCCGCCGCGATAGCCGAAACTCAAGGGATCCTGAAACTGCGCGCGGTAGGCAATCAGATCGTCCCGCGTGAGCACGCTGCCCTTTTCCTGCAGGTCGGCAACCATGGCGACGCCCACATCGCCGGAATAAAGCTCCCTGGCGCCGTTGCGGGCAATCTGCTCCAGCGTGTCGGCCATGCGCGACTGGTCGAGCCGTTTTTCCGCCAGGGCCGTCCAGCCCGAGATGGTCGGCCACTGGCCGTCTTCCAGAAACAAAGCCGCCGCGTCCGGATCGCTGGCGAGATCTCGGGTGCTGGAGGCGATGATCAGCGCAGCGTACCAGTCCACCAGCAGCCCCTCGCCGGCCAGAGCAATGGCCGGCGCCAGAAGCTCCGCCCACGGCATGCGCCCGAAGCGGTCATGGGCCTGGCCGAGCCCGTCGACAGTACCGGGCACAGCGACGGCGCTGGCGCCGAGGACGTTCCGGTCGTCTTTGACCCTGTCCCAGGGAAAGAGATCTCCGGCCCTGCCCTTGCCGGTCACCGGATAGTCGGCGGGATTAAGAGCGGCGGGAGATTTCATGCCGTGGTTGAGGGCGTAGGCGCGTCCCTCTTCCGCCCGCCACAGCATCATGGCGCCGCCGGCTACCGGTCCGCTCATCCAGGGCTCGACCACACCGATGGCGAACGAGGTTGCCACCGCGGCATCGACCGCGTCGCCGCCGGCAGCCAGGACGCGGGCGCCCGCCCGTGCCGCGAGGCTGTTTTGAGCGGCGACGACACCATGCGGCGTCTCGACCACCGTCTTGCGGATGGTCTGCGTCCGCGAAAGGGCAATTTCAGTCATATCCGTCCCGTCTCCGCTCAGGCCGCCGCAACCCGTCCGGTGACCGGCACATCGGGATCGTGGAGATGACACTCGACATGACCGCCCGGGATTGCGACCGGATGCGGGGCGGTGGAGGTGCAGATCGCGCCGCGCCTGGGGCAGCGTGGATGAAAATGACAGCCCGGCGGCGGCGCGATCGGGTTGGGATAGGCCATGCCGAGCTGGGTATCGGGCACTCCGAGCCCCGGCTCGGGGGTCAGGACCGATTTCAGCAGGGCCTGGGTGTAGGGATGGCGCGGAGAGTCGAACAGGCTGGCCACGTCCGTCTCTTCCACGATCCGGCCGAGATACATGACGGCCACTCGTGTCGCCAGATGCTCGACCACGGCCAGATTGTGGCTGATGAACAGATAGGTCAGCCCGAATTCCCGGCGCAAGTCTCCGAGAAGATTGAGGATCTGGCTCTGGACCGACACGTCCAGGGCGGATGTCGGTTCGTCGCAGATGACGATCTCCGGCTTCATGATCAGCGCCCTGGCGATGGCGACACGCTGGCGCTGCCCGCCGGACATCTGGCTCGGATAGGTGTTCATGACGCGGGCAGGCAAGCCGACCACATCAAGTATCTCACGGACCTGCCGCATGCGGTCCGCATGGTCGCCGATCCCGTGCACCACCAGCGGCAGGGAAATGATCTCCGCGATGCTCTTGCGGGGGTTCAGAGAGGAATACGGATCCTGAAAGATCGGCTGGATGCGGCGGGCAAGGGCCAGCCGGCCGTGCCGGCCGATCTCCTCGCCATCCACCAGCACCCGGCCCGAGGTCGGCTGCTCCAGGCCGAGCAGAATCTTGGCCATGGTGGACTTGCCGCAGCCGGATTCCCCGACGAGACCCAGCACATCCCCGCGGGAGAGAGACAGGGAGACGTTCTTCACGGCGGTGAGCGGCTTCACTTTACCCATCACGCCCTGCTTGATCCGGTAGGTCTTGGTGACGCCTTCCAGTTCCAGAACGGTCTTGTCTGTCATGCCGGAACCTCCTGATAAGAATTAGATATGTGGTTAGATAGCCATCTGGATCGCCCAGCAACCACTCCCGTTGGGAGAGGTCGGACCGCAGGTCCGGGTGAGGGGGCGAGCGCTTCGAGGATACGAATGGATTTGCCCCCTCACCCTAACCCTCTCCCCAAGGGAGAGGGGACATGATCCGCTAATGCCGTTTCATCAGCAGCGGGCGGCCGACTGATGGCAGTGGCCTCAGCGTGGCGCATGCCGTCGGGATGAACGCACCGGAACCCGTGATCCCCGTCCACATGGTGGGGAACGGCCTCGCGGCAGGCGGGCCCTGCGAAGCCGCAGCGGGTGCGGAACACGCAACCGGAAACCTCGCCCACCAGAGAGGGAACGATACCCGGGATGGTGCCCAGTTCGCTGCCCCGCTCGGTCTTTCCCGGCAGGGGGATGCAGCGCAGCAGGCCGCGGGTATAGGGATGGCTGGGCGCGGAAAAGATGTTGGCCGCCGGACCCGTTTCCACCAGCTCGCCGGCATACATGACCGCCACCTTGTCGGCGACCCGGGCAACCACGCCGAGATCGTGCGTGATCAGGATCATCGCCATGTTCATTTCACGGATCAGATCTGACAGCAGCCTCAGGATCTGGGCCTGAATGGTCACGTCCAGTGCCGTTGTCGGCTCATCCGCAATGATCAGCTCCGGACCGCACATCAGCGCCATGGCGATCATCACCCGCTGACGCAGGCCGCCCGAGAGCTGATGGGGAAACTGGGACAGGCGGCTTTCCGCGGCCGTGATGCCCACCTTTTCAAGGAGCTCTACCGCCCGGGCCCGCGCGGCCCGCCTGCCGGCCGGCTTGTGCAGCAGCATCGCCTCCATCAACTGGTCGCCGATCGTATAGGCGGGATTGAGGGAGGTCATGGGCTCCTGGAAGATCATCGACATCCGCCCGCCCCGCAGCCTGCGCAGGTCCCTCGCGGCGATGCGGGTCAGGTCGATGCCGTCGAACGTCATCCGGTCCGCCTTGCGCCGGATCCGCTTGCCGAGCAGGCCCATAATCGCGAGGGAGGTCAGCGATTTTCCCGAGCCGCTTTCCCCGACGATGCCCAGGGTCTCGCCCCGGTTCAGATCGAAGTCGATGCCGCGCACCGCGTGCAGTGTGCCGCTCGCCAGCGGAATGTCCAGCGTCAGGTTGCGCACGCTCAGGAGAGGCTTGTCCATCGGTCAGCTCCTGTTCTCGGGGGCGGTGACATCGCGCAAGCCGTCGCCCATCAGGTTGATCGCCAGCACCACCAGAAACAGCACCGCACCGGGAATAAGCACGAGCCAGGCCTCGAAGAGCATCATCTTCTTGCCTTCGCTGACCATCAGCCCCCAGCTCGGGGTCGGCGGCTGGACGCCGACCCCGAGGAACGACAGGGCCGCCTCGAGCAGGATCGCGTGCGCCATTTCCAGCGTCACCACCACGATCAGGTTGTTAACGATGTTGGGCATGATTTCCGACAGGATGACCCGCGGAGTCGATGCGCCGATGGCCTGGGCCGCGGCAACATATTCGCGGCTGCGGATCTGAAGGGTCGACGAGCGCATCACCACGGCGAACCGGTCCCAGAGCAGCAGTCCCAGCACCAGGATCACGATCTGCAGAGATCCGCCCAGCACGGCGACGACGGCCAGGGCCACGAGGACCACGGGCAGGGCAAGCCGGACATTGATCAGAAAGGTAACGGCCGCGTCGACCCGGCCGCCGAAATAGCCGGCCGCCACGCCCAGCGCCGTGCCGATGACGCCGGAAATCAGGGCCGCGACCGCCCCGATCAGCAAAGACACGCGCGCGCCGTAGATCAGCCGCGACAGGTAGTCCCGGCCGAGATGGTCGGTACCGAGCGGATATTCCCACGTTCCGCCCAGGAAGACTGGCGGTTTCAGGCGCGCCATCAGGTTTTGCGCATATGGATCATGCGGTGCCAGCAGCGGCGCGAACAGCGCGACGAAAACCAGCAAGGCGACCACGACGGCGCCGAACATCAGGCCCTGATGCGCAAGCACCCGCCGCATGAGCAGTTGGCGCGGGCTCGGGCCCGAGATTTCTTGCAGCAGGGGATCGTTTGTCTCCAGGTCCGTCATCTCAACTGCTCCGCATGCGCGGGTCGAGCCAGGCGTTCAACACGTCGGCAAGAAAAGTGAAAATGATGTAGAACATCGAGAAAATCAGAATGAGAGCCTGAACGGTGGGCAGATCGTTGCGCCCGATGCTCTCCCACGCCAGATAGCCTGCGCCGTGCAGCGCGAAGATCGACTCTACGACGATCGAGCCGCCGAGCATGAAGCCCATCTGTACCGCTGCAAGGGACACTACCGGGATGATGGCGTTGCGCAGGCCGTGCTTGAAGAGCACACGGACCTCCGACGCGCCTTTCGCGCGCGCGGTGCGGATATAGTCGGAGGACAGGACATCCAGCATGCCGGCGCGCGTCAGGCGCATAATGGCCGGCATGGCGTAGTAGCCCAGCACCACCGTCGGCATGACGAAATGCTTCCAGGACGTGGCACCGGACGGCGGAAGAATGCCCAGCTTGATGGAGAAGACCACGATCAGGATGAGACCAAACCAAAAGCTCGGCATCGCCTGTCCGGCCACCGACAGGAACAGCGACAGCCGGTCGATGAACGAGTTCGGCCGGATCGCCGCCGCGACGCCGAGCGGAACCGCCGTCAGCAGCGCGAAGGAAATCCCGCAGACGCCCAGCAGCATGGTGACGCCAAGGCGCTCGGCCACGAGCGAGGCGACCGGCAACTTGAAATAGTAGCTTTCGCCCAGGTCGCCGGTGAGCGCGGCACCGAGCCACTGCCAGTATTGGACCAGCATCGGCCGGTCGAAGCCGTAGAGCGCCCGGATGGCCTCGATGTCCTCGGCGCTCGCCGTTTCGCCGGCGAGCGCGGCGGCCGGATCGCCGGAAAGGAACATCAGGCTGAAGCTGATGAACGACACCGTCAGCGCGACGACGACGGCGAGCATCAACCGTTTTAGGATAAAGGTCAGCACGACAGAAGATCCCTGGCTTTTACGTGAGTATTCCGTGCCCGGCCAGCGGCGGCAGCCTCGCCGCTGGCGCGGAGCCCGGTTATTTCCAGGTCATGGTGGTGAAGCGCAGCACCTCGTCCGCCGTCGGCGTATAGGCAACCTCGTTCGTGAACACGTAGTTGGTGTTGTAGGAGAACATCGGCGCCCAGTAAGCCTCGTCCGCAATTCGCTTCAGCGCCTTTGTGTAATGCTCCTGGCGAACTTCCGGATCGGTCGCGCTGTCGGCAATGTCGAGATCGGCCAGCACCTGATCGTCGCGGGCATCATCGAGGGCGCCGTGCTTGAAGAACTGGCTGACCATGGCCGATGCGTCATTGATCGAATAGCTGCCCCAGGTCTGGAACGCGATCGGCACGTCGCCTTTCATGTTCAGTTCGCGCAGGGCCGAATATTGCAGTATCTTGAAATCGGTCTCGATGCCAACCTGGTTGAGATAAAGTGCAATCGCTTCCGCGTATTCCCGGTCGCGATAGGCATAGAACTCGGTGGAGAACCCGTCTGGATACCCGGCCTCGGCGAGCAACGCCTTCGCCTTTTCCGGATCGTAGTCATACTGCGTCACGTCCTGATCGCAGCCGAACTGGCTCGGGAAGCACGGCGTCCAGATGACCTGGCTGTTGCCCTTGAGGAGAGCATTCACGAGGGTGCCGCGGTCGATTGCGTGGTTCACCGCCTGGCGCACCTTCAGCTTGGTGAAGGGATTGTCGGCGCCGGAGCGGCCGGCCGCATCCATTGCAAGATAACCGACACGCATGGTGGATTCGTTTGCGACGGTAAACTGCTCCATGGTGGCGAGGCGTTCGGCAAGATCCGCCGGCACCTGCCAGATGAAATCCAGCGAGCCGCTGAAGAGCTCGGCCATCTGGGTATTGACGTCCGGAATGGTGCGGATATCGATCTTGCCGATGGTCGGCTGGCCCTTCGGCCCATCGAAATAGGCCTCGTTCTTTTCCAGAACGAAATGCTGGCCCGGCACCACTTCCGTCACCTTGTAGGGACCGGTGCCGACGGGCTTCAGCCCCATGCCGGAGGGACCGACCTCGGCATAATATTCGTTGGGATAGATGGCGACCGGCCCCGCCAGAAACTCGATCGCGGCCGGGAATTTATCCTTCAGGTGGATGCGGACCGTGTAGTCGTCGATCTTCTCGGCCGACTTCATCCAGTTGACGTTGCGCTGCGTCTTCACGCCATTGGATTCCTGCGAGACGAAATCCACCGTGTAGACGACGTCGTCGGCATTGAAGGGTTCGCCGTTGTGGAACGTCACCCCTTCGCGCAGCTTGAATTCAAGTGTCTTGTCGTCGACCCACGTCCAGGACGTTGCAAGGTTGCCCTTGTACTCGTTGGTGACCGGATCCCGGTAGATGAGGCCGTCCCAGACGGCACGCATGAGTACCACGCCCTCGCGGGCGGAGTTGAAGTAACTGTCGACGTTCTCCAGTTCCTTCGTGAACGCCACATGCAGGGTGTCGTCCGCCTTTCCGGCGAAAGCTCCATCCGCCGTCGAAGCCAGCATGGTCGTCGCAATCACGGCTTTGAAAAAAGAACCCTTCATTCCGCTGCTCCCTTTGCTGAGGTGACATGCAGTCACGTATTGCTGTATGGAAGGTATTATATTATGATACTTTGTATCTTTTTATGATTATCACTATCCGGAGGACTGCGAGTTCTGTCAAGTGTGGAGTCTTGTTTTTGCTCGCGGAGGAGGCATGCATGAAGGCTAAGCAAAACACGCTCTATGTCGGTTCGCTGGCTAAGGGCCTCAAATTGTTGAGAGCTTTCGATGACCAGCATACCGAGCTGTCGCTCGCCGAATTGTCGGCTCTCGTCGGCCTCGACAAGAGCGCGACCCAGCGGCTCGCCAACACGCTGCATCTGGAGGGCATGCTCGACAAGGACCCGGTGACGCGCCGTTACCGCCCCTCGCATGCCTGGCTGGAACTGGCTTTTGCCTACTACTGGTCGGACCCGCTGGTCGGACACGCACTGCCGAAGCTGATCGAGCTTTCACAGCAGCTCGGCGAGACCGTGAACCTTGCGGAACTGTCGGACGATCACATCATTTACGTGAACCGTCTGCCGTGCAAGAGAACCCAGTTCGCCGCGACCGTCATCGGCCGGCGCATTCCGGCACTCATGACCACCAGCGGCCGCGCGATGATTGCCACCTTTCCGGAAGCAGAACGGCAGGCCGCGCTCGAAACCTGGCCGCTCAAGAGCTTCACCCCCTACACCGTCACCGACCGCGCCGAACTCGGCCGCGCCGTCGACCAGGCGGCGCGCGACGGCTACGCCTTTGCCGCCGACCAGATGATCATCGGCGAACTGGCAATCGCCGCGCCGATCGTCGGCCCCGACGGCCGTTCGTTTGCCGCCGTCCAATGCTCAGTCTCATCCCATCGCTATGACGAGAAGCGGGTTCTGAAGGAAATTCTCCCGGTGCTCCGGGACACGGCGAATTCCATTTCGCCGTCCTTGCGCCTGCCGGCGGGCAGGGAATTCCCGTGAGGGGCAATTGAGCGTTGGCTGTGGCGGGGTGGAGTATCTGCGGGCGGGGCCGGGATTATCGGCATTTTCGGATTGCGAATTATCACCAGAGTTCGCGACAGATCCCGCCGGTTCAGCGTCACCGTGAACAGAAACCGTAGCGCAGCAACCGTGCTGTTGATCGTCACCGGACCTACGCCGGTCGCATGCTGATGCAATTGAATTCGACAGACAGGCGTCACGCTCCGAACACTTACGCCGGGCAAAATCAAGATGCCGGTCGTCAGAGTAATTCAAAATCACTGGACCAAACGGTAATTTTGGGCAAACGTCAAATTCCCCGCTTGGTACAAGCGGAGTTTCTATTGAGAAATCAAGGTATTAGCACTTGGCGGGATGGTACAGACGGGTGGATTCGAACCACCGACCTTCGGAGCCACAATCCGACGCTCTAACCTACTGAGCTACGTCTGCTTAAGGTCTTTCAAGGTGGCGCGGACCATACTTGGCCGAGGCGTCCCTTGCAAGGGCGTCTTCTAACCCCGTTTTTTCCAACCGGCAAGCGGGAATCTTCGCAAAATTCGCCTGTTGAAAAGCAAATGCCCGAGGCAATACCCCGGGCATCAATTCAGTTTGCCGCAGTCATGCGGGGCTGAACCGGATCAGTTGACCTTCAGGTCCTTGAAGGACTTTTCCATAGCTTCCTTGACCGGAGCGGAAACATCGGTACCAAGCTTGGTAGCCAGTTCCTGCATCTCCCTGGTCTGGGTGCTCAGCGCGTCGAACTGCTTGCGGGCGAAAGTCGACTGCAGCTCGATGGCTTCAGACAGCGTCTTCGCGGACATGATGTCCTTGATGAAGGAGAACGTCGCGTCTGCGTTTGCCCGGAATGCATCCACAGCCTTGTGGTTGAATTCAACGGCGCCCTGGCGGGACGTTTCGAACGTGTCTTCCATCAGGTCGGTTGCGTCTTCAGCAGCGGATTTCACCTTGGCGTAAGTGTCGCGAGCATTCTCGATGCTCTTTTCGGTCACTTCGCGGAAAGCTGCCGGAACTTCCATGTTCGGCACTGCGAATGCTTCAAAGTCCGGGAAGGCAGCGCCGCCCGTTGCAGATTTCATTTTGGCGCGTGCCGTTTTTGCAGACGTCTTGGCCTGCGTTGTGCTTGTGTCGGTCATGATCTCATCTCCTTGAGTTCGGATGCGATCACTGGTGTTCTTTCATTCCGCCGATACGTGTGCCGGCGGTCCCTGTCGTCATCCGCAAACCATACATAGTACGCCTCGCGCTGCATTGCAACATTATTTTGCACTGCACAACAAAAATTCCGTCGGGGAATCGTAGCATGTGGGCCGCGCCGGGCCGGTATTGAGCGACAAATGTCGCGTCAGCCGGCATCCGCCGTCTCGATTGCCGAAGGCAGGAACGCCGGCACCAGGGCCGACGATGCAACATTCCGGGACTGCGGCCAAGGGATCGCACAAGGGCGCGGGACGGCAATGCCCCGCGCCGAAACGTCTCCGCGAGCGGATGCGTTATTTCTTCTGAGCAGCCTTGGCGGCTTCCTGCGCGCGTTTGGTCGCGGTGTTGGAGAATTCGCGCGTCTGCTCGCCGAGGGATTCCATCTGCTTGCGCAGATAGTCCTGCTGCAGCTTCATCATGTCTTCCACATTGTTCGTCTTGACGAGCTGCTGTGCGAAGTTGAAGGCAGCGTTGACGTGCTCTTCTGCGTAGGTAAGCGCCTTCTTGTTCACGTCGGCCGCACCGGCCTGCATGGCGCTGGCGTTGTCTTCCGCCTTGGATACGGCCTTCTGGGTCGCATCCATGAACTCGTCAAATGCCTTGCGGGCCTGATCGACGCTCTGCTCGGCAAAGTCGCGCATCTGTTCGGGGACCTCGAAACCGGTCTTGTCTTTACTCATGTCGGCGCTCCTCGGTTCAATTGGTTTGCAGGAATGTCCCTTGCTCCAGTAACCAACCGGCAGGGCTCAGGGATCGTTCCTGAACAGGGGAAAAAACGCATGAAACCGTGGTCCGGTTTCCTTGCGGTGGTACCATCAGCCGGTCTGTCACCTTGGGCTAGAATTTACCATGCCAAAAATTCGTAACACGGCGATGGCAATCCAGCAATTAAATCGCCATCTGATTAACCACGCCTTCACGCAAGCCCTTTAGCAACCTTGCTTTACGTGGACGACGCAAGTGTTTGCTTGTATTAACGGAGCGTTTACCACGGCAGGCAAATCGGGCAGCCGCACGCCCTGTCGACCGGTGTTGCAGACCAGTTTGGAGCTGAGCCATGGACGAACAAACCCAATCATTCCTGGAACTGACTGCCAAGGATGATCTGGTCCAGCTTGTCGCCGACAAACGGGCTGCCTGGCTCTGGTCGGCGGACGGCGCACGCATCCTGTGGGCCAATGCCGCCGGGGCGGCGTTCTTTTCCGCCCGCAATGTGCCCGACCTTGCCGCACTGACGGCCCTGGAACGCTCCCCCGCCCGCCCGCATATCGCCCGCATTGCCGAATCCGGACCGACGGAAAAATTCAGCATCGACCGCCTTCGGTTCTACCGCGGCCTGAGGGTCATGCTGCTGACCTGCCAGTGCAAGCGGGTCGAGCTGGAAAACGGCGAGGCAGCAGCTCTGATCGTGTGCGGCGACAAGGGACTGTCGACAACAAAGGACCCGGTATCGGGCTTTGCGCATTTCCTGCAGGGCGACGGGTCGACCGTGTTCGTAACGACGAACGGTGTGGTCGAGGAGCAGCTTGGCGCGTTGCAGGCCCCCCCGAGAACCCGGACCTGCCGGAAGACCAGAAAGCCCTCTTCGGACCGCTGGAAGCCGGCGGCAGCTTTCATGAAGGTGTCGCCCTTCAGATTGGCCCCGGCCAGAAACTGATTGTCCTTGAGGACGCCTCGCTGCCGGAAGACACGGAAACTTTAAACGAAACCGGGCGCGAAAGCGTTGCTGACGGAGAGGACGATTTCGCCGCCGGTGCGCTCTATGGCGAGATTACGGGTGTTCCGTACGACGCGGAAGCCGGCTCCGCCGGCGAGGCAGAACCGGAGGCCGGCCTTGAAGATGCGGCCGAGGCAGACGCCGGTCCCGATGCGCAGGACAGCGAGGAGGCCCCGGACGAAGCTTCGTTGTGGGTGCGGGCGGATGAAGCCGAGCCGGATGAAGAGCGTGCCGAGAGCCGGCACGAAGAGCTACACACTCCGGATGAGGCTGCCCTCGTCGAAGACGACGAGACGGTTGAAGACCTGACGGCCGAGCCGGAAGACATTCCCGAAGACGAAGAAACTGCGGCTGCAGCAGCAAACGAAGAACCGGAGACCGGCGAAACCGATCAGGAGCCCGTCGCGGCTGAGGCTGCATCGGAAACGGATGCCGAGGACACCGGCGAGACCGACGCCACGGGAGACGGCGAGGCTGAAGCCGAGGACGAAGGCGAAGTCGAAGCCGTGGCAGACGAGGCAGATGGGGCACTTGCGCCTGAAGACGCCGGCGCGCCCGCTGATGCGGAAACTGCAACCGAGGAAACAGCCGCCGAGGAACCAGCGACCCAGGCCGGGGAAGGGTTCGTGTTCCAGCCGCGCCGCCGTCCGATCCGGTTCGCCTGGAAAATGGACATCGACCAGCGTTTCACCTTTCTGTCGGACGAGTTTTCCGACGTGATGGGCCCTGAAACCACAGATATCGTAGGACAGACCTGGGAAGAGGTTGCGGAAAGATTCGGCCTGGACGCACGCGGGCTGATCGCCCGGGCGCTCGACCGGCGGGATACCTGGAGCGGAAAGACGGTCGACTGGCCCGTGACCGGTGCGCCCCTGCGGGTTCCCGTCGACATGGCCGCTTTGCCCGCCTTCGACCGGAACAGAAAATTCGAGGGCTATCGCGGTTTCGGTGTCTGCCGCACGGCCGATGCGGTCGAGGACAAGGAAAATCTTCTGAGCCCGGCGCTGGCCGCCTTCGACGAGGCGTTCGCCGCCACGCCCGTCGCTGACGACGAGGAAGCCGACAGCGGCGCCGAAGATCTCGCCGCAGCGGTCGAAGACGCGGAGCATGAACCTGCCGAGGAAACAGCCGGCCCGCAAGACGATACCAATATCGCGGCAGAGGCTCCGGACCCTGTCGCCGAGGATGAGGCGGACACAGAAGAAGACGCCGGTGCTGAGGAAACTGTATCAGAGGAATCCGCTTCCGAAGAAGTCGGCGCCGAAGAAAGCGTAACCGAGGACACGGCCGCTCCGGAAGAAATCGCCGCCACGGCTGAAGAGCAGCCTGAAGCGGAAGACGTCCGGCAGGAAGCCCCGGTTGAGGCGAAAGAAACAATTGCCGATCTGAAACCGGCGCAACCGGACACTTTCAGCGGCAGAACCTTTCTGGGCGCCAGTGCCGCCGCGTTGGTCGGTTCCCTGGCGAAATTCACCAGCAAGTCCCCGGCAAAGACGCCCCAGATCCGGAAACAGCCCGAGGAGCCGGAACAGCCGGCCGAAACGGCCCAGTCGGACGATGCCGGGAACCAGACGGACCGCGAAGCCGGGACAGCTCCGACGCCCATGGACGATGAGCGTACCGAAGACCTGACCGCCGCTGAAGAGGAAACGACCTTCGAGGCCGACGCGGACGCGCCGCTCGAAGAGACCGGACCGGCCCCTGACGAACCGTCCATGGAAGATGAGCAGGAGGATGATGGGCAGGCGGAAGCCGAAGAAGAACTCACCGGCATCTCCGGCCCCGCGCCGCTGAAGCCCGCGGAGATCGAAAGCGCAGTCAAGACGCTCGCCAAGTCCTACAAGGCCGTGGAGGTAAAGCCGCGGGATCTGTTTGACGCCGAGCAGGCAGCCTCCGGCGAAGCGCCCCCTGTGCCGGGGCTCGAAGAAGCCGCGGCTGAGGCTGATGAGGCTGATGAGGCTGCCGCTACCGAGGCGGTCGACGTCGACGCTGGCGAAGCTGAGACAGGTGACGAGGTCAAGGACGAGGAGTTCGAGCCGGTTCCCTCATTTGAGGAAACCCATTTCGACATCGTGGAAGAAGACGGCCGCGCACTGGAAGAAGTGGCTGCCGGCCTGGACCGGCAGGACGACGACGAACGGGAGTTCTTCGAAGAAACCGCTGCTTTCGAAGCCGAAGAGAACCTTGCCAGCGAGCCTGAAGCGCAAGACGACGATTCCATCGACGCCGCTCCGGAAAAACCGAGCGGCAAGATCATCCCGCTAGCGACCGCGAGGCCGCGGGTCGTTCCGGTCGACACGTCCGGACTGTCCCGTCCGGAGCGACAGGCGTTCCGCAAGATCGCCGAAGCGCTCGGGGCGCGCCTGGAAGGAGATCTTGAGGATTTTGATGCACCGGATGCTGTCGAAGAACTTGAAGATCTGCCGCCGGAAGAGCCGGAGGCAGGGCCGATCGATCCGAGCCTGCTCGACAGGCTGCCGATCGGCATTGCGATCGTGCATGACCGCGAAGTGCTTTACGCCAACAAGGCGCTCCTGCGGATGCTTGGCTACAAGTCCATTGCGAAGCTGTCGGAGGCCGGCGGTCTGGAAGCGCTGTTCATCGATGACGCGGAAGAACTTCCCGATGCGGTCGGCATGGATGGCGAGGTCGACGAGACCATGAAGGTGCGCATGTCCGATGGCGGCGTGCTTTCCGTCGACGCGCATATGCATGCCGTGCCCTGGAACGGCAGCCACGGCCTGATGATTTCCATCACGGAGCGCACCGGCAAACAGGCCGCCGGCAATGCTGAACCGGCTTCGCCGAATTTCTTTGCCGAAATCCGCTCCGAACTGGACAGCGCCCGCAACCAGATCGCCGAAATGGACACGATCCTGGAGACGGCGACGGACGGTGTTCTGGTGCTGGACCAGCAAGGCTGCATTCTGAAGGTGAACGGGTCGGCCGAAGCGCTGTTCAGTGCGAGCCGGTCGGACATGATCGGCGCGCCGCTGAGCGAGTTCCTCGCGCCGGAAAGCCACCGGGCCGCCGCCGACTATCTCGACGGCCTGACACGCAACGGTGTGGCGAGCATCCTGAACGATGGCAGGGAAGTGCTCGGCAAGAACCCGACCGGCGGGCTGATCCCGCTGTTCATGACCATCGGCCGGATAACCAATGCCAGGGACGACGCGAAATACTGCGCGGTCCTGCGCGACATCACCCAGTGGAAGACGGCGGAAGAGGAACTCACCCAAGCCAAGCGCCAGGCGGAGAACGCCAGTTCGCAGAAATCCGATTTCCTGGCCAAGATCAGCCATGAGATCCGCACGCCGCTCAACGCCATCATCGGCTTTTCCGAAGTCATGATGGAGGAGCGGTTCGGGCCGATCGGCAATGAGCGCTACAAGGACTATCTGAAGGACATCCGCACGTCAGGCTCACACATCATGAGCCTGATCAACGATCTATTGGACCTGTCCAAGATCGAAGCGGGCAAGCTCGACCTGAAATTCTCCGCTGTCTCGACCAATGACGTGATCAATGAATGCGTCGCGCTGATGCAGCCGCAGGCGAACCGGGAGCGGGTCATCATCCGTGCCAGCCTGCCGGAATCGGTGCCCGATGTGGTGGCCGATGCGCGCTCGCTGCGCCAGATCGTCCTCAATCTTCTGTCCAACGCGATCAAGTACAACAAGTCCGGCGGGCAGGTGATCCTGTCGACGGCGCTGGAGAGCAACGGCGAGGTCGCGCTCCGCGTCCGGGACACCGGGACGGGAATGACCACCAAGCAGCTGGCGGCCGCGCTTGAACCGTTCCGCCAGCTCCACACGGCCAGCCGCGGCGGGGGAACCGGGCTCGGCCTGCCGCTTACCAAGGCACTGGTCGAAGCCAACCGGGCAAGCTTCCACATCGATTCCACGCCGGATCAGGGCACGCTTGTCGAAATCATCTTTCCGACCCAGCGCGTCCTGTCCGAATAATGGACCGGCCCGCAATCAAGGTTGCGGAGAATATCTGGATCCTGGAAGGGGACCTCGTCCCCTTCTACGGCTACCCTTATCCGACCCGCTGCGTCATTGTCGCGCTTCCCTCAGGCGGTCTTTGGGTATGGTCGCCGATCGCCTTGAGCGATGATGTGAAGCGGCAGATCGAGACCCTCGGCGCGCCGGCGCACCTTGTCAGCCCGAACAAGATCCATCACCTCTACCTGCAGGACTGGCAGAAGGCCTATCCGGACGCCAGGCTTTGGGGCCCGCAGAGCACCATCGACAAACGCCGGGACCTGACCTTCGAGGCGCCGCTGGACGACACCGTCCCCGCGGCCTGGGACGACCGGATCGACATGGTCCGCTTCGCCGGGTCACCGGTGATGGACGAACTGGTGTTCTTTCACCGCCCTTCCCGCACCGCGATCCTTGCTGACCTCAGCGAGCATTTTTCCGAACGCTTCCTGGCCGAACACTGGAAACCCTGGCAGCGGTGGCTCGCCCGGCTCTGGGGTATCGTCGAAGGCAAGGGCCACGCGCCGCTGGAATGGCGGCTCACCTTTTTCAACCGCCGCAAGGCCCGGAGCTGCAAGGCGAGGATCCTCGCCTGGGCGCCTGAGCGGGTCATCATGGCGCATGGGGAATGGCAGCGCGACGGCGGCACCGCGTTCCTGAAGAAGGCTCTTTCCTGGGTGTGACACTTTGGCCCGCGCCCGGTAACACAGACTTGATCGGCCTTGCCTTTCCCTTCACCGGATCAAAAGGTGAGAATTAAACTCTTGTTTTTTCACCGGTTTTGGGCCCGATTGTGGAGTGGAAACTTCCAATTACTTTTGAATCATTCTAAAGTATTGATTTTACTGGATTTATTGACTTGCGCGCCTGTTGGGGACATAGTCCCGGCCAAGGCTGAAGCCACCCGCTGAAGCATGAAATCATGATAATATGGGAGACCTAGATGCGTTCCACACTCCGCTCCGTTACCTGCGCCGTTGCGCTGGCTACGACGGCCTTTGCTGCGGCGCCCGCGTTCGCTGACGGTGAAGTGAATATCTATTCCTACCGCCAGCCGTTCCTGATCCAGCCCCTGCTGGATGCGTTCACCGCGGAAACCGGCATCACCACGAACGTGGTTTTTGCCGACAAGGGTCTTGGAGAGCGAATTGCCGCGGAAGGCGAAAACTCTCCGGCGGATGTACTTCTGACCGTCGACATCGGCCGCCTCGACGGCGCCAAGCAGCTCGGCATTACCCAGCCGGTGACTTCGGACGTCGTCAACGAGAACGTCCCGGCAGAGTTCCGGGATCCGGAAGGCCACTGGATCGGCCTCACCAACCGCGCCCGGATCATCTATGCGTCCAAGGACCGGGTCGAGCAGGACACGATCACCTATGAAGAGCTGGCCGACCCGAAGTGGAAGGGCCGCATCTGCACCCGCTCCGGTCAGCATTCCTACACCATCGGCCTCATCGCTTCGATGATCGCTCACCATGGCGAGGAAAAAACCGAAGAATGGCTGGCAGGCGTCCGTGACAACCTTGCCACCAAGCCGTCCGGCAACGACCGCTCGCAGGTGAAATCCGTTTATGCGGGCGAGTGCGACATCTCGATCGGCAACACCTATTACATGGGCCACATGCAGACCAACGAGAAAGAGCCGGAGCAGCAGGAGTGGGCCGATAGCGTCCGCATTCTGTTCCCGAACTCCGAAGGTCGCGGCAGCCACGTCAACCTGTCCGGTGTCGCTCTGGCCAAGCATGCGCCGAACGCGGAAAATGCGCTCAAACTGATCGAGTTCCTGTCCTCCGACGAAGCGCAGAAGATCTACGCGGAAGCCAATTACGAGTATCCGGTCAAGCCGGGCGTCGAGGTTTCCGAGCGCGTTCAGAGCTGGGGCGAGCTGAAAAAGGACTCGCTGTCTCTGGCGGAGATCGCGGAAAACCGCAAGAAGGCCAGCGAGATCGTCGACAACGTCGGCTTCGATGACGGTCCGGCTTCCTGAGCCCGCCACACGCAAACAAGAGAAAGCGCCGCTCTCCCGCGGCGCTTTTTTGCATTTTGACCCGATTGGCTTTACTTCCCTGAAGTCTAGGGTGCGGACCCATAAATGAGGATGAAATGGTTTGAGGCGGATTGCGCGTCCTCAAGAAGCGGAAGCGTAGGAAATGTGGCCCATTTTCAAGCCTTTCGCGACGTAGAGGAGGCACAATCCGGTCAAATCCGAAGGACATGAAAATGGCTTCACCCCGCTTCGTCAGCGCGCTTGACCGGGCACACAGCCCGCTCTGCGCACCCTTCCTAACGGTGTTTCGCCAATCTCATGCCATTTCGTCCTCATTTATGAGTCCGCACCCTATAAACCGATAGAGAAAAGACCCTCGTTGCTGCGCACGCCATCCCTCACATTTGCCGATCGTTTCTGGCGCATTGCCGCACTCGCAGTTGCAGCGATGGTGCTGCTGCCGATGGCCGCCATCGTGTCGATCGCGCTGGCGCCCACGGGAGATGTCTGGGGCCATCTGCTGCAATCGGTGCTGCCGCGGGCGGTCCAGACGACGCTGCTTCTGATGCTGGGCGTCGGCCTGATTACCGGCATCGCCGGGGTGGGAACCGCGTGGCTGGTGACGATGTGCGAGTTTCCCGGCCGCAGGATCCTGGATTGGGCGCTGCTGGTACCGCTCGCGGTTCCGACCTACATCGTCGCCTTCGCCTATGTGGAAGTGCTTGACTATACCGGACCGGTTCAAGGCCTGCTGCGCGACATCTTCGGCTTCACGACGTCCCGGGACTACTGGTTTCCGGAAATCCGCTCTCTGGGCGGCGCCATTTTCGTCATGGGCGTGGTGCTCTACCCGTACGTCTACCTGACCACCCGGGCGAGTTTTCTGATCCAGTCGGCCTCCATGCTGGATGTCTCCCGCACGCTCGGATCCTCGCCCTATGGAATGTTCTTCCGTATCGCCCTGCCGCTTGCCCGTCCGGCGATCGCGATCGGAGTTTCGCTGGCACTGATGGAGTGCCTCAATGATATCGGCGCGGTGACGTTTTTCGGCGTCAAGACCCTGACCTTCTCGGTCTATGACACATGGCTGAACCGCTCCAGCCTGGGCGGAGCGGCGCAGCTTGCCCTGGCCATGCTCCTGATGGTGTTTGCGCTCCTGTGGGTGGAGCGGTTCGGACGCCGCAAGCAGCGCTTTCACACCGGAGGCGGCAGCAAATACCACCCGCCCACCCGGTTCGACCTGAACCGATGGCAGGGAACTCTGGCACTGATCCTTTGCGTTGTGCCGATCATTCTCGGCTTCGTCGTTCCCGGGCTTCTCCTGGCGGACAGGGCCAGCCGGCGGCTCGACGACCTTTCCTCCGGCGCTTTCCTGACCTCTGTGTGGAACAGCTTCAGCCTGGCCGCAGTGGCGGCCTTGCTGACCGTCGTCATTTCCGTGTCGCTGGCCTATGCCCTGCGCCTCAACAGAAAGGGACTGCTGAGCGTCGCAGTCCGCCTCGCGTCGATCGGCTATGCCATTCCCGGCACGGTTCTGGCTATCGGCATCCTGGTTCCGATGGCCAGCTTCGACAATTTCCTCGACGCCCGCATGGAGGCCTGGTTCGACATCAGCACCGGGCTCCTGTTCCTGGGGAGCGGAGCGGGGCTCGTCTATGCCTACGTGGTGCGTTTCCTTGCCGTCTCCTACGGACAGGTGGAAGGCGGCTTTGGCCGCATAACCCCGCATCTGGACATGGCCGCGCGGACCCTGGGGCGCAACACCAGCCAGATTCTGGGTCAGGTGCACCTGCCGATCCTCAAACCCGTCCTGCTGTCCGCCGCCCTGCTCAGTTTCGTCGACTGCATGAAAGAGCTGCCCGCGACGATCCTCCTGCGCCCGTTCAATTTCGAGACCCTGGCCACCACCGTTTTCGAAGCTGCTTCCCGAGAGGCCTTCGAGGAAGCCGCCCTGCCCTCGCTGGCTATCGTTCTCGTCGGCCTGATCCCGGTGATCTACCTGGCCCGCTCCAGCGCTTCCTCCTTCCGCACGAGACTGTCCAAACGCCAGCTTGCAGCCGCTAAGAGCTAGTACAGGTCCGGAAGTGCACCGATGAGATCCAACGGGCGGCGCCGCTTGAGCGACCGCGCCCGCCTGGAGGCATTTGCAGAAGAATTTCCAATGACTTGACACTTGCGGGGCGAGTTGTCCCAATGGCGGTATCGCCACGACATCGCCGGGACGGATTTTCGATGGAAAAGAAGCACCAGATCAATCTTTGGTACGCGGTCATCGCGCTCATGCTCGTGTTCCTGTTCCAGAGCTGGTGGGTGGCCTACAAGAACGTCGAGTCCATTCCCTACAGCCAGTTCGAGCAGTATCTCAAGGACCGGAAGATCGAAGAGATCGCGATCAAGGAAAACACCATCGAAGGCAAGTTCAGGCAGCCTTTGGAGGACGGCAGGCAGTATTTCGTCACCACGCGCGTCGACTTGCCGCTTGCCGAAGAGCTCAGCCAGTATGATGTGAAATTCACCGGCGTCATCCAGAGCACCTTTATCCGCGATATTCTCTCCTGGGTTCTTCCGGTGCTGCTGCTGTTCGGCCTGTGGGCGTTCTTCATCCGCCGCTTTGCCGAAAAGCAGGGCTTCGGCGGCATGATGACCGTCGGCAAATCCAAGGCGAAGGTCTATGTCGAAACAGGCGTTCCCGTCCGCTTTGACGATGTTGCCGGCGTCGACGAGGCAAAGCTTGAGCTTGTGGAAGTCGTCGACTTCCTGAAGGACCCCGGCTCCTACGGCCGCCTGGGCGCCCACGTCCCCAAGGGCATTCTGCTGGTCGGGCCTCCGGGAACAGGCAAGACGCTTCTGGCCCGGGCGGTTGCCGGCGAAGCCGGTGTGCCCTTCTATTCCATCTCCGGCTCCGAATTCGTCGAGATGTTCGTCGGCGTCGGCGCGGCGCGGGTGCGTGATCTGTTCGAACAGGCGCGCAAGGCTGCGCCCGCCATCATCTTCATCGACGAACTGGACGCGCTCGGCCGGGTCCGGTCCATGGGAGGCATGGGCTCAAACGACGAAAAGGAGCAGACGCTCAACCAGCTGCTGACCGAACTGGACGGGTTCGATCCCACCAGCGGGATCATTCTCCTGGCGGCCACCAACCGGCCGGAGATCCTGGACCCGGCCCTCCTGCGGGCCGGGCGCTTCGACCGTCAGGTGCTCGTGGACCGCCCCGACAAGATCGGGCGGCGCGCGATCCTCGAGGTTCACGTCAGGAAGATCAAACTCGATCCGGACATGGACCTGGGCCAGGTGGCCCAGATCACCGCCGGCTTCTCGGGCGCGGACCTTGCGACGCTCGTCAACGAGGCCGCCCTGCTCGCCACACGGCGAAAGGCCGACAAGGTGTCCCAGCAGGACTTCAACGAAGCCGTCGAACGGGTGGTCGCGGGGCTTGAGAAACGCAGCCGGATCCTGTCCGACAAGGAGCGCAAGACGGTCGCCTATCACGAGATGGGCCACGCGCTGGTCGCCGCCAACCTGGAGGGTTGCGATCCGGTGCACAAGATCTCGATCATTCCGCGCGGCATCGGCGCCCTCGGCTATACGATGCAGCGGCCCACGGAAGACCGCTTCCTTCTGTCGACCAGGGATCTGGAGAACCGCATGGCGGTGCTGATGGGCGGACGGGCGGCGGAGGAAATCGTCTTCGCGGAAATCTCCACGGGAGCGTCGGACGACCTGCAAAAGGTAACGGAAGTCGCCCGCGACATGGTCATGCGCTACGGCATGGAAAAGTCCCTCGGCAACCGCGCCTATTCCACCCAGCGTCAGAACTTCCTGGGTCAGCCCTCCGGCGACGTGAGCGAAGTGTCGGAGCAGACGCAGCGTGAAATTGATCTCGCCATCAAGACGAGGGTGGAAGCCGCCTTCATGCGCGCCAAGGAGCTGCTGAATGCTCACCGCAAGGAGCTCGATGAAGGCGCCGCCCTGCTTCTGTCAAAGGAAACGCTGACTGATCAGGACTATCCTGCCCTCAAGCCGGTTTCCCTGCGCGAGAAACACGCAGCGGAGTAGCGCCGGATGTTGGATCTCGATACGCGTCTGAGTACGGCCCCGTAAGATTGAAACGAAAAGGGCGCCCGCGCGCTAGGCGGACGCCCTCATACCATCAAGGATGGCGATCGGCTCGGGCCGCGTCCTATGTCAAGCGATCGCCGCTTCGGTTTTTTCCTTCACTTCGTCAAGCGTCACCTCCGGTGCGAGCTCGACGACTTTCAGGCCGTCTTCAGTGACGTCGAAAACACCGAGATTGGTGATGATCCGGTTGACGCAGTGCACGCCGGTCAGGGGAAGCGAGCACTCCTTCAGGAGCTTCGGATCGCCGGCCTTGGACGTATGGTCCATGATGACCACCACCCGTTTGACACCGGCCACCAGATCCATGGCGCCGCCCATGCCCTTGACCATCTTGCCCGGGATCATCCAGTTGGCGAGGTCGCCCTTCTCGGAGACTTCCATGGCGCCGAGGATCGACAGGTCGATGTGACCGCCGCGGATCATGGCGAAACTGTCGGCAGACGAGAAATAGCTCGTCTTGGGCAGCTCGGTGATCGTCTGCTTGCCGGCATTGATCAGGTCGGCATCAACCTCCTCATCGGTGGGAAACGGGCCCATGCCGAGCATGCCGTTTTCGGACTGCAGCGTCACATGAACGCCTTCCGGGATGTAGTTCGACACCAGGGTCGGGATACCGATCCCCAGGTTCACGTAGAAACCGTCTTCAAGCTCTTGCGCAGCGCGCTTTGCCATATCATCGCGAGTCCAGGCCATGATGTGATCCTCCTCAGGCTGCGCGCGTGGTGCGCTTTTCGATGCGTTTTTCGTGAGTGCCGACGACGATACGGTCGACAAAGATGCCGGGGGTGTGGATGTGGTCCGGATCGAGTTCACCGACCTCCGCCAGCTGCTCCACTTCCACCACGCAGACCTTGCCGGCGGTCGCCATCATCGGGTTGAAGTTGCGCGCGGTCTTCCGGTAGATCAGGTTGCCTTCCTTGTCGGCCTTCCATGCCTTGATCAGCGACAGGTCCGCGACCAGGCCGGTCTCCATGATGTAGGTCTCGCCGTTGAAGTCCTTGTGTTCCTTGCCCTCGGCAATCAGCGTGCCGACGCCGGTCTTGGTATAGAAGCCCGGGATGCCCGCTCCGCCTGCGCGGATGCGCTCGGCCAGCGTGCCTTGCGGATTGAATTCAAGTTCCAGCTCGCCGTTCAGGTACTGCTTCTCGAACGTGGCGTTTTCGCCCACATAGGACGAGACCATCTTCCTGATCTGGCGCGTCTGCAGCAGGAGACCGAGACCGAAGTCGTCGACGCCGGCATTGTTGGAAATGGCCGTGATGTCTCTGGTTCCGGACTCCCGAAGGGCGACGATCAGGTTTTCCGGAATACCGCACAGACCGAACCCTCCGGCCATCACCATCATGCCGTCGAAAGTCAGCCCCTCCAAGGCTGTCTTTGCATCCGGGTAGATTTTGTTCATCTTTCACTCCCACTCAGTCTCGTTAGGCGCATGGGCGGCACATTCACCGCTAGTTCCACTTCGGTCAAGTTATCTTTGATGCAATGCAGCGAAAAACATGACTGAACCGTCACTTAATCGATTTGAGCAATTCCGGCTCTTCCAAAGGGTCAACGTCCCTGCTGTGCTGCATCGTTTTTGCCAGGTTGTTTATGGTTTTTAAATTGTTAAGGCAAAGAATTGGCGCGCTGCGTCGGCAGGTTACCGCCTGACGGACGCGGACCTTGTTCAATGGGACGAACGAAAGAAACACACAGCTGTGTATCCCTTCCTGGTGACAGTTTTCAAGATCGCGGTCATCTCCCTTCTGGTCGGTGCGGGGCTTTCGTTTGTCAATATTACGGCGCAGGACATTCTCGGATCGGTCGGCCTCAGCCCGTTGGAGCTTTGGATCTACATGATCGAATTCCGGGACTGGGCAATCCCGAACATGATCCTGGGCGCCGTCATCGTCGTGCCGGTCTGGCTGGTCATCTACCTGTTCCGCCCGCCACGCTCCGGATGAGCGGCCGGTTCAGCCCTCCGCGCCAAACGCCGCCCGTTCATCCCGCTCCCTTTGCACCTGCTGGCGCTTGGTGACGATCGAGGCGACGATCACCGCGACGGTCACCAGTGCGACGAGAATGGTGCAGACGGCATTGATTTCCGGCGTTACCCCGAGCCGCACCTGGGAGTAGATCTTCATCGGCAACGTGGTTGCGCCCGGCCCGGTGGTGAAGCTGGCGATCACAAGATCGTCCAGCGACAGGGTGAAGGCCAGCATCCAGCCGGCGACGACACCGGGCAGAATGATCGGCAGGGTGATCAGGAAGAAGGTCTTGACGGGCGGGCAGCCGAGATCCTCCGCCGCTTCCTCGATGGACCGGTCGAAACCCACCAGCCGCGACTGGACGACGACCGCCACATAGCACATGGCGAAAGTGGTGTGCGCCAGCATCACGGTCCAGAAACCGCGCGACTGGTCCATGGCCACGAACAGAAGCAGCAGGGAGAGACCGAGGATCACCTCCGGCATCACGAGCGGCGCGAAAATCATGCCCGAAAAAGCGAGCGTCCCACGAAACGTCCGGAGCGCACCAGCACGAGCGCGGCCAGGGTGCCGAGTACGGTGGCGATGCTCGCGGACGCGAAGGCCACACGCAGCGTCACCCAGGCCGCATCCAGAAGCTGGTCGTTGTGCAGGAGCGACGCATACCACTTGGTCGAGAACCCGCCCCAGACCGTGACCAGACGACTTTCGTTGAACGAATAGATCACCAGGAGCACGATGGGCAGATAGAGGAACGAAAAGCCCAGGACGAGAGAGGTGATGTTGAACCAGGTCGGGCCGCGCCTCATCCGTCTCTCTCCGCAATTTTCTGCTGCTGGTTCTGGAAGAGCACGATCGGGATCACCAGGATCATCAGCAGGATAACGGCAACCGCCGAGGACACCGGCCAGTCGCGGTTGTTGAAGAACTCGACCCACAGGGTCTTGCCGATCATCAGCGTGTTGGAGCCGCCAAGAAGATCCGGAATGACGAATTCACCGACCGCCGGAATGAACACCAGGAAGCAGCCGGCGATCACGCCGGGAAGCGACAGCGGCACGGTGATCTTCCAGAACGCCTTCCAGGGCGGACAGCCAAGATCCTCCGCGGCCTCCAGCAGACTGACGTCCAGGCGCTCCAGGCTCGCATAGAGCGGCAGGACAAGGAACGGCAGGTAGGAATAGATGATGCCGATGAAGACGGCCATGTTGGTGTTCAGGATCACCAGCGGCTCGTCGATCAGGCCGAGCGTCAGGAGAAGCTGGTTGAGCAGCCCTTCGTTCTTGAGGATACCGATCCAGGCATAGACGCGGATGAGGAAACTGGTCCAGAAGGGCAGGATTACCAGCATCAGCAGGGTCGGCCGCAGCCGGTGCGGCGCACGCGCCATGCCATAGGCGATCGGGTAGCCGATCAACAGGGTGAGCATCGTCGAAATGCCGGCGATGATCACCGAGGAAATATAGGATTTCCAGTAGAGATCGTCTTCGGTCAGCCAGACGTAGTTTTCAAACGAAAACTCGGTGAGATTGTCCGTGAAAACCTGCCAGCCCCCGGCAAGATCGAAGGTGGGAACATAGGGCGGGATGGCGATCGCCACCTGGGACAGGGAGATCTTGAAGACGATCAGGAACGGCGCCAGGAAGAAGATCAGCAGCCAGAGATAGGGCATCGCAATGAGAAGCCAGCCACCCAGGGTCCGCCTTGCAGGAGCTACAGCCTTTTCTTCCATTGCTGTTTCCCGTCCCTTTCCTAGCCTTTCAGGATGACGCCCGCGTCCCGGCCGAACGATAGGACGACTTCGTCATCCCAGGTGATGGGGTTTTCAACCATGCGGGAGACATTGGCGAAGGTCGCACGCAGCGTGTCGTGATGGTCCGCTCCCACCTTGGCATGAATGATCGACACGTCGCCGAGATAGCCGATGTCCCAGACGACACCGCCCACCTGGTTGACCGCGCCCTCTTCCGTACGGCCCTGGGCGATGCGGACCTTTTCCGGTCGGATGGCATACCAGACGGTGTCGCCGACATCGGCATCGCTGGTCTGGTCGCTGTCGATCGTGAAACCGCCCTTTACCGGCTGCAGCCGGACCCCGTCCGCGGATTTCTCGGTGATCTTCGCTTCGATCAGATTGATGTCGCCGATGAAATCGGCCACGAACTTGGAGCTGGGCGCCTCGTAGATCTCGGCCGGGGTCGCCACCTGGACCAGCTCGCCCTTGTCCATCACGGCGATCCGGTCGGCGACGGTCATGGCTTCCTCCTGGTCGTGGGTGACGATCAGGAAGGTCACCTTGAGCTCCGTCTGCAGGTTCATCAGCTCGAACTGGGTTTCCTCGCGCAGCTTGCGGTCCAGCGCCCCGAGCGGTTCGTCGAGCAGCAGTACCTTGGGCCGCTTGGCGAGGGACCGGGCGAGCGCGACACGCTGGCGCTGGCCACCGGACAGCTGGTGCGGTTTGCGCTTGGCAAATTGCTCCAGTTTGGTCAGCCGCAGCATTTCCGCCACCCTGGCATCGATTTCCGAGGCAGGCAGCTTGTCCTGCTTCAGGCCGAAGGCAATGTTCTTCTCCACGCTCATATGCGGGAAAAGGGCATAGGACTGGAACATCATGTTGGAAGGACGCCGGTAAGGCGGAATGCCGGCCATGTCCTGCCCGTCCAGGAAGATCTGGCCGGAGGTCGGCGTCTCGAACCCTGCCAGCATGCGCATGAGCGTGGTCTTGCCGCATCCCGAACCGCCGAGCAGCGCGAAGAATTCGCGCTCATAGATTTCCAGGGACAGGTTGTTGACGGCGACGAAGTCACCGAACTTCTTGGTCACGTTGCGGAATTCGATGAAGGGCGGGTGGTCCGGGTGCTCCCAGGGACTGAATTCCCGGCGCACAGGTCCTATTGATTTCTTCGCCAAAACAATCCCCCGCCCCTAAGAGACCCATCCGAAACACGGACTGGCCGGGCCATGGTAAGGCCCGGCAGCCTGGTGCGGCTTACTGGCCGCTTTTGACAGTCGTCCAGGTGCGCGTGAGCACGCGGTTCACCTTCGGCGGATAAGGGCTGATCGTGTAGAGGTTCTTTACCGCCTCTTCCGGCGGATAGATCGCCGGGTCACCGATCACGTCCTCGTTCAGGTGCTCCTGGGAGGCCTTGTTGCCGTTGGCGTAGTAGACATAGTTGGATGCCTTGGCCATGACTTCGGGGCGCATGATGTAGTTCAGGAATTCATGCGCTTCATCCTTGTGCGGCGCGTCGGCCGGAATGGCCATCTGGTCGAACCACATCAGGGCGCCTTCCTTCGGGATCGAATACTCGACGGTGACGCCGTTGTCGGCTTCCGCCGCGCGGTCGCGGGCCTGCAGCACGTCGCCGGACCAGCCGATCGCCAGGCAGATGTCGCCGTTAGCCAGTGCGTTGATGTATTCGGAGGAATGGAACTTCTGGATATAGGGGCGGATAGTCATCAGAAGTTCGCCCGCCTTCTCGATATCCGCCGGATCCTTGCTGTCCGGATCAAGGCCCAGATATTTCATGGCTGCCGGGATCAGCTCCGTCGGAGCATCCAGAACATGCACACCGCAATCCTTCAGCTTTTCCATGTTCTCCGGCTTGAAGAACAGGTCCCAGCTGTCGACCGGCGCGTCTTCGCCAAGCGCGGCCTTCACCTTCTCGACATTGTAGCCGAGCCCGGTGGTGCCCCACATGTAGTTGATGGAATGCTTGTTGCCCGGATCGTATTTCTCGACACGTTCCTCGATCTCCTTCCACATGTTGGAAAGGTTCGGCAGCTTGGATTTGTCGAGCTCCATGAAGACGCCGGCCTGGATCTGACGGGCGAGGAAGGTTCCGGTCGGCACAACGACGTCATAGCCCGTCCCACCGGCCAGCAGCTTGGTTTCCAGCACTTCGTTGCTGTCAAAGACGTCGTAGACGACTTTGATGCCGGTTTCCTTGGTGAAATCCTCCAGGATCGACTCATCGATATAGTCGGACCAGTTGTAGACATTCACCACGCGCTCCTGAGCGAGCGCCATGCCGCTCATCAGGCCGAGAGCGGCGACACCGGTCAACATGGTTTTCAACGTCATTTTTGAACTCCCCTCAGAGTTTTGTCGACAGCCCCAAACGGGCCTTGTCCCTGATTGCAAACGGACATTCGCGCTGTTCGCGTCTTATCTGTCCCGCACATTGGCGATGGCGCCGGTTTTTGTCCAGCGTCGATTTTGGGCACTTGCCACGTCACAAATATGTCTGGCGTTCCAGAGATGAGATCTCCCGCCCGAATTCGTTAAGCTCCTCCCGCTTGATCTCGGTCAGGACCTTGTGCATCTCTTTTCCGACAGCCTGCTTCATCAGCCTGGATGCCTCGAAGGCATCGATTGCTTCATCCATCCACGGGGTGAGGCGCTTCTTGCGTTTCTCATAGGCGTTGCCCGTCACCGGAGCGGGCGGGTCCTTCTTCAGCCTGAGGCCTTCCATCATGCCGGCCAGAATGCCGGTCAGGACCAGATACGGATTGGCATCCGCCCCCGCGATCCGGTGCTCCACGCGGGCGGCTTCCGGGCTGGATGCCGGAACGCGCAGCGCAACGGAGCGGTTGTCGAAGCCCCAGCAGATCGAGGCAGGCGCATAGGAGCCCGGCTGCATGCGGCGGAAGCCGTTGAAGGTGGAGATGAAGAGGAGCAACGCCTCCGGCATGGTTTTCAAAAGGCCGTTGATGGCAAAATGCAGCCGTTCGCCGCCCTTGTCCGGATCGGCGAAGAAATTGCCCTTCTCGTCTTCCATCGAAACATGGACATGCATGCCGTTGCCCGGCCATTCCACGAAGGGCTTGGCCATGAACGAGGCCTTGAGCTGGTGCTTGCGCGCAACCCCGGCGACCAGCCGGCGCAGCATGACCACATCGTCGGCCGCCAGCAGCGGATTGCGGCGGTGATGGAGGTTCAGCTCGAACTGGCCGGGAGCGGCTTCCGAAACGGCGGCATCGGCGGGAATGCCCTGCGCCTCGCAGGCCGTGCGCAGATCGTCGACCACCGGCAGCAGCGCCTCGAGATCCGAGAGCGCATACATGTTCTGGCGGGCGGGGCCGAGATGGGTTGAAAACAGCGGCTTGGGCTGCTCGGTCCAGTCGCCCTCGCTCTCCTCGAAGAGATAGAATTCCAGCTCGAAGGCACAGGTCGCCGTCAGGCCGTACTCGTCGGCCAGGCGGTCCACCATGTTCTCCAGGACATGGCGCGGGTCGGCCAGGAAAGGCTGGCCGTCCCTTTCATACATTGAGAGGAGCACCTGGGCCGTCTTGCGCTCCGCCCAGGGAACGAACTTCAGCGTTTCGGGGATCGGCCAGCAGACGCCGTCCTTGTCGCCGGTTTCCAGATGCATGCCGGTCGATTCGACCTCGCGGCCCCACACGTCCAGTCCGAACAGGGAAAAGGGCAAGGCGACGCCCTGCTCGAAGACCTTCTGGAGGGCCTTGCCGGGCAGCCACTTGCCGCGCAGGACGCCATTCGTGTCCGGAAGGATGACTTCCAGCGTGTCCAGATCCGGGTGGGCGGCCAGAAAGGCCTCGAAGTCCGTCTTCCATCCGGGTTCGGCCGGATGTTCGAGAATCTGGTGGGGAAGCTCGTTCATTTACGCCCTGCTTTCGACTGGCGCATCAGATCCCCTCCGGCGGCCAGCTTTTGTTTGCTTCATTTTCAAAAATGTGATCACTTTCCCGAAAGCCTGTCAAGGTTGATCCTGAAATTGGCTTTTTGACCGCATAAGGAATACGCCATTGCCCCAACGGCGATCCGCTTTGCAATCGGGCCCGGCCAAAGGCGCCGCAGCCTCTCTTCCCTCATCGCGCGGCGCGACGCGCCACCAGGTGGATGTTGCCGTCCGCTCCGGCCTGCTGACGGGACGGTTCATACCCGGAAAGTCGGTGACGATCCGCGGGCTGGCCGCCGAACTGGGCGTCAGCCCGATGCCCGTGCGCGAGGTTCTGCAACGGCTCGGAGCGGAGAATGCGCTGGAGGTCAAGTCCAACGGCCGGGTCCAGGTGCCGGACATGACACCGGACCGCTTCGACGAGATCCTGAAAGCCCGGCTTCTGCTGGAACCCGAACTGGCGGAACTGGCCCTGCCGCATCTGACCGGCCGCGATGCGAGGGATCTGGAGGCCATCGACGACGATATCGACAGATGCCTGGTCAGCGGCGACGCGGAGGCCTATATGCGGCTGAACCATGCGTTCCATTTCCGCATCTACCGGGCGTCCTTATCCCGGGTTCTGCTGCCGCTGATCGACAGTCTGTGGCTGCAATTCGCACCGTTCATGCGGACCGTCTACGGCCGGGTCGGCACGGGGATCCTGAAGGACCGGCACAAGGAGGCGATCCGGGCGATCGAACTTCAGGACAGGGTGGGTCTGCACGCCGCCATCGCCGCCGACATCTCCGACGGCATGGGCATCCTCGGCCGGGAAATCCTCTCCCGTGAAAGTGCCGGTTGATCTGCGCCGCGAGCCGTGTCATTTTGTGATCACAAAATATCCCGTTGCCCGTAATGCGCCAAGCCAGCCTGTGTCCGCCGGCCTGTCCGCGTATAAAGCCGGCCGAAGCGCATTTCCTTCGGCACTCAACCATTGGAGCTTCCCGTGACTGCAGAAACGCCTGCCCAGGATAACCTTGATCCGACCGACAGCCTGCGCGGTGTCCCGGACGTCGAGGCCGCACGGGAATGGCTGCACACCCGAAACATCCAGGACATCGAGTGCATCGTGCCGGACCTTGCCGGTGTCGCCCGCGGCAAGATGATGCCGACGGAAAAGTTCTTTTCCGGCCCGGTCATGACGATGCCGGCCTCGATTTTCGCGCAGACGATCTCCGGCGATTATCCGGAGGACGACGAGTGGTTTCAGCACAATCCCACCGACGGCGACCTGTATTTCCGGCCGGACTACAGCACGCTGACCACCGTGCCTTGGGAAAGCGACCCGACGGCGCAGCTCATCCATGACGCCTATACGCGACAGGGCGCGCCGCTGGAGACAGCGCCGCGCAACGTCCTGAAACGCGTCCTGAAGCTCTATGAAGACAAGGGCTGGGAGCCGGTCGTCGCTCCCGAAATCGAATTCTACCTGGTCAAGCCGAACACCGACCCGGACTATCCCCTCGAGCCGCCCCGCGGCCGCTCCGGACGCCCGGAGGTCGGCCGGCAGTCCTATTCGATTTCGGCGCTCAACGAGTTCGACGACCTGATCGACGACATCTACGACCTGTCGGAACAGCAGGGGCTCGAAATCGACACCATGATCCACGAGGAAGGCGCGGCGCAGATGGAAATCAACCTGCGTCACGGCAATCCGCTCGTCCTTGCCGACCAGGTGTTTCTGTTCAAGCGCACGATCCGCGAGGCGGCCCTGCGGCACGAGATGTACGCCACCTTCATGTCCAAGCCGATGTCGAACCAGCCCGGCTCGGCCATGCATATCCACCAGTCGGTCATCGACAAGGAGAGCGGCCGGAACATCTTTGCCGGCGAAAACGGCGAGGAAACGCCCGCCTTTCTCTCCTTCATCGCCGGGCATCAGAAGTACCTGCCGAAGGTGACCTGCGTCATGGCGCCTTTCGTGAATTCCTACCGGCGCTTCTCGAAAACCTCGACATCCCCTGTCAATGTCTACTGGGGTTATGACAACCGCACGGTCGGCCTGCGCGTGCCCTATTCCAGCCCGCAGGCCCGGCGCCTGGAAAACCGCATTCCGGGATCGGATGCAAACCCCTATCTCGCCATCGCCGCGAGCCTGGCCTGCGGCTATCTCGGCATCGTCCACGGCCTGAAGCCGGATTCTCCGAAGTCGGACGACTGCTCGAGCCGATCCAAATCATTGCCCCGCGGCCTGCCGGAAGCGCTCGGAAAATTCGAGAAATCCGAAGAGATGGTCGAAGTCTTCGGCGAACAGTTCGTCGCCACCTACCGGGCGATCAAATACGAGGAGTTCGAAACCTTCATGTCGGTGATCAGTCCATGGGAGCGGGAATACCTGCTGCTCAACGTCTGATCGCGTGTCTCAATCTCTTCCGGAGCTCTTGCCATGACGGCCCATTCCAACATCTACCCCACCAAGGCCCTTCAGGACCTCGATGCCGCCCATCACTGGCATCCCTTCTCCGATATGAAGTCGCTGAACAAGGAAGGCAGCCGGGTGATTATCCGGGCCGACGGCGTCTGGCTGACGGATTCGGAAGGCAACAGGATCCTCGACGGCATGGCCGGGCTGTGGTGCGTGCAGGTCGGTCACGGCCGCAAGGAAATCGCCGACGCCGTCTACAGGCAGATGAACGAGCTCGCCTATTACAACACCTTCTTCAAGACGACCCATCCTCCCGTCATCGCCCTGTCGGAAAAGCTGGCAAAGCTCGCGCCCGATCACATCAACACCGTGTTCTATTGCTCTTCCGGCTCGGAAGCCAACGACACGGTGTTCCGCATGGTGCGCACCTACTGGGACAAGATGGGCAAGCCGGACAAGAAGGTTATCATCGGCCGCTGGAACGGCTATCACGGCTCCACGCTGGCCGGCACCAGCCTCGGCGGCATGAAGGGCATGCACGCCCAGGGCGACCTTCCGGTCCCGGGCGTCCACCACATCGACCAGCCCTACTGGTTCGGCGAAGGCCATGAGATGAGCCCGGACGAGTTCGGCGTCCATGCCGCACGCAAGCTGGAACAGGCCATCGACGAGATCGGCGAAGACAAGATCGCCGCTTTCATCGCCGAGCCGATCCAGGGCGCCGGCGGCGTCATCATTCCGCCGGAAACCTACTGGCCTGAGATCCGCCGCATCCTCAAGGAACGCGACATCCTGTTCGTGTCCGACGAAGTGATCTGCGGCTTCGGCCGTCTCGGCGAATGGTTCGGGTCGACCCATTACGGGATGGAGGCCGACCTGATGCCGATCGCCAAGGGTCTCACTTCCGGCTACCTGCCCATGGGCGGCGTCATGGTGTCCGACCGGGTGGCGGAAGGCCTGATGCTTGCCGGCGAAGAGTTCTACCACGGCTACACCTATTCAGGTCATCCGGCCTGCGCGGCGGCCGCGCTCGCCAATCTGGAGATCATTGAACGCGAAGGCCTCGTGGAGCGGGTCAAGTCCGACATCGGACCTTACCTCAAGGAGCGCTGGCTGAAGCTCGGCGATCACCCGCTGGTCGGCGAAGCCCGCATGACCGGCCTTGTCGGTGCGCTGGAACTTGTGCCGGACAAGAAGAACCCGCACAAACCGTTCCGCGAAGTCGGCGCCGCCGGCGTCATCTGCCGCGACACATCCTTCGGCAACGGCATGGTCATGCGCGCCGTGCGCGACAGCATGATCATCTCGCCGCCGCTGGTCCTGACGCACGAGGAAGCCGATTTCCTCGTCGCGACGGTGGAAAAGACGCTCGACGACACCTACCGGACCCTGATGCGCGACGGCTGGCTGGGCTGATTCCCCGCCTGCCGTCATGGCGGCAGGCCTTGTCCCTTTCCGTCATCCGGACCGATTTTCTTCACGCCCACTGTCGGCTAAGCTGCCGCCCGCACGTTCCTTGGTCAGCGCCAGGGCACCGGAGGATTGGACATGCTGTTTTCTGTATTGATTTACGCCAACGAGGATTTCATCGACGCGCTCAGCTCCGAGGAGCGAGAGGCGCTTTTGAAAAAGCACCGCACCTTTCACGAACACACCAAGGCCAACAGGAATTTCGCCGCGGCCAGCAAGCTGATGTCGACCGGAACCTCCGTCACCATCAGCCGCGAAAGCGGCGACTATGTCGTCACGGACGGTCCCTTTACCGAAACCAAGGAACAGTTCCTGGGCTTTTACCTGATCGACTGCGCGACGCTGGAAGAAGCCATCGAGGCGGTGAAACTGCTGCCGCTCGACCATGGACGTATCGAGGTTCGTCCTGTCGACTTTTTCGAGGGGTCCGATTTCAGGAATGGCGAACGCCTGGTTATCAACGCATCTTAGGGCTGCCCGCCCCCGCGTTCTGGCTGCCCTGAACCGCGCCTTCGGCGATCTCGATCTTGCCGAGGACGCGTTTCAGGAAGCTTCGCTCAGGGCGCTGAAAGCATGGCGGCAGGATCAAGTGCCGAACGATCCGGCGGCCTGGTTGATCATTGCCGGCCGGAATGCCGGAATTGATGCCATTCGCAGGAAAAGCCGCGAGAAGCTGTCGGCGCCGGAGGATCTTGAACCGGCGTTCGACGGCACCCATCCGGAGCGCGAACTGACGGTTTCTCTGGATCAGGCGGTCTACCGGGACGACGTCCTGCGGCTGCTGTTTACCTGCTGCCATCCGGTCTTGCGCCGCGACCAGCAGATCGCGCTCGCGCTTAAGGTCGTCGCCGGCCTCTCGGTCGACGAAATCGCCCGGGCCTTTCTGGTGCAGCCGAAGACCATGGAGCAACGCATCACCCGCGCCAAGAAGCGGCTCCAGGCGGCCCGGCTCACCTATGAAGAGCCGGACGCCGCGGCCCGGGCCGGGCGCATTTCGGCTGTGGCGAACGCGATCTATCTTGTCTTCAACGAAGGCTATTCCGCCGCACAGGGACCGAAGCTGATCCGGGCGACGCTCTGCGAGGAAGCAATCCGCCTCGCGCGCCTCGCCGTGCGCCTTTTCCCGGAGGAGCCGGAGCTGCGCGGGCTTCTGGCGCTCTGCCTTATCCAGCATTCCCGGCACCGCGCGCGGCTGACCGCGGACGGAGAGGCGGTTACGCTGGAACAGCAGGACCGGTCTCTGTGGGACCGCACGCTGATTGCCGAAGGCAATATCCTGCTGGAAGCCGCCCTGCGTTCGGCGCGGCCCGGTCCGCTGCAGATCGAGGCGGCGATTGCCGCGACCCATACGCAGGCCCCTTCCTTCGAAGCGACGGACTGGAACGAGATCGAACGGCTCTACCGGGCGCTGGAACTGATCCGACCCTCCCCCGTCGTCGCCCTCAACCGGGTCGTGGTTCTCGCGCGGCTGCACGGCCCCGCCCCTGCCCTCGCCCGCCTCGACGCGATCGCCGCGCCGCTCGAACGCTATGCCAATTTCCATGCGGTCAAGGGATCGTTCCTGGCCGATCTGGGCAGGATGGAGGAAGCACGGCGCGCCTTTGAGCTGGCCTTCGATCTTGCCGGAACCGAGGCCGAACGCGAACACGTCAGGGCGAAGTTGAAGGAACTGTCCTGACCGGCTGCCCTTTCCATGCGGGTCGCCGAAAAATTTCCGATCGCCTGTCGGTTTGATGCGGGCCCGCCCGTCCTCTGGATACCTGGACCTTCCAGGCAGCATTTCACAAAGAGGATCGAACATATGAGCAATCCGTCAGAAACCCATGGCGCCTTCAGCTGGATGGAACTGCATTGCAACGATGCGGGCAAGGCAAAGTCATTTTACACAAGTCTTCTCGGCTGGGGCAGCGAGACCGTCGATGTCGGCGTCGGCCCCTACACCATGGTCACCAACGGCGGAGAAAAGATCGGCGGCTTGCCGGACATGCCGGCGGACACGCCCCGCTGGCTGCCCTATGTCACGGTCGACGATGTCGACGCCCGTGTCGAAAAGGCGCGGTCCCTCGGTGCGACCGTCACCAGCGAACCGATGGACGTTCCGCAGGTCGGCCGCTTCGCCATCCTCAACGATCCTGTCGGCGGCGTGATCGCCCTGATCACCTATGAAGCGCCTTCTGCCTAGATCAGTCTGATTGCAGTGTCCGGCCGGTCCCGAACCGGTCGGCCCTTCCGGAGAGTTCAAGATGGAACTGGTGTCTTCAATTCCGGTGACCGTTATCTTCATTGCGGTGTTTGCGCTGCTGCAGATCCCGATCACCGTTGCCGTCGGCCTGCGCCGGGTGAAAACCGGCATTCATTTCCTCGACGGCGGCGATCAGATCCTGTTGCAGCGCATGCGCGCGCACAGCAATTTCACCGAAACGGTGCCGATGACGCTGCTTGCCATGGCCGCCGCCGAGACTGCAGGCGCCCCGCCTCTGCTCCTTTGGACAGGCGGCAGCGTGCTGCTTGCCGGCCGCCTCCTGCACTACGGCACGCTCGTCACCTCGCCATTCGGCAACGGCCGCGCGGTCGGTATGATCCTGACGCTGACGCCTCTCTTCGTCTTCCCGGCCTATGTGCTTCTGGCGGTTGCAGGACTGACGCTCTGACTTCAGGCAGGCAAAAAACAATCGACCGGGTACGAAGTCCCGGCCGATTTCAGCTTGTTCGGATTTGTGGTCTGTCCAGGTTTATTCCGCGGCGACGGCGATATCACGGTGCGAGCGGCGGGCCCAGGGGCGGGTACCCTCCGGGATTTCGTCCACGGTGCCGACCGGCTGCAGGTATTTGGTCACTTCCGGCCATTCGCCCGCCTGCAGGGATTTCAGCACTTCCGGCTTGGAAATCTCGAACGAGCTCACGCCGCAGCGGCGGGCGAGCGGCACCTGGTCGAGGATGTATTTTCCGAGGGCACGGATATCGCCCTTGTAGCCAATCTGCTCGCGCAGGATGCGGGCGGCGGAAAAGCCGCGGCCGTCGGAGAAGCTCGGGAAATCAACGGCAACGAGTGCGAGGCGATCCAGGTAGGGCTCGAGCTTCGCGACATCGTCACCGGCTTCGACCACCACGGCGGTCTTGCCGCCGCGGGAAAGATAAGCTTCCGCGTCCGCCAGGAAGAGGGTCAGCGGCACCAGCGCATCGCCTTCGGCGGCCGCACCGGTTTCCGCGTCGACCCGCAGCCAGCTTTCCTCGACGAACTCGCCGTCCTTGAATATCGTTGCCATTCTTTGCGTCCTCAAAATCCAAATGCGGCAGTGCTCAGATACCGCTGCCGTCGACTTCCTTGCCATGGGTCGGCCAGTGAATGCCGCATTCCGTCTTGTCCTGGCCGCGCCAGCGTCCGGCACGGGGGTCCTCTCCGGGCGCGACCTTGCTGGTGCAGGGCAGACAGCCGATGGAGGGATAGCCCTGCGCGACCAGCGGATGCGGCGGCAGATCGTGGGTCCTGGCATAGTCCAGGATATCGGCCGGTGTCCAGTTCGCCAGCGGATTGACCTTCACCCGGCCCGCATCGATCTCGAAGAACTCCAGCGTGGCGCGCGTGGCGCTCTGGAAACGCTTGCGGCCCGAAATCCAGGCATCGAACCCGTCGAGTGCCCGCTCCAGCGGCAGAACCTTGCGGATATGGCAGCAGGTGTCGGTGTCGTTCATCCAGAGCATGCCGGCCGGATCGTTCCTGGCGAGATCTTCGCCGTCCGGCTTCTGAGTGCGCACATTGGTGAGGCCGAGCCGCTCGATGAGCTCGTCACGATAGATCAGCGTTGCCGGAAACAGCTTCACCGTATCGATGAAGAGCACCGGCGTCGACGGATCGACCTGTGCCACCATGTGCAGGAGCACGGCGGAATCCGCACCGAAGCTGGAGACCATGGCAATGCCGCCGGCAAACTGGTCCCGGATGGCCGCCGTCAGGATCTCCTGGGCGGTCGCATCTTCGTATTGGGCGTTCAGGGCGGCGACTTCCGCCTGCAGACCCAGGTCCGGATCAACGCCTAGGCTGAATGTCTCATGCAGCGCCATAAAGGGCCTCCTTGAATGGCGCCTCCCCGATACGGCGATATGCCTCCAGGAAGGTCTCCTCTTTGCCTGAGCGCAGGCCGAGATAGGTATCGACCAGCTTCTCGATTGCTTCGACCACTTCCTCGGACGAGAAGCCGCGGCCGATGATTTCGCCGATGGATGCGTTTTCGTCGGCGGAGCCGCCGAGCGTCACCTGATAGAATTCCTCGCCCTTTTTCTCCAGGCCGAGAATGCCGATATGGCCGACATGGTGGTGACCGCAGGCATTGATGCAGCCGGAGATCTTGATCTTCAGCTCACCGATTTCCGCCTGGCGGCTCGCCGTGCCGAAACGCTCGGAAATGCGCTGCGCCACCGGAATGGACCGGGCGGTCGCCAGCGCGCAGTAGTCCATGCCCGGGCAGGCTATGATGTCGGTGATGAGACCGGCATTGCCTTCGGCGATTTCCGCTGCGACCAGCTTGTCGAACAGGGCCGGAAGGTCATCGAGCTTCACATGCGGCAGGATGACGTTCTGCTCATGGCTGATGCGCAGTTCGTCATGGCCGAATTCTTCAGCCAGGTCCGCGATCGCGTCCATCTGTTCGGCCGACGCATCGCCCGGGATGCCGCCGATCGGCTTCATGGACAGCGTCACGGAGGTGTAGCCCGGCACCCGGTGCGGGTTGAGGTTATGCGCCACGAACTGGGCAAAGGCGGCATCGCTGTCGCGGCGCGCCTCGACAGCCGCGGAGGTCGGCGAGCCGACTTCCAGCGGCGGCGGAGCGAAATAGGCCTCAATGCGGCGCACTTCCTCGTCCGGCAGGCGCAACACGCCGAAACGGATCTTCTCGAATTCCGCCTCGATGTCCGCCTTCAGTTCTTCCAGGCCGGTCTCATGCACGAGGATCTTGATGCGCGCCTTGTACTTGTTGTCCCGGCGGCCATAGCGGTTGTAAACGCGCAGGATCGCCTCCGAGTAGGCCAGAAGGTCTTCTTCGGGCAGGAAGTCGCGCACCTTGCGGCCGATCATCGGCGTGCGGCCGAGACCGCCGCCGACAAAGACGACGAAGCCGATCTCGCCCTTGTCATTGCGGGCCAGCTGCAGGCCGATGTCATGCACCTGGACGGCGGCACGGTCGCTCGGCGCGCCGGTGATGGCGATCTTGAACTTGCGCGGCAGGAACGAGAATTCCGGATGCAGCGACGACCACTGGCGCAGGATTTCCGCATAGGGGCGCGGGTCGGCGATCTCGTCGGCGGCCGCGCCGGCGAAATGGTCCGCGGTCACGTTGCGAATGCAGTTGCCGGAGGTCTGGATGGCGTGCATCTCGACTTCCGCCAGCTCTTCCAGGATCTTCGGCGTGTCTTCCAGCTTCGGCCAGTTGTACTGGATGTTCTGGCGCGTGGTGAAGTGGCCATAGCCCTTGTCGTAGGTGCGGGCGATATGGGCCAGCTTGTGCATCTGCCGGCTGTTCAGCGTGCCATAGGGAATGGCGACGCGGAGCATGTAGGCATGAAGCTGCAGGTAGAGACCGTTCATCAGGCGCAGCGGCTTGAACTCGTCCTCGGTCAGTTCACCGGCCAGGCGGCGGCGGACCTGATCCTTGAACTGTTCGGTGCGCTGATTGACAAAACTCGCGTCAAATTCGTCGTAGCGATACATGTCTGATCTCCTAACGGGGCGCTGCCATCAAAGTGATCCGGCGCTGCCCTTCTGGTCCTTGAATTACGCGGAAACGGCCTGGGCCTGCTTGCCCAGATTCAGATGGGTGGTCGGCCCGGTGGCACGGATCTTTTCGCGCAGGCGCACGGGAACGATGACCCCGTCCTCGACCGTCACGTCCATTTCATAGACGCCGACGACTTCCTGCCGGCTTTCGGCCTCAGCGCCGATGGCCAGGCCCTCGGCCACGGCTTCCTTGCCCTCGAATATCCTGGCGAGGGTGATGCGCTCGACCCAGGTGCCGCTTTCCCCGAGCCAGACAACATCGCCTTTCAAAAGGCGGTTGGCGGTAATGACTTTCATCGCGTCCACTCTCACTTACTCTCAGGCGGCTGCGAACCGGGCCGCGTCACGCGGTGCCAGCGGTTCAGCCTTGACCAGGGCGGCATGGCCGACGGCCTCGCCGATCACGATCAGAACCGGGCCGTCGATCTCGTCGCGGTTCGAAAGAACCGCCAGATCGGAAAGGGACCCGGCAAACTGGCGTTCGTACGGATGCGCCGCGTTTTCGATCACGGCGACCGGGGTTGAAGGTGCGAGGCCGGCCCCGATCAGGTTTTCCGCAACGGCGGCGGCCACGGTGCGGCCCATATAGACGGCAACCGTCGCACCCTTCAGCGCAAGGCCCGCCCAGTCGGGCAGCGTTTCGGATTTGGCATTATGGCCGGTCGCAAAGACCAGGTTGGAGGCGACCCCGCGCAGGGTTAGCGGAATTTGCGCCGAAGCCGCAGCGGCGAAGGCTGCTGTCACGCCGGGCACGATTTCAAAGCCAATTCCCCCGGCGCGGAGCGCCTCCATTTCTTCCGCGGCCCGGCCGAAGATCATCGGATCCCCGGCTTTCAGGCGCACGACTTTCAGACCCTTGCCGCCCAGCTCGACCAGCAGCTTGCAGATTTCGGATTGCGGAACGGAATGCGCGCCCTTGCGCTTGCCGACGGAAATGCGTTCGGCATCGCGCCGGCCCATGGCAACCACATCGGCCGGAACCAGTGCGTCATGAACAATGACGTCGGCTTCCTGAAGCAGGCGCTGCGCGCGCAGCGTCAGCAGGTCTTCCGCCCCCGGACCGGCGCCGACCAGCCAGACGAAGCCCGCGTCCCCCGCCATGCCGTTGAGCAGGCGCTGCGCCTCGGAGCGGGCGGCACCGGCCTTGCCGGCGTAGAGATTGGCGGCAACGGAACCGGAAAAGAAGCGGGCCCAGAACGTCCGGCGCAAACCGTCGTCCGGGATCACCCGGGCGGCCGCCTCGCGGAAGCTTTCGGCCAGGCGTGCCAGCTCGCCCGTCGCACGCGGCAGCATGGCTTCGATGCGCGCACGGATATGGCGGGAGAGCACCGGCCCGACGCCGGTGGAGGTGATGGCAACCGCGATGGGCGCCCGGTTGACCAGCGCGCCGGTGTAGAAATCGCAGAGGTCGGGTTTGTCGACCGCATTGACCGGCACGCCGGCCGCCCGGGCGGCATCGGCGACGGACTTGTCGAGGTCCCAGTCTTCGCGCGCGGAAAAGACCAGCGCGGCGCCTTCGAGGTGCGCAGGAAGGAACGCTTCGGCGACGTGCTCGGCTTCGAAGAGATCGATCGCCTTTTGCAGGGGCGGTTCGACCGTTTCGGAAACGACCGTGATGCGGGCATTGGTTTCGCCCAGCAGGCGAACCTTGGCGGCGGCTTCCGCGCCATGACCGACGACCAGCACCTTTCGGCCGGCGACCTTCATGAAGGCCGGAAACACGTCCAGCCGGGCATCCGGCTTTTTCAGTGTCTTCGCAATGTCTTCACGGCGCCCGGCCATCTTGAGGGTCTCCAATCCCAGTGTGATGGCTCTAATGTAACGATCAGCCCAGCCGAGCGCCGGGCACCGGATTTCAAAGCTTTGCGAATATGCGGAATAGTTTTTTGTGATTGATCTGTTTGACCAATAGCCATTCCCGGAGGACTGGCTTCCCACCGGCAATTGGAAATTTCATGCTAATCGGCGCGCAGGAGGAGGAACCGGACTGGTTGTATCCGGACGGTCGATAACAAGAAGCCCGGGCCGCCAAAAAACCGGTCCGGGCTGCTGTTCAGAATACGATCCTAAAACAAGGCGTTACTTCATCGCCTGCAGTACGGAGACATAGTTGGCCACGGCCGCGCCGCCCATGTTGAAGATGCCGCCGATTTCCGCGTTCTTTACCTGAATGTCGCCGGCCGAACCGGTGAGCTGCATGGCGGTGAGCACGTGCATGGAGACGCCGGTCGCGCCGATCGGGTGGCCCTTGGCCTTGAGGCCGCCGGAGGGATTGACCGGAAGCTTGCCGTCCATTTCGGTCCAGCCTTCCAGGACCGCACGGGAGCCCTCGCCTTCCCTGGTCAGGCCCATGGCTTCGTATTCGATCAGTTCGGCGATCGTGAAACAGTCATGGGTTTCGACGAAGCTCAGGTCTTCCAGCGCCAGGTTGGCATCGCCCAGGGCTTCGCCCCAGGCCTTTGAGCAACCTTCGAATTTCAGGATGTCGCGCTTGGACATCGGCAGGAAATCCTGCACATGCGCCAGGCCGCGGAAGGCGACTGCCTTCTTCATGCCGAGGGCCGTCGCCGGATCGGTCAGGACCAGCGCGGCGGCACCGTCGGAGACCAGCGAGCAGTCGGTGCGCTTGAGGGGACCGGCCACGAACGGGTTCTTGTCGCTTTCGGCGCGGCAGAAGTCGAAGCCCAGGTCCTTGCGCATCTGCGCATAAGGATTGCCGACGCCGTTCTTGTGGTTCTTGGCTGCAATCCGCGCCAGCGCGTCGGACTGGTCGCCGTATTTCTGGAAATAGGCGTCGGCGATCTTGCCGAAGACGCCGGCAAAGCCGGCGGGAATGTCGCCTTCTTCCTTGAGATAGGAGGCTTTCAGCAGGTTCTTGCCGATTTCCGGTCCGGGCGTCGTGGTCATCTGCTCGACGCCGACGACCAGAACGAAGCGGGCATCGCCGGATGCGATGGCGCGCACGCCCTGATGAACCGCGGCGGATCCGGTCGCGCAGGCATTTTCCACGCGCGTAGCCGGCTTGAACCTCAGGGCCGGGTCGGCCTGAAGAACGAGCGACGCCGTGAAGTCCTGGGCGGAGAACCCCGCATTGAAATGGCCGAGAAGGATCTCGTCCACGTCTTCCGGCGAAATGCCGGCATCGTGAATGGCCTCGCTCGCCGCGTTGACGATCATGCTCTCGACAGTTTCCTCGGCATGTTTGCCGAAGGGCAAATGCGCCCACCCCACCATGGCTGCAGTCATGACATTTCCTCCAGTTCACTTTCCTGCAAGGTGGTAACCTCGGCCGGCAAGTCCAGGGGCCGGATCGCCGTTCGTGAAATTCCACCTCGCGAAACGTCAGTTGGGAATGACAGTCCCAGCTTCGATGCTGCTTTGCAAGAGGAAATTGACCTTTACGTAATAACTTTATAGTTTCACCTTTTATTATAAATAGTTATATCCATAACCACTGGCGCAAAATCGACGATCGTTCAACCCTGATTTACGCAATGCGGCAGGGACCCGCGTCGATTTCACGTTCCGGCGTTTTCCGCTTCACGTCCTTGTCACGATGGCGGTGTATAAAGGATTCGTTCCGGACAAAATCGTGTTTCGAGATTTTTCAGTAGCTCCGCCGGTCCTGCCCTGCAGGACCGGCTTTTGCGTTTCGCCGCCTCTTTGGGGAACGCAAGGCGCAGCAGTTCGATTAACATTTCAAACGGAAAACCTTTGCAGGTCACTTGACCTTGGGACTTGCCGCATATAGCGATTCAAAGCGCTTTGAAGCGCTGTCAGACGCCCGAGAGGCGAAGCGGAGACGGGGAATGTTCGAAGAAGCCGAAACGGGCCTGGAGACTGAAATGCCGGTGAAAATGGCCAAGGACCCGGACTGGTGGCGTGGTGCCGTGATCTACCAGATCTATCCGCGCTCCTTCAACGATACCAATGGTGATGGTATCGGCGACCTGAACGGCGTGTGCGAGCGCATGGACTATATCTCCTCGCTCGGCGTGGACGCGATCTGGCTCTCGCCCTTCTTCACCTCGCCGATGGACGATTTCGGCTATGATGTTTCCGACTATGAAGACGTCGATCCGATGTTCGGCACCCTGGCGGATTTCGACCGGATGATCGCGGCCGCCCATGAGCGCGGCCTCAAGGTGATGATCGATCTCGTCATCTCGCACACATCCGACCAGCATCCCTGGTTCAAGGAAAGCCGGTCATCGAAGAACAACGACAAGGCCGACTGGTACGTGTGGGCCGATGCAAGGGCGGACGGCACGCCGCCGACCAACTGGCTCTCCCTGTTCGGCGGATCGGCCTGGGAGTGGGACAGCAGCCGCTGCCAGTACTACATGCACAACTTCCTGGCCAGCCAGCCGGACCTGAACTTCCATAACTGGGAAGTGCAGGATGCGGTGCTGTCCGCGGCCCGTTTCTGGCTTGAACGGGGCGTCGACGGGTTCCGCCTGGACACGGTGAATTTCTATTTCCACGACGCCCGGCTGCGGGACAATCCGCCGCTGAGCACTACCGAAGTGCCGACCACCGTCGATCCGACCAACCCTTACGCCTATCAGGACCACCTCTATGACAAGACCCAGCCGGAAAACCTTGTCTTCCTGGAAAGACTGAGGGCGCTGCTCGATCAATATCCGGGCACGACCTCCGTCGGCGAAATCGGTGCCGACGGCCAGGCCGTGGAGCTGACCGCCTCCTACACGGAAGCCGACAAGCGCATCCACATGGCCTACAGTTTCGAGCTGCTGACGCCGCAGTGTTCGGCCGGATATATCCGCGGCTGCGTGCAGAACATGAACGGCGGGATCGGATCCGGCTGGGCCAGCTGGGCCCTGTCCAATCACGATGTCCCCCGTGTGGCCAGCCGCTGGGGCGAAGGTCTGGACATTGCAAGATTTGCACCGCTGGAAACGGCTCTGTGCGCCTGCCTGCGCGGCACGCCCTGCCTTTACCAGGGCGAGGAGCTTGGTCTCAGACAGGCAGACGTCCCGTTCGAAAAGCTCCAGGATCCCTACGGCATCCGCTTCTGGCCGAAATACAAGGGCCGCGACGGCTGCCGCACGCCGATCCCGTGGGCCAAGGACCAGCCCAATGGCGGCTTTTCCGATGCCGAGCCCTGGCTGCCGGTTGCCCCGGAGCACCTGGAGCAGGCCGTCGACGAACAGGAAAAGGACGAGGCCTCGGTTCTCAATCGCAACCGGGCTTTCTATGCCTGGCGGCAAGGTCAGAACGCGCTGAAGAAAGGCGACATGACCTTCCTCGATAGCCCGGGAGAAACATTGGTGTTCACCCGCAGCTTTGACGGCGAGACAGTGCTGTGCGCCTTCAATCTGGGCGATGCTCAGGAGACCTTCACTCTCGAGGAACTTACCCTTGAGAACCTGAATGCGCCCGGTTTCACCGGCACGGTCGGCGGCAACAGCATCACACTGGACGGTCTGGACGCTTTGTTTGCCAGGGTAAAATCCTGATTTCCACCCTTCCAAACATCTTTCGGCGCGGCGACAGCGTTTCCCGATCAATGGTTCAATTTGATCGGGAAAGGCTCTAAATAGTCGCGCCGGACCTGTTCCGGCGGTCAAACAACCAACGCCGGACATCCGATGACAGACCGCCTGCCGCTTTCCGCCTTCATTATCGCCAGGAACGAAGCCGACCGGATTGCGCGGCCGATCGAAAGCGTCAGGGGATGGGTCGACGAGGTTGTCGTCATCGACAGCGGCTCGACCGACGGGACGATTGCGGTCGCCGAGCGCCTCGGGGCGAAGGTGGTTCACAACGAGTGGGCGGGATACGGTCCGCAGAAACGCTTCGGTGAGGACCAGTGCCGCAACGACTGGCTTCTCAACCTGGACGCCGACGAGGAAGTCACGCCGGAACTGGCGGCTGAAATCCGGGCGAAGTTCGCCGACGGAAGCTATCGGGAGGCCGATGGCTGGCGCATCATGATCCGCGACATGTATGCCCACGAGAATGCCCCGGCGCCCTGGGCTTACGGCTATCACCAGATCCGTCTTTACGACCGGCGCCAGGGCCGGTTCTCGGACTCCATCGTGCATGACACGGTCCGGCCCGAGGAAGGCGCGAAAATCGCGAACCTCTCCGGGATCATGGCGCACCGCTCGATCCGTTCGCTGGATTTTCAGGTTTCCAAATACAACCGCTACTCGGCCGTGCAGGTGGAGGACATGCGCGTCCGGGGCCGCAAACTGCCCCGCAGCCGCCTTCTGACGGAATTTCCGGTGAGCTTCTTCAAGGCCTATTTTGTGCGAAAGTACCGCAAATACGGCTGGTGGGGCCTGATCCTGTCGATGAACTACGCCCACGCCCGTTTCCTGCGCGTGGCGAAGGCGTATGAGGCGGAACTCCTTCAGCGGAACGGAAGACCGAAGGATGCGGGCCCACAGACTTGAGTGCACCGGCGGCAAGCTGCAGGCCTTGCCCAACATGTCTCACGCGGTGCTGGTCATAACCTCTTCCGAGGGGTGACGTTCCACGCGGATCGGCTGGCGCACGCCCGAGGTCTGGTGGAAATGCTCGAGGCGACGGATCGTGGTCGGAGTCAGCGGGTGCCCGCGTGACAGGACGAGTTCGTGGCTGTTCTCCGTCAGGACGTCGTCGACCAGAACGTCGCCCGGCTGGAGCGAGCGGATGTGGCACTGGGCGATGAGCTTCTTCTTGCCCTCGGGGATGTCGTCCATCAGGGCCTCGCGGGCAATTTCCAGAAGCATCGGATCATATTTGCGCTTGTTGATCGTCAGGGCCTCGAAGGCGGCGGCATCCGGGCCGCCTTCCGGGCTCGCATGCCACAGGTCCGTCAGCAGCTTGATGATGCGGGCGACCATCGGAATGTCCTTGCCCCTGGGCCCGTCCTTCGGGAAACCGGAACCGTCAAAGCCGCGGGCGGACAGATAGAGGTACTCCGATACCCTTTCCAGCTGCGGAATGTTCTTCAGGAGTTCGCGGGTCTGCGCGGGAGACCTGTTGAGGATGTCCCGCTCCTGTTCCGTCAGGCTGCGGGCGGCGCGGTAGCGGGCGAGGATCTGTTTCGGCAGCAGCGCTTCGCCGAGCGGCGACAGCATCACCGCCATTTCCAATTCCCAGGTCTTTTTCATGCCCAGCCGTCTGGCCAGCTTGAGCGCCTGCTTGCGCACCGTTCCCGTTCGCCGGAAGGCTTCCGGGTGAAACAGGACCATCATGTCGATCAGGAGCTTCACCGAACCGGCGACCGTCCGCTCCAGGAGGGCGCGGTCCTTGGCCTGCTGGCGGTGATGGTTCAGCGCCGCTTCCATTGCAGCGGTGAGATCATTGGGCTGGCAGGGTTTTTCCAGGAAGAGGAAGGCATGGCCTTCGTTCAGGGCCCTCTTGACCGCCTCAATGGATTTCTCGCGCGTCAGCATGACCCTTGCGGCCTGCGGCAGGATGGTTTCGGCGACGCGGAAAAATGCCGCCCCGCCGCAGCCCGGCAGATTGTAGCAGGAAAAGATGACGGCAACGCCGTGATTTTGCCTCAGATAGGCAAGGGCTTCGTCTGAATCGGAAAAGCAGGCAATATCGAACCGTTCGCCGAACAGGCGCTGGAAGCCGGATTGTACATTCGGGTCCGGGTCCGCGACGACGATCAGGTCCGTGGGCTTGTCCATGCACGGGCTCCATTTGCGGCAAAGCAGGACCGATGGTGCACATGTCCCGCTTTCAACCTGAGAGGGATTTTCTCACAAGATCAATAACAAATGCTTGCAGGTTCTCTTGGGTCGGGGACGTGTTCCGGGGGCCCGCAATTCTGTGGTGGTCTTTTGTGGTTCCGCCGAATTATAAGACGCCATGCTTGATGTTCTGATTATCGGTGCCGGCCCGGCCGGACTCTACGCAGCGGACCGGCTCGCTGCCGAAGGATTGTCCGTCACGGTGGCCGACCGTATGTCCTCCCCGGCCAGGAAGTTCCTGATGGCGGGGCGGGGCGGCCTCAATCTGACCCACAGCGAAGAGCTCGACACGTTCCTCAGCCGCTACGGTGAGGCGGAGGCGTTTCTCGCGCCGATGATCCGCGACTTCCCGCCCGAGGCCGTAAGGGACTGGTGCCATCAACTCGGCGAGGAGACCTTTGTCGGCAGCAGCGGCCGGGTCTTTCCCAGGTCCATGAAGGCATCGCCCCTGCTGCGGGCCTGGCTGCGCCGGTTGGAAAACAACGGTGTGAGACTGATGACACGGCACGGTTTCGAGGGGCTTTCCGAGGACGGAACGGCGCTCATCCGGCCCGAGGCGGGGCTGCCTATCGCCCTCCCCGCCCGTGCCGTTCTGCTCGCCCTCGGCGGGGCGAGCTGGCCGAAGCTCGGCTCCAATGCCGCATGGGTCCCGTACATGGAGGAAAGGAGCGTCCGGATCACACCCTTCCAGCCTGCCAATTGCGGATTTCAGGTCGCCTGGAGCGCGCTGATGAAGGAGCGGTTTGCCGGAACGCCGCTCAAGCGCATCGCATTGCGCCTCGGCGGAGATCCGGTCCTTGGGGAGGCTGTGGTTTCCGGGCAGGGCCTTGAAGGCGGTGCCGTCTACGCCCTTTCCGCGCAGATACGCGAGACAATCAACCGGCAGGGATCCGCGGACCTCCAGATCGACCTGCGCCCCGCCATGAGCGTTGAGGACCTGGTGCAGAAGCTGACGCAGCCGCGCGGCAAGAAATCCATGTCGACCTATCTCAGAAAGGTGCTCAATCTCCATCCGGTGGAACAGGCACTCCTGCGCGAAGCCGGACCGATCCCGCAGGATCCCGCCGCCCTTGCGGCCGGGATCAAGGCCATTCCGCTGAGGTGCGAGGCGCCATATGCCATCGACCGGGCGATTTCATCCGCCGGCGGCATATCCCTTGAGGAAGTGGATGACGCTCTGATGCTCCGGAAACTGCCCGGCATCTTCACCGCCGGCGAAATGCTGGACTGGGAAGCGCCGACCGGCGGCTATCTGCTGCAGGCCTGCTTTGCTACGGCGCACAGGGCCGCGGCCGGCATTGCCGCCTATCTGAAGACCGGCGACGGAGTAGAGGCAAGATGACGGTGCTTTACGTGGATGCGGATGCATGTCCGGTGAAAAACGAGGCGATCCGGGTCGGCGAGCGGCACAAGGTGCCGATCAGGTTCGTGTCCAACAGCTGGATGCGCCTGCCCGAGGGCGAATTGATCGAGCGGGTCGTGGTCCCGGAAGGCCCCGATGAGGCCGACAACTGGATCGCGGAGCGGGCCGGCAAAGGCGACGTGGTGGTGACTGCCGACGTTCCGCTGGCTGCGCGCTGCGTGAAGAACGGCGCCCTTGTCCTCTCACACACCGGAAAGCCTTTCCGGGAAGAAGGCATCGGCATGCGCCTCGCCATGCGCGATCTGAACACGCATCTCCGGGAAACGGGCGAAATCCGGGAAGGCGGTCCGGCCTTCTCGAAGGGGGACCGGTCGCGTTTTCTCAATCAGCTGGAAACGGTCATGCGGGCGGCACGGCGGATGGCCGAAGACAAATGAACTCCCCGCAAGGCTGGGGAGGAAGGTCACCTTGCAGGGAGCAGCCGGATCTTACCGGCTTAAGATCGTCGGGATCGGTGGTCTTGCTTTCGTCCAGGAATGCATGAAGGCGACCGACCCCTGTTGATTAGGTACTCCGCATCACTGGCAGAAGCGATATTCACCGGAATAAGCTAGGAAATAGCCGCTATTCGGGTTGAACGACCGGTATTTGCGGCTGCAGTACTCATACCAGGCCGGGCTCCACGGGGCCGGCCGGTAGACGACCACCGGAGCGGGAGCCGGATAATAGGCCGGCGGAGCTGCGTAGACCGGAGGCGGCGGCGGCGCATAGTAACGCGGCTGTCCATAGTAGCGCGGCTGCGACAGTGCGGAACCGAGGATCGCACCCGCGGCCAGGCCGCCAGCGATACCAACCCCGACTTGCCAGCCTTCTGCGGCGTGTGCGGACTGGGTCTGTGTGGTCAGGGCTGCACCAGCAATCAATGCCAGCGCCGTTGTCGTGATTGCGATCTTCTTGAACATGTCTATGTCCGTTCGTGTCTGCGAGGCCATGCCGTCGCTTTAATTCATGAGAACCCTATCCCGGTTGCGTCACAAGCGTTGTGATCGAGGTCACAAGTTTGCGCTTTGAAAACCGGTCCTGAGCCTTTGCCGGTATTGTAGAAATCGAAAACGCTGGAATTGTGGCCCATTTTCAGACATTTCGTGGCAAGGAGGAAAACGGACATGGCCGGCCAGGCAGGATATCCGCCCGGCATCTCCGGTATCGCACCGCAAGCAGACAGCCGGGGCAACCAGCTTTTCTGGCCCGATGACATTCCGGCCTGAGGACCGCGGGCGGACCTCGGGATCCGTTCGGGCGAGGTTTTTGCGGTGCTCAGGAGGCTGGCGGCGTGCCGGAATCTCCCTGTTTTGTGCCGCTTGAAGCGCATGTTTGATAATCGTTCACATCTTTTACTTGCCGGTTGGCCCGCGGCGACCTACATTACCCGGCATCGGCACGCGTTGTGCCGTACGGGACATGACGTAGACCCGGTTAGACTGACTTCGGCAATGCTCCATCAAGCTTTGCTCTGAAATTCCAAGCTTTCCGTTTCTAATTGACTGCTCGTTTATCCGCGCTCTGACCGGGAACGGGCAGACGCACCCAACTGACGGAAAGGTTTCTCCATGCGTGAGAACGGCACCATTAAATTCTTCAACCACGACCGCGGCTTCGGCTTCATCACACCGGAAAACGGCGGCAAGGACGTGTTCGTCCACGTGACTGCTTTTGAGCAGGCCGGGATCGGAACGCCTGTTGAAGGTGCAAAGATTTCTTTCGTCGCTGAAGACGACCGCCGCGGCCGCGGCAAGCAGGCCGCTCAGCTCGAGCTGCTCTAAGCTTTGCAACCTTGTTTGCGACGGTTCGGCATCCAGCCTCACCCGGCGCGAACGACCTCATGAGAACGGGGCCCGAGGGCCCCGTTTTTTTTGACCGACGTCAAGCAGGGCTCCCGCTCAAAGCATGCAGTCCAGCAGTTCCCCTTCGCCAACCACGCCGACGATCTTGCCGTTTGACTGGATGACGATGGGCTCCGCACTGGACTTTTTCAGCTTGGCGACGTCCCGGACCGGGGTGTCGGCATCGCAGGTCAGGCCGTTTGCCAGGGACCCCGGCAGGCTGCCCGGCGGCACCATGATGTCTCGGGCACGCAGGACGTTCAGCGGGTTCATGTGGCTGACGAAGTCGGCCACATAGTCGTTGGCCGGTTTCTTGACGATTTCCTGCGGCGTGCCGAGCTGGATCACCCGTCCGCCATCCATGATCGCGATGCGCGAGCCGATCTTGGCCGCTTCATCCAGGTCGTGGCTGACGAAGATTATCGTCCGGTTCAATTCCTTCTGAAGATCCAGAAGCTCGTCCTGCAACTTGTCCCGGATCAGTGGATCGAGCGCCGAGAAAGGCTCGTCCATCAGGAGAAGCGGAGCATCGGTGGCAAAGGCACGGGCAAGGCCGACGCGCTGCTGCATGCCGCCGGACAACTCATGGACATATTTCTCGCCCCAGCCGGTGAGGCCGACCAGCTTCAGCTGCGCCTCGACCTTCGCGGCCCGTTCCTTGACCGGCATGCCCGCAAGCTCCAGCCCCAGTCCGACATTCTCGGCAACCGTGCGCCAGGGCAGAAGGCCGAACTGCTGAAACACCATGCCGATGCGGTGCCGGCGCAATTGCCTGAGGTCCTGCTCCGAACAGGTTTCGGGATTGACGTAACCCTGCCCGTCATGGACCTGGACTTCGCCCCGGATGACCGGATTGAGGCCGTTCACAGCCCTGAGCAGGGTCGACTTGCCGGATCCGGAAAGTCCCATCAGAACGAGGACCTCGCCTTCGTAGATGTCGAACGTGGCTCCGGTCACGCCGAGGATCTGATCGGTTTCGACCTTGATCTCCTGCCGGGTCTTGCCGGCATCGATCAGCGGCAGGGCCGATTGCGGGTTTTCACCGAAGACAATGTCGACATTCTTGAAGGAGACGATCGGTGATCTTTCCACTTCGCTCATCGCTTGCCTCCTTCACGTGTACGGAAGAACCGGTCGAGCACGATGGCGATCAGGACGATGCACACACCGGCTTCGAACCCCAATGCGACGTTAGCCGTATTGAGCGCGCGCAGGACCGGCACGCCGAGGCCGTCCGCGGCGACAAGAGCCGCAATCACCACCATCGACAGGGACAACATGATCGTTTGCGTGAGACCGGCCATGATCTGCGGCAGGGCGTAAGGCAACTCGATCTTCCACAGGAGCTGGGACTTGGTTGCTCCGAAGGCCTCGCCGGCTTCCAGGAGCGCGGTCGGTGTCGATGAGACGCCGAGCTGGGTCAGCCGGATTGGAGCGGGGATTGCGAAGATAACCGTTGCTATCAGGCCCGGCACCATGCCGAGGCCGAACAGGATGAGAGCCGGGATCAGATAGACGAAGGTCGGGAGCGTCTGCATCAGGTCGAGTATGGGACGCAGGACCGCATAAAACCGCGGTTTGTGGGCTGCAAGAACCCCCACAGGAACACCAACCGCCATGCACACCACGGAAGCCGCGATGACAAGGGCCAGTGTTTCGGTCGTCTGCTCCCAATAGCCCTGATTGATGATGAGAAGCAGCGAGATCGCCACCAGCACCATAAAGCCGATGGTACGGTGAACCACATAGGCCAATATCGTTACGATGGCGACCATGATCGGCGGATGGGGAGCCTGAAGAAGCCACAGGATTCCATCGATCAACGTCGCGAGAAAAGCAGAAATCCCGTCAAACACCCACGCAGCGTTTGCGGTCAGCCAATCGACAAGGGTTTCAGCCCAACGCCCGATCGGCAGCTTGTTGTCCGTCAGCCAGTTCAATCCGCCACCTCTTATTTCCATTGTTTGAAACGAAGACGCCGGCGCCGGATCGGCCTGTGTCCAGGTCGAATGAGCTGAACACAGGAAAGCAGATCGCTGGAGTGCTCGAGCATCTCATCCGCGTTCATCAGAACGCGAACGAGACGCTCGCGAGCCGGCGTCCCGAGAAGTTGCAGGTCTTAGAGGCCGAGCGCCTCTTTGACTGCCGGAACACTTTCGCCGCCGTCAAAGGTGGTTACGCCTTCCAGCCAGCTTTCGAAGGCTTCCGGATGCGCCTTCAGCCAGGCGGCAGCCGCCTTGTTCGGGTCCTGCCCGTCGTCCAGGATCGCGCCCATGATCTCGTTTTCCATCGCGAGCGAGAACTCGAGGTTTTCCAGGAGCTTGCCGACGTTCGGGCATTCCTCGGTATAGCCTGCGCGCACGTTCGTATAGACGGTGGCGCCGCCATAGTTCGGGCCGAAGACCTCGTCACCGCCTTCAAGATAGGCCATGTCGATATTCGCGTTCATCGGATGAGGCTCCCAGCCGAGGAAGACGATGTCGTTCTCGCGCCTGGCGGCACGCGATACCTGGGCCAGCATGCCCTGCTCGGACGACTCGACCACGTCGAAGCCCTCAAGGCCGAAGGTGTTTTGATCGATCATCTCGATGATCAGACGGTTGCCGTCGTTGCCCGGCTCGATGCCGTAGATCTTGCCGTCCAGCTCGTCCTTGAACTTGGCGATATCCTGAAAGGACTTCAGCCCCTTGTCATAGGTGTATTGCGGCACGGCGAGGGTGTATTTCGCGCCTTCCAGGTTGGCGCGCACGGTTTCGACCGAACCGTCCTCACGGTATTTCTTGATGTCGCCTTCCATGGTTGGCATCCAGTTGCCGAGGAAGACGTCGATGTCCTTGTTCTTCAGGGATGCATAGGTCACCGGAACGGACAGGAGTTTGACGTCCGGCTCATAGCCGAGGGCTTCCAGGACCACCGAGGTGGCGGCCGTGGTGGCGGTGATATCGGTCCAGCCGACATCGGAGAAGCGCACGGTCTTGCAGCTCTCCGGATCGTTCGCGAGTGCGGCGGTGCCTGAAAGCATCAGCCCAAGCGCCAGACCTCCAGCGAGTTTCGCTGCGATATTCATGGATATACCTCCTTCGGAAAGTTGATTATGGTTACGAATGGATGGAGCGTATAACGTTCCCGGCGTTTCAGCCTGTCATTTTTCTCCATCGACAATCTGCCCAGGTCCTGGTGAGGATTTGACCATTGTGCCGGCCTGGTCCGTCTCGAGCCAGCAAGAGCGCGAATGGCGCTGCATCCCGACCGGAATTGCGTGAGATCTGTTCAGGACAGGCCAATTTCTCATCCTGCACCGATCCTGAACAATTTCACGCGAACCGGCAAATTGGTTAGATCCTCACCATGACCCGGACACGATCCAAACATCTTGGACAGAATTTTGCAAGTTTTTGTTGATTGATTGATCAATTAAAAATAAGACTCGAGTAGTTCGACAGGAGATTGATATGCCGAAAGTCGGAATGGAGGCCGAAAGGCGACGGAGCCTTATCCACGCGACCGTCGATGCCATTCACGAGCATGGCTACAGCGACGTAACCATGGCGCAGATCGCAAAGCGCGCGGGCGTCTCCGGCGGCCTGGTACATCATTACTTCGGGTCGAAAGATCAATTACTTGCCGCGACCATGCGCCACCTGCTGACGGAGCTCGGGCGCGCCATCAGCGACGGGCTTTCCAGGGCGCAGACCCCGCGCGAACGGATCTCGGCAATCATTGAAGGCAACTTCGCCGTGGATCAGTTCCAGCCCGCGGTCATTGCGGCCTGGCTGGCCTTTTACGTGCAGTCCCGGACCACGCAAAACAACAAGCGCCTCTTGCGGGTCTATGCGTCCCGTCTGGCGTCCAACCTGACCTTCAACCTGCGGGCCTTCATGTCCCAGGCCGAGGCGCGCCGCGTCGCGGAAGGCACGGCTTCCATGATCGACGGCGTCTGGATCCGGCAGGCGCTCAGCGGCGCCAAGACGGACCGCAGCGCCGCGATCGGCATGGTCGAGGACTATGTGGAAACCCAGATCGCCGCACATCGCGGGCCGGATGCGGACCACTGATCGGCGCCGCGCGATCCGCCCCCGATCCGTTCAATCACAGTCTCGAGTGCACGACGTAATGACAGACCAGTTTGACTTCATCATCGTAGGCGCGGGTTCGGCCGGCTGCGCCATGGCGTACCGGCTTTCGGAAGACCCGGGAAACAGGGTGCTGGTGCTGGAATTCGGCGGCACGGATGCCGGGCCGCTGATCCAGATGCCGGCCGCCCTCTCCTATCCGATGAACATGGCCCTCTACGACTGGGGGCTTGAGAGCGAACCGGAGCCGCATCTGGGCGGACGGCGCCTGGCAACACCGCGCGGCAAGGTGATCGGCGGCTCTTCATCCATCAACGGCATGGTCTATGTACGCGGCCATGCCTGCGATTTCGACACCTGGGAAGAACTGGGCGCCTCCGACTGGGGCTACCGCCATGTGCTGCCCTATTACAAGCGCCTTGAAACCAGCCATGGCGGCCAGGAGGGCTGGCGCGGCACCGATGGACCGCTGCATGTCCAGCGCGGTACCGGCTGGAACCCGCTGTTCGACGCTTTCAAGCGCGCGGGCGAACAGGCCGGCTACGGCGTAACCGCCGATTACAACGGCGAACGCCAGGAAGGCTTCGCCGACATGGAAATGACGGTTCACAAGGGCCGGCGCTGGTCGGCCGCCAATGCCTATCTGAAACCCGCCCTCAAGCGCGGCAATCTGGAGCTGATCAAGGGCGCGCTGGTGCGCAAGGTGCTGATCGAGAACGGCCGCGCCGTCGGGGTGGAATTCGAGACCGGCGGCGAGATCCGCGAGGTGAAGGCAGGCCGCGAGGTCATCCTGGCGGCCTCGTCCATCAACTCGCCGAAGATCCTGATGCAGTCCGGCATCGGCCCGGCCGCACACCTTGCCGAAATGGGCATCGAGGTGGTTGCCGACCGGCCCGGCGTCGGCGCCAACCTGCAGGACCACCTGGAACTCTACCTGCAGCAGGCCTGCACCCAGCCGATCACGCTCTACAAGCACTGGAACCTCCTGTCCAAGGCAGTGATCGGGGCGCAATGGCTGTTTCTGAAACAGGGGCTGGGAGCCTCCAACCAGTTCGAAAGCTGCGCCTTCATCCGCTCCAAGCCCGGGGTCAGGTATCCGGACATCCAGTACCATTTCCTGCCCTTTGCCGTGCGATACGACGGCAAGGCGGCGGCCGAAGGCCACGGTTTCCAGGCCCATGTCGGGCCGATGCGCTCCAAGTCGCGCGGCCATGTGAAGCTGACCTCCAGCGATCCGCGCGCCAAGCCGTCCATCGTCTTCAACTACATGTCCCATGAAGAGGACTGGGAAGATTTCCGCACCTGCATCCGCCTGACGCGCGAGGTCTTCGCCCAGGAAGCCTTTGCGCCCTACCGGGGCAAGGAGATCCAGCCGGGTGACCAGGTGCAGAGCGATGAGGCGCTGGACGGCTTCATCCGCGAACATGTGGAAAGCGCCTACCATCCCTGCGGCACCTGCAAGATGGGCGCCAAGGACGATCCGATGGCCGTGGTCGATCCGCAGTGCCGGGTGATCGGGGTGGAGGGCCTGCGCGTCGCCGACAGTTCCATTTTCCCGCAGATCACCAATGGCAATCTCAACGCTCCGTCGATTATGGTGGGAGAAAAGGCCTCTGACCATATCCTCGGCAAGGATCCGCTGCCGGCCTCCAATCAGGAGCCGTGGATCCATCCGGACTGGGAAAGCAGTCAGCGCTAGACCACAAGCAGATCGAGCAATCATGAATACCCGGCCCGGCCGGTCCGCAGACAACAATCAGGAGCTCACCTCATGCGCGCCCAACCGCAAGCCTCGCACTATATCGGCGGCTCATATCTGGAGAGCCAGAGCGGAACGCCCTTCGACTCCCTTTATCCGGCAACGGGAGAAGTGATCGCCAGCATCAAGGCCGCGGACGATGCGGTTATCGAAGCGGCCATCCTGACGGCGAAGGAAGGCCAGAAGACATGGGCGGCGACCCCGCCGGCCGAACGCGGCCGGGTGCTGCGCAAGACGGCTGAAATCCTGCGCGCGAGGAACCACGAGCTGTCGGTTCTGGAAACGCTGGACACCGGCAAGCCCTTGCAGGAAACGCTGATTGCCGACGCGGCCTCGGGTGCGGACTGCCTGGAGTATTTCGGCGCCCTGGCGGCAACGCTTACCGGCGAACATATCGACCTTGGCGGGTCCTTTGCTTATACCCGGCGCGAACCGCTCGGCATCTGCTTCGGCATCGGCGCCTGGAACTATCCGATCCAGATCGCCTGCTGGAAGGCGGCGCCTGCCCTTGCCTGCGGCAATGCGATGATCTTCAAGCCGTCGGAAATCACGCCGCTGAGCGCCCTGAAGCTTGCCGAGGCCCTGACCGAGGCCGGACTGCCCGACGGCGTCTTCAACGTCATCCAGGGCTTCGGCGATGTGGGCGCCAGGCTGGTCTCGCATCCCGATATCGCCAAGGTGTCGCTGACCGGCTCCGTGCCGACCGGCGCAAAGGTCGCTGCGCTGGCCGGCGAACACCTGAAGAAGACCACGCTGGAACTCGGCGGCAAGTCTCCGCTGATCGTCTTTGACGATGCGGATATCGAGAATGCGGTCTCGGCGGCAATCAACGCCAATTTCTATTCCACCGGGCAGATCTGCTCCAACGGCACGCGGGTGTTCGTGCAGGCCGCCATCAAGGAACGGTTCCTTGCCCGCCTTGCGGAGCGCACGTCGGGCGCCGTTCTGGGCGATCCGTTGGACGAGGCCACCAACATCGGCCCGCTGGTGTCCAGGCAGCAGCTGGACAAGGTGCTGCACTACATGCAGGCAGGCCAGGAGGAAGGCGCGCGCCTCGTTTGCGGCGGCGGACCGGCCACGGTCGACAGCTTCCCGGACGGCTACTTCGTGCAGCCGACGGTTTTTGCCGATGTCAGGGACGACATGCGCATTGCCCGCGAGGAAATCTTCGGACCCGTGCTCAGCGTGCTCGATTTCACCGACGAAGACGAAGCGATCGCGCGTGCCAACGACACCGATTTCGGCCTCGCCGCCGGCGTCTTCACCAAAGACATTCAGCGGGCCCACCGGGTGGTCGACCAGCTGCAGGCCGGCACCTGCTGGATCAACACCTACAACCTGACGCCGATCGAAATGCCGTTCGGCGGCTACAAGAAGTCCGGCATCGGCCGCGAAAACGGCCATGCGGCCATCGAGTATTACAGCCAGATCAAGAGCGTCTATGTGGAAATGGGCGGCGTGGACGCGGCGTTTTAAGGCGCTTTTCGCTTGCCTATCTGGTTTCGGCTGTCACCCGGGCCGCCGGGTGACGGCAGACCCTTATTTGTCTTTCCAGATTGAACTTGCCCGGTCCCGGAGCCAGATTAGGCTGATACCTCATCTTCCGGAGACCGCATGACCCGACCTGTGCTTGACCCCTCGCCGCGCAGCTACGTTTCTCATGTCTATCTGCTCGACCGGTCCGGCCGGGGGCCTGACTGTGCGCCGGCGGAGCAGAGCCTTGAGGATGTCCGCTCGTGGCTGCTGCATGAGGCGGCCCGGATCGACAACGTGATGCTGATGTTCGAGGAGTTCATGTGGCGTTGCAAGGCGGCCGGGCTCAGCATCGACCGTTCCACCCTGCATATCGGCACCCTGCATCCGCGCGTCATCGGCTTTTCCTGGGTCTGGAACAGCCAGGACAAGCTGTGCGACGAGGTGGCCGCCGACGCCGGCGCGGTCGACCAGAAGGCATTCACGCTGAACCCGCTTTCCAGGGTGATCAACGAGGGGCGGACGATCAAGGTGGACCTGGAGAGCGACGAGGGCGCCGGTTCCGCCCCGCTGATGCGCGAACTCGCCGACGAGGGATATACTAGCTATATCGCCCTGCCGCTGAGCTCGTCGGGCGAAAAGCGCAATGCCATGACGCTGGCAACGATGGTTCCGGGCGGTTTCCCGCCGGACCAGAAGGAGCAGATCCGCGGACTGATCGATCTGCTTGCGCTCCATGTGGAGCGGCATATCGTGCGGCGGATCGCGCGCAATGTCGCCGATACCTATCTTGGCCCCATTGCCGGCAAGCGCGTGCTGGACGGCGAGATCAAGCGCGGCGACGGCGAGGCCATCAGGGCGGTGGTCTTCATGTCCGACATGCGCGGCTTCACGCAGCTTGCCGACCGGCTGAGCGGGCCGGAAGTCACCGCCCTCCTGAATGCCTATTTCGACCGGATCTCCAGCGCCGTTCTGGACCATGGCGGCGATATTCTGAAGTTCATCGGCGATGGCCTCCTGGCGGTGTTCGACCAGAAGACCTTCGGTCAGACCGCGGCGGCCAACGCGGCCGTGACGGCCGCCAAGGCCGCGCTGGCGTCGATCGACGCCCTCAACGAAGCCCCGCCGCAGGACCTGCCCGACCCTGCGCTCTGGCACCCGTTGAAGATCGGCATCGGCCTTCATCACGGCGAGATCTTCTTCGGCAATGTCGGCGGCGGGGAACGGCTGGACTTTACCGTGATCGGACGGGCGGTGAACGAAACCAGCCGCGTGGAATCCCTCTGCAAGCCACTGGGCCAGGAACTGCTTCTGACGGCACCGGTGCGGGATGCCCTGTCAGGGGAGCTGCAGACCGGCCTGGTCGCCATGGGCAAACATGTGCTGCGCGGTGTCGGCAAGCCGGTCGCGATCTTCTCCGCCTGATCGAGGCTGCGAGTGAGCCGGCTTCACTCGAGCGAACGCCGGTGCATTTGAAAAGGCCGGCGGCGCCGCGGCCGAGAGACTGTTGCATCCTTGCTGGAATATCGGCAAAGGCCCCGGACATGCCGCGAACAATACCACCACGCAATCCCAAGGCGGCCATTTCACGTTTTTTTGAACCCATATGAAAAGCAATTACCTGGTCGAAAACATGATTAAGGTTCCGCAACATCTCATGAATGAACAACCATGAACTGGCATGCAAATTAACCAAATTCCAATTTTGCCATTTACCTAATCTTATTACGTACTATTTCTTTAACTCTACGTCATGTTTCGCATCATATTAGTAGGAGGGATGTTATGAACCGTCTTCTTGGAAAATGTTTCGTAGGATTATTCAGCAGTGGCTTCTTCTTCGCTCTGATCCTGCCAGCGGCTGCAATCGATCTCAATCTCGGCGTGGCCAATGCTTCGGTAAGCACCGCTAACGGCGTCAATGTCGATGCAGGTGCCAATCTTGGCGGCGCCAGTGCGCGCACAAGCAACAGCATTGGCGGCAGCGGCAGCCTCGTCGATTCCAACACGAACGCCAATGTCGGCTCACTTTCAGCCAACAGCCGCACAACTGTGGGCGGCAGTGAAAACCTGGCCAGTTCCAATACCACGGCGTCTGTCGGCATCACTTCGGCCAATGTCGGCGCCTCGGTCGGCACCGGCAGCGCAAATGCCAATCTCACCATCGGCACCACCGGCGGAGAAGAAGGGGAAAGCGGCAGTGGCAACAGTGGCTTCTTCAGCAGAATGTTCGCTGGCGACCGCGACGATGCGGCACGGCGCGCAGTTGACGGCCTGACGGACAAGCAGATCGCCCGCTACAAGGTGATGTGCGCGGATATACTGAGCAATGCCAACAGCTGGGATCGGGACCTCGTCCAGATGTGCCAGGCGATGCAGTAGGCCATGGTGCACCAGCCACACATCCAGCCTCTCCAGGTGAGGGAATCTCCTGAGCATGGCTGGCCAACTTTCGTGTCCGCGTCGCATTGCGCGGACACGCTGACCTGCAATCAGACATACGAACTCACGCGACAAGAGTTCACGTCGAGACCTTGCAGCTGCGCGATGAGCCTGGGCGTGCGAGGGATGGACTCACCTCGAATCGATCTCACTGGAGCAATGCGTCAGAACCCGGACGGAGCCGACTGAATGACTTTCAGTTTGCCGCCGACGATCTTGTTGATCTCGTAAAGCCGCTCGACCGTTCCGTCCTCCCGGAACCGGAAAGTCCCCGTGGCCCCCTTGAAGCCGGTGCTGTTGGTCAGGCGCTTGCGGGTGATCGCCTTGCTGCCGTGCTGGCGGACCAGCCCCGAGGCAACGGCGACGATGTCGAAGCCGTAGAGGCTCATCTCGGTCGGTGCGCTGCCGAACTTTTCGCTGTAACGCTCGGAGACGACGGCGTGACCGGACGTTCCGGGCCGGGCGAGAACGGCGCCTTCAAGCTTCGGGTCGCCGACCAGCGCCGTTCCCCAGCCGGTATGACCGACGACCAGCGGTGCCGACTTCCGGCTCTTGAGCGCGGCCGCCACTTCGGCAATCTTCCGGTCACTCTCCACGAAGCCGACGGCGGCGACATCTTCTGCGCCCTTCAGCAGTTCGATAAGATCGCCGGCGCTCTCGGAAGACTTGTATGTGACGACCTGGACCGTTCCGCCGATGGCCTTTGCCATTCTTTCCAGGCTTGCGTCCGACTGGCTTTCCGGCGCGAGAACGGCGACCGGCGCGCCCGAAGGGGCGGCATACCGCAAGCCGGCGATCAGACTGTCCATGTCGCTGGCAACGAGCGACAGGCCGCCCTCGCGCAGCGGCGCCTCACCGATGGTGATCGTCACGGACCTCTGCGGCGGCGTTTCGGAGAGTTTCCCGTCCGGCGCGTAGAGCGCGACCAGGGCCGGGTTCTTCAGGGCTTCGTAATCCGGGTTTGCACCGTTTTCGACGGCGAGGGCGAGCTTGTTGTCGGACAGCATTTCCCGGGCCAGGAGCGCGCCGTTGCGGATGTGCTTGGCGGTCAGGGCATCGCTGCCGGCAAAGGGCAGGACGAGGGCAAGGGTGGTCTCGCCGCCGCCGATCACTTCCGCATTGAGCGGCGGGCCCACATCCTCAGGCTCGCTCACCGTCGTCTCCCCCGCATACTGGCACGCAGACAGCCAGATCAGGGACAGAAAGGCCGCTATCGGCCGCAGGTGGATTTTCATGTTCTTGGAAATGACCGGTTCTGTCTCTGATGGAAATTGTCGGGTTTTCAGGTTTGCACTGTCCAAGAGAGGTCCGGCAGGCCCATTGCCTCTGTTTTTGTACACAATCCGGCGATTGACCGTCCGCAGCCGCCCCTTCGCAGAAAAGCCGCCGGAGGGAGACCTGTCAACTCCCCGGCGGCACGCAAATCAGTCAGCCCTGACGCTGCCCGACGGCAATTCGCCTGAAAGGCATCGCCGCGACCCGCGCGGGCGACCGGTCACGCTCCAGCGTCCGCCGGCAGCGCCGATGCAGCACCGCCTTTCTCCCGCGTTCCTCGCCGGAACGAAAGTCCCTCAGGGAAACGCATGATCGATCCTGACCGTACCGCTTCCCCGATCGGGTCAGTACATGTAGCTGACCATCCGCTGATGGAAGCACTCGCACCGGTTCAGGGAATCCTCGTCACGCGTGCTGGTGCGCAGGTAGCCATAGGCGATGCCGCACGCCGCCTTCGCCTCGGATGCCCAGGTGAATGTCGGGCTGGTCGAGGCGACCCACTTGTCGTCGTCGGCAACGTTCACCGCCTCGGTCATCATGCGGACGACCTCGTCGGACAGCTGCGTGTTGTTGTCGATGGTCAGAAGCTGCGACGGCTGAACCAGCCGGCACAAACCGCCGTAAAGATCCGCGGCACCAGCCCCTTGCACGGTCAGGGTCAGCAGTGCCAGGGCACATAAAAATCTCTTCATTCCATTCCCTCACGCCTAAGATCTATCAGGACTTAACCTTAAGTAAGTTCCCAGGTCAATCGGACCACGCCCTCCCACCCCGGGAACCGGGGCGGATCGGCATACGGAATTCCGCAGCTGTGGCTCATTGACAACAGTTTCCCCAAAATACCACCGGCGCGAACGGGCCTCCCCGTCCGCGCCGGTGGTTTGATTTGGTTTGTGTCAGACGGTGTCGGTCCCCGTTCCGCCAGCGCCGTCATCGAAGAGGATCTTGATGGTCTCGTTGCCCAGGCCTGCACCCAGATTGGCAACGACATCCCCACCACCGCTGGCTGCATTGCCAGCCTGGTCGACGGTCAGATCGCCATTGACCGAGTTGTAGTGGACATAGTCCGGCGTCCCGCCGGCTGCGCCATCCCCTTCAACGTCGGTACCAAGCGCGAGCGTTAGCAGCGCACTCAGATCGACTTCGTCAATACCTGCCTCAAAGTCGCCAATGATGTCTGTGGCTGTGGCGTCATCGATGACAAAGGTGTCAACCGCACCGTCACCAGTGCCATTAAGTTCACCACCCCAAAGAGTATCGGTTCCCAAGCCGCCGGCAAGCGTGTCCTCGCCAAACCCTCCAACCAGGGTGTCGTCACTAGCGCCACCGTTCAGGATGTCGTTACCAGCACCACCGTCCAGGGTGTCTTCACCAGCGCCACCGTCCAGGGTGTCGTTACCAGCGCCACCGATCAGGACGTCGTTTCCGGAAGTTCCATTCAATATATCATTACCCGATGTGCCTGCGGTGGCTTCGACCGTCAATGCATCTCCTGTTGTTCCGCTGATATGAACATCGAGAGAAAGGGTGTCTGTATCGTTATCACCGTCGGTGATTGTCACGACAATGTCGTCGAAGTCGAGATCCGCTGGCGGAGTGTTGGATTGCTCGCCGATCTCAATGCCATTTACACGATAACCGCCGCTTCCGGTATTTATTACTTCGACGCCATAGATGTCATTGCCCGAAATGTAAGAAGCGTTTCCGCCTGCACCTGACCAATCGATCGACGTTACTTGAAGGACAGCGCCACTCGTTGTGCTCAATGTCACCTCATCGTACTGGGTCAATGCGGCATCAAGGTAAACTCTGATGGTAACCGTCCGCGACGTACCGCCGCCACCGGTAAAACCGGTTGCTGCGAATCTGAAGTCATCGACAGAATATGGCGTACCATTTGTATCGTCTACGAATGAGAATCTCAGTGATTCATTCGTGTCGAGTGTCTGACCGGAACTTCCCTTGACCCCCCAACCTTGATTACTGGTGTTGACTTGATCGTCCGCCTCCAGGAAGTTGGCATCTCCGTCGCTACCCCTGATGACTATGTTGAAATCGGCAGCTGTGCCAGGGTCAACCGTTATCGGATTTATCGGACCCCCTGCAACCGCAGACAGATCAGTAATCGGGATAAACTCGGTCTCACCATCACGGTGCAGTACTTCAAGTGAATCCGTACCATCGGCATTCAATGTCAGCACACCGACGATGTCACCGTTCTCAAGTAGGTTGAGGACGATCTGTCCTTCCGACTGTGACGCAATCGAAACATTTGTTCCTGTCGCAGTTATGGACTGGAACTCATCTGCACCATAATCCCATTCCGCGAACTGACCATAATAAGTGGTGTCGACTGATGGATTGAGAGCTGAGAGGCTGACAACTCCGTCTCCGTCCCCATCATTTACGAGTGTAAATACGGGCACGTCGTTTTCGATGGCAACTGTCAAGCCGGCATCAAGCACGACAGAGTCGCCGTCACCGTCGGTGGCAACGAAGGCACTGGCTATGTCGAGCGTCTCCGTATCAGAGTCCCCGGCTCCAGACGGGAAGTGATCAATCTGATCGTTGAGCTCGAACCGGAACAACTGATCACCATCCACAATCAAACCGTCAACGACCGCCTGATCGTATTCCGGGGTGCCATTGGCAACCTCTTCGATGGAGAAAACCACGCGGACGCCCGCAACACCTTCGATAGTGCTGCCATTGACGTTCCACATGACATCTTCACCCTTTGAATCAAGCTGGGTATCACCGGAGATGCTTGTATTAAGAGTGAATGCGCCTGCGCCATCCGCGCCAAACATGACCAGTGCAGCGAGAGCACTCGAGGTGATGTAAGCGGTCGTTGTCTGAGAGGCGTTCTCGCGATTGCCTTGGGAAAGGTTTGTCGGAAACTTCAGGGCGTCCTCATGAACGGTCACCGTTTCGATTGCCGAGTTGTTAGTTGGAACGTCATCATTGATCTGGATCGTCAGATCGGAGCTGTCGCTGTCGTCGTCGCCGTCCGTAACGGTAACCGTGAACACGAAGTCATCCGTCTCTTCAGAACCAGGCGTGCCGGACGCGCTGCTGACCACGGGTGCGGACTGCGTATAATCATACGAACCGTCCACATTGACCGTCAGAACCGCAACCGTCGCTATGCTCGCACTCGAGCCCGTGTAGGTCACCGACCCGTCCGCATTGGTCACCGCATTCCAACTCACGGCTTCCTGCGTCGCAACGCCATCGCCGTCAACATAGATCGCCGTCATCGACGGGCCCGTGATGGAGATCGACTGCACGCCGTCAGCACCCGCCGTGAACAACGCACCCGCTGCTCCACTCGCCGTCGTGTTGTTGTCAACGTCGCCAGTGCCGCCCAGATTGCCGCCGGACTGCGCATCGTCGTCCAGAACCGGCGTCGCCGTCACATCGCTCGCAACAGGCGTGTCATCATTGATCTGGATCGTCAGATCGGAGCTGTCGCTGTCGTCGTCGCCGTCCGTAACGGTAACCGTGAACACGAAGTCATCCGTCTCTTCAGTACCAGGCGTGCCGGACGCGCTGCTGACCACGGGTGCGGACTGCGTATAATCATACGAACCGTCCACATTGACCGTCAGAACCGCAACCGTCGCTATGCTCGCACTCGAGCCCGTGTAGGTCACCGACCCGTCCGCATTGGTCACCGCATTCCAACTCACGGCTTCCTGCGTCGCAACGCCATCGCCGTCAACATAGATCGCCGTCATCGACGGGCCCGTGATGGAGATCGACTGCACGCCGTCAGCACCCGCCGTGAACAACGCACCCGCTGCTCCACTCGCCGTCGTGTTGTTGTCAACGTCGCCAGTGCCGCCCAGATTGCCGCCGGACTGCGCATCGTCGTCCAGAACCGGCGTCGCCGTCACATCGCTCGCAACAGGCGTGTCATCATTGATCTGGATCGTCAGATCGGAGCTGTCGCTGTCGTCGTCGCCGTCCGTAACGGTAACCGTGAACACGAAGTCATCCGTCTCTTCAGTACCAGGCGTGCCGGACGCGCTGCTGACCACGGGTGCGGACTGCGTATAATCATACGAACCGTCCACATTGACCGTCAGAACCGCAACCGTCGCTATGCTCGCACTCGAGCCCGTGTAGGTCACCGACCCGTCCGCATTGGTCACCGCATTCCAACTCACGGCTTCCTGCGTCGCAACGCCATCGCCGTCAACATAGATCGCCGTCATCGACGGGCCCGTGATGGAGATCGACTGCACGCCGTCAGCACCCGCCGTGAACAACGCACCCGCTGCTCCACTCGCCGTCGTGTTGTTGTCAACGTCGCCAGTGCCGCCCAGATTGCCGCCGGACTGCGCATCGTCGTCCAGAACCGGCGTCGCCGTCACATCGCTCGCAACAGGCGTGTCATCATTGATCTGGATCGTCAGATCGGAGCTGTCGCTGTCGTCGTCGCCGTCCGTAACGGTAACCGTGAACACGAAGTCATCCGTCTCTTCAGTACCAGGCGTGCCGGACGCGCTGCTGACCACGGGTGCGGACTGCGTATAATCATACGAACCGTCCACATTGACCGTCAGAACCGCAACCGTCGCTATGCTCGCACTCGAGCCCGTGTAGGTCACCGACCCGTCCGCATTGGTCACCGCATTCCAACTCACGGCTTCCTGCGTCGCAACGCCATCGCCGTCAACATAGATCGCCGTCATCGACGGGCCCGTGATGGAGATCGACTGCACGCCGTCAGCACCCGCCGTGAACAACGCACCCGCTGCTCCACTCGCCGTCGTGTTGTTGTCAACGTCGCCAGTGCCGCCCAGATTGCCGCCGGACTGCGCATCGTCGTCCAGAACCGGCGTCGCCGTCACATCGCTCGCAACAGGCGTGTCATCATTGATCTGGATCGTCAGATCGGAGCTGTCGCTGTCGTCGTCGCCGTCCGTAACGGTAACCGTGAACACGAAGTCATCCGTCTCTTCAGTACCAGGCGTGCCGGACGCGCTGCTGACCACGGGTGCGGACTGCGTATAATCATACGAACCGTCCACATTGACCGTCAGAACCGCAACCGTCGCTATGCTCGCACTCGAGCCCGTGTAGGTCACCGACCCGTCCGCATTGGTCACCGCATTCCAACTCACGGCTTCCTGCGTCGCAACGCCATCGCCGTCAACATAGATCGCCGTCATCGACGGGCCCGTGATGGAGATCGACTGCACGCCGTCAGCACCCGCCGTGAACAACGCACCCGCTGCTCCACTCGCCGTCGTGTTGTTGTCAACGTCGCCAGTGCCGCCCAGATTGCCGCCGGACTGCGCATCGTCGTCCAGAACCGGCGTCGCCGTCACATCGCTCGCAACAGGCGTGTCATCATTGATCTGGATCGTCAGATCGGAGCTGTCGCTGTCGTCGTCGCCGTCCGTAACGGTAACCGTGAACACGAAGTCATCCGTCTCTTCAGTACCAGGCGTGCCGGACGCGCTGCTGACCACGGGTGCGGACTGCGTATAATCATACGAACCGTCCACATTGACCGTCAGAACCGCAACCGTCGCTATGCTCGCACTCGAGCCCGTGTAGGTCACCGACCCGTCCGCATTGGTCACCGCATTCCAACTCACGGCTTCCTGCGTCGCAACGCCATCGCCGTCAACATAGATCGCCGTCATCGACGGGCCCGTGATGGAGATCGACTGCACGCCGTCAGCACCCGCCGTGAACAACGCACCCGCTGCTCCACTCGCCGTCGTGTTGTTGTCAACGTCGCCAGTGCCGCCCAGATTGCCGCCGGACTGCGCATCGTCGTCCAGAACCGGCGTCGCCGTCACATCGCTCGCAACAGGCGTGTCATCATTGATCTGGATCGTCAGATCGGAGCTGTCGCTGTCGTCGTCGCCGTCCGTAACGGTAACCGTGAACACGAAGTCATCCGTCTCTTCAGTACCAGGCGTGCCGGACGCGCTGCTGACCACGGGTGCGGACTGCGTATAATCATACGAACCGTCCACATTGACCGTCAGAACCGCAACCGTCGCTATGCTCGCACTCGAGCCCGTGTAGGTCACCGACCCGTCCGCATTGGTCACCGCATTCCAACTCACGGCTTCCTGCGTCGCAACGCCATCGCCGTCAACATAGATCGCCGTCATCGACGGGCCCGTGATGGAGATCGACTGCACGCCGTCAGCACCCGCCGTGAACAACGCACCCGCTGCTCCACTCGCCGTCGTGTTGTTGTCAACGTCGCCAGTGCCGCCCAGATTGCCGCCGGACTGCGCATCGTCGTCCAGAACCGGCGTCGCCGTCACATCGCTCGCAACAGGCGTGTCATCATTGATCTGGATCGTCAGATCGGAGCTGTCGCTGTCGTCGTCGCCGTCCGTAACGGTAACCGTGAACACGAAGTCATCCGTCTCTTCAGTACCAGGCGTGCCGGACGCGCTGCTGACCACGGGTGCGGACTGCGTATAATCATACGAACCGTCCACATTGACCGTCAGAACCGCAACCGTCGCTATGCTCGCACTCGAGCCCGTGTAGGTCACCGACCCGTCCGCATTGGTCACCGCATTCCAACTCACGGCTTCCTGCGTCGCAACGCCATCGCCGTCAACATAGATCGCCGTCATCGACGGGCCCGTGATGGAGATCGACTGCACGCCGTCAGCACCCGCCGTGAACAACGCACCCGCTGCTCCACTCGCCGTCGCGTTGTTGTCAACGTCGCCAGTGCCGCCCAGATTGCCGCCGGACTGCGCATCGTCGTCCAGAACCGGCGTCGCCGTCACATCGCTCGCAGAGGGAACATCATCCACGACCTCAACGTCGAAAGTCCCCTGCGCCTTGTCGCCGTCACTGTCGGTCACTTCAAAGGTGACGCCAGTGAGGAATTCGCTGTTTTCGACATTCCCGTCTACATGCTTGACCGGTTGGGACAGGGTCGTCGAGTAGCTGTAGGTCACCTCGTCCGCAGCCGGACCGGCGGTGGCGCCGGTGATCTCGATGCGGATCACTTCCGTAGCGCCACCATTGACCGTGCCGACCAGATCGCCGCTGTTCAGGGCGAAGGTCACGTTCTGGCCGTCCAGCGTCTGAAACTGGTTGTCCAGGCCTGCGGTGTCGACCAGGACGATCGACCCCAGCAGATCGGCCGGAACATCGTCACCGAAGGAGACGATCGCTTCGCCGGAACCGTCGGTCAGGCTTTCCGTGGAGTCTGTTTCGTCGTTGCGCGGCGTTGTCGTGTCGTCGTTGGCAAAGGCGAAGCCGTCCTCGTCCACTTCGAGGTCGGTCGTGCTCTCGACCGTGGGTGTGGAGTCGGGAGAAAGCGTGATCGTCACGGTCGCCTGTGAAGTGTCGCCGTCACCATCCGTAATTGTGTAGTCGAATGTGACCGTGCCTTCTTCACCGTCAATCGGCTCATAGGTGAAGCTACCGTTCGCATTGAGCGTCAGGATGCCAGGACCATTCGTGTCTGTCGAAGAAAGCGAGTTCGCGACAAGCTCAACCGCCGGCGTATCCTGGCCGTCCGACCCGAAATCGTCCTCGCCATTGCCGTTGTTGCTCAACACATTGCCCGTGACATTTGCGTTTTCACCGGCTTGCACGAAAGCATCATTCTTCGCGATCGGCCCGTCGTCGTCGAAGCTGATGATGGAGCCGCTGTTGGTGATGATGTCGATCTGGTCGGCTTCGGTGACCGTGTCGCCGTCGCCGTCGGTCCGGGTCACTTCATACTGAAGCTGCACCGCGCCGGCGGCGTCCAGCAGAAGATCCAGCTCGCTGTCGTGAAGGTTGCTGTCGTCACCATGATCGATCGCCTCAAAGAGCGTCGTCTGAAGCTGATAATTGCCGCCGCCAAGGTCGATGATCTGGATCGTGAAGACCGGATGGCCGTCCGTGTCCTCTCCGGTGATCGTCTTGCCGTCGACACTCAGAGTCAGTTCGATCGCCCCGCCATCCGTGGCTTCCAGGTTGGTCGCCAGCCCATCGCCGTTCGACGGGAAGCCGACGAAGGTCAGGTCGCCAACAGTGCTGTCGCCGCCGTCGGAGCCAAAATCGCCCCCGATGGTGAACAGCGACGTCAGGCCGCCGGACACATTGGTAGTTACCTGACCAAGGCCGGGGCCGTCGTCGTCCATGTTGCCGTCGGCGGTTTCGCCGCTATCGTTCTCCCGGTCCGTTCCTTCGGTCTCGTCAAGCTCCATGACAAGCTCGTCGGCCGCATTGGCAACCGCCTCGACCGTCAGGGTAGGACCATCGTCGTCGAAGGAGATCAGCGAGCCGCTATCCGTCACCAGGTCGATCTGGTCCGCAACCGTGATCGTATCTCCATCGCCATCCGTGCGCGTCACTTCATACTGCAGCTGCAATGCACCCGCATCGGCAAGTTCAAGTGCAAGATTCGCATCGAACAGATTGCCGTCAGAGCCGTGGTCGATCGCTTCCAGCAATGTCGTCTGAAGCTGATAGACACCGCCACCCATATCCACGATGTCGATCGTGAAGACCGTGTGGCCGTCCTGGTCGACACCCTTGATCTGCGTCGATGACACGTAGGTCAGGTCGATCGCACCGCCATCCGTCGCCGAAAGCGTCGTTGCAACCGGATCACCGTTGGTCGGAAGACCCACAAAACTCAACACACCCGCCGTCGTGCCCGCGCCGTCAGAACCGAAATCTCCTCCGGTCGTGAACAGCGACGTCAGGCCGCCGGACACATTGGTAGTTACCTGACCAAGGCCGGGGCCGTCGTCATCCGTGTTCCCGTCGGCGGTTTCGCCGCTATCGTTCTCCCGGTCCGTTCCTTCGGTCTCGTCAAGCTCCATGACAAGCTCGTCAGCCGCATTGGCAACCGCCTCGACCGTCAGGGTAGGACCATCGTCGTCGAAGGAGATCAGCGAGCCGCTATCGGTCACCAGGTCGATCTGCTCCGCAACCGTAACCGAGTCGCCGTCGCCATCGGTCCGGGTCACTTCATACTGGAGCTGCACCGCGCCCGCATCGGCAAGTTCAAGTGCAAGATTCGCATCGAACAGATTGCCGTCAGAGCCGTGGTCGATCGCTTCCAGCAATGTCGTCTGAAGCTGATAGACACCGCCACCCATATCCACGATCTCGATCGTGAAGACCGTGTGGCCGTCCTGGTCGACACCCTTGATCTGCGTCGATGACACGTAGGTCAGGTCGATCGCACCGCCATCCGTCGCCGAAAGCGTCGTTGCAACCGGATCACCGTTGGTCGGAAGACCCACAAAACTCAACAAACCCGCCGTCGTGCCCGCGCCGTCAGAACCGAAATCTCCTCCGGTCGTGAACAGCGACGTCAGGCCGCCGGACACATTGGTAGTTACCTGACCAAGGCCGGGGCCGTCGTCATCCGTGTTGCCGTCGGCGGTTTCGCCGCTATCGTTCGCCCGGTCCGTTCCTTCGGTCTCGTCGAGCTCCATTCCAAGGGAATCGCCCGCATTCGCATCGGCAACAACCGTCAGAGAAGGACCATCATCCTCAAACGCAAACGCACCTGTAATGTCCGCCGTCGCACTGGCCGTATCGCCATCGCCATCGGTGATTGTCGCCGTCAGTTGGATCAAGTTCGCGTTCAGCGTCTCTGCTTCCACACCTGTCTCGACGGGATCGTTTTTGTTGTCATGGAAAATCGAACGGTTCTGCGTCAGAGTCACGTCGCCCGTAGCCGGGTCAACTGAAATCACGAACGCAAGAGTACCGGTCGCGCCTTCCAGATAGCCCTCGATGCTGTCGCCGTTGACGCGCAGCAGAATGTTGTTCCCGGAGAGCGTGTCGTTCAGGCCGCTGTCGACACCGTCGCCGCCATTGACGCTCAGCGCATAGCTTATTGCGTCGACGTCCTGAACGTTGTCGTCGTCAGTGTCCTTGAAGCTGTCGGCGCCGAATACTGACGTGAACAGCGAAGCAAACGACACCGGACCTGCACTGTCGGTGATATCCGAGTCATCCGTCACCAGCGCCGGTATGGTGGTCTGAACCACCTGGATTGTCGGCACATCGTCCACGATCGTGAAATCAAAAGTGCCCACGTCCGTGAAGCCGTTGGCGTCTTCGGCCAGGATCCGGATACCCTCGATCAAGGCATCCAGTTCTGTGGCGTATTCGTGCGGGAAGCCTTCAAGAAGCGTCACGTTGATCGAGACGGTACCGACCGTTTGCGGCGCGATATCGTCCGCACCCGGCGTGAAGTCGATGACCAGTTCGACGACCGGAACGCCGTCAGCAAGGATTGTCAGGGTGTGAGCGTCGACCGACAGTTCATACGTAAAGTCAGCCGTGAGGGATTCGCCGGTGACGTTGGTCGTCATCAGTGACAGATCACCGGTCCCGCCGTTATAGGGGTTGAAAACCACGTCCGTAACGCTGGACGAACCTGCCTGGATTGTCGCAACGAAACTCGTGGTTTCCCCGTCGCCGCTGGGGTTCGTTCCCGACGCGTCAAGGTCCGGATCGAACAGGTTCCCCGGATTCGTATCTCCGGTCGGATCAATCGAAATGATGGTGAGCGGAGTGATGACCGGGTCGCTTTCCTCAAGCAGAAAGTCCGTTGCCAGTTCCTCGCCCGTGAGCTCGGGGAACTGCAGGGCCGTGGGGCCCAGGAGGCCGAGGATGGGGCCGGCGTCGCCGAGGTTCGCGTTGACGACATCGAAATCGCCGCCGGAGCTGTCGGGGGTCGAGGTGGCGACCAGGGTGCCGCCGGGGCCGGCGGCGACGTTGATGCCGCTTTCCTGCAGAGCCGCGACCAGCGTCTCCTGCGGGATTTCGACACCGTCAATGAGGAAGGTCGGAACGTTGAGGGCGGCGTTCTCGATGGTTATTTCGGTGCCATCCGGCTGAATGAAGACGAGGTTCGCGCCCTCGATGATGGCATTGTCCAGAGAAACATTGGCGGGCAGAACGACCTGGTTCTGGTCGTTGGCAGTGAAGACGGTCTGCTGGGAGCCTTCCTCGCCCTCGGCCGCAGGCTGATCCGTGGCTGCCGCGTCTTCCGCGTCAACGGGGGAAATATCCTCGCCATCCGCCTGTGCAACGACGAGCGCCTCACCGGCAGCCGAATCGTTCTCGGCGCTCTGGCTCGGCGCGCCTTCCTGAGGGGCCGTTTCCTCCCACGATGCGGGGCTGGAAGTGAATTCGCTGCTGGTGTTTTCTGTGGACATGATAACCCTCCGTAATCTTAACGGCAGGTAAATCCCAATTCGCGTCCGTTGCAAGAGTTCCTTTACGTAAAAGCATACTATGATATGCAAAAGCCTACAATTTTAATTTAAAGTTAATGGGAACGTATAATTATATATACCCAGTTACTAACCTAAAAAATTACATAAAATTTTAGCATATACCTTCAGTTGCAATTTGCCACGTTTCTGAACGACACGTTAATGCGGTTTTTCTAGCCTCGTGCTCAAACGAGGACAGAACTCCATGAAGCGATTTTCAGGACCGAACCGCGCATTCCGTTTCTGCTTGATTGTGTCGTGCACCCTTTTCTCCGGCGCCCTTCTGGCCGCGCAGGGAAGCGCGGCGCTGGCGGCAGACGACATGCGCGAGGAAGGCCCGGACAGCGCCATGCGCGTTGCGATCACCCTTCGGGGCGCGGACCTGGCGACACCGGCGGTTCCGTTCCCGCAGGAGGCGCAGCAGCGCTTGAGCGGCACTGAGCCGGCATTCATGCTTCCCCGCACGCTGCGGTCCCCCGGCCGGGTGCAGACCCGTTCCGCCCGGATCGTGACGCCGAGACCCAAACCCGTCCGCAGCGCCGGACTTGCGACCGGGCACCTGCGCGAAAAGGGCCGGTCCGATGCCAGCCGGCAGGCCGCTGGCCTGAGTTTCTTCGGAACCAAGGCAATCCGCTTCAGCAACATCGCCTCGGCGAAGGACTGGAACCGGGTGAAGCATCAGCGCATCGGCGGCACCGGGCCGGAATTTTGTGCAACGGATGACTGCAGGGAGCGGGCGGTCGTGCTTGTCGGTTTCTCGCGCTCGGCCGACAAGGGGTCGTTCTTCGCGACGCTGGAAAAGGCCAACCGCGTCGTCAACCAGAATATCAGATACCGGGAAGACCAGGTCACCTACAAGCGCCTGGACTATTGGGCGACCGCCGACGAGACCGTTCGCAACGGCGCCGGCGACTGCGAGGACTTCGCAATCCTCAAATACGCCCTGCTGCTCGAAGCCGGCGTGCCGGCCTCCAGCATGTCCCTGGTCGTTCTCAAGGACCTCAAGCGCGACCTGTTTCACGCCGTTCTCGCGGTGAGCACCAACAAGGGTCATTTCATCCTCGACAACGTGGCGAGCCGCGTCTATCTGGACAAGGAAGTGCCGCACTATCGGCCGATGTTCTCCTTCTCCACGGACAGATCCTGGATTCACGGATTGCCGACGGATGCCGCGCCGCAACGGGTTTCCTCGCTTGCTCAGATCGCCCCGGGCACGGACCGGTCCGCATCTCGGCTGCCTTTGAGCCGCAGCGACTGGTCGGAGATCTATCCGGTCGAGCGTTTCTAGGGTGTGGACCCATAAATGAGGATGAAATGGTTTGAGGCGGATTGCGCGTCCTCAAGAAGCGGAAGCGTAGGAAATGTGGTTCATTTTCAAGCCTTCCGCGACGTAGAGGAGGCGCAATCCGGTCAAATCCGAAGGACATGAAAATGGCTTCACCCCGCTTCGTCAGCGCGCTTGACCGGGCACACAGCCCGCTCTGCGCACCCTTCCTAACGGCGTTTCGCCATTTCTCATGCCATTTCGTCCTCATTTATGGGTCCGCACCCTAGAGGCGAGTTCCCGGAAGATCGTTCAGGAGACCACGAAGCCCAGGATCGTCTGATGCTGCCATTCCGGGGCCAGCAGCGCGTTGATGCTGCCCCTCACGCGGCGTTCGTTCAGGCCGATGGCGAAACCGACGGTTATCGGCTGGTTGCGGCCTTGCTGCAATCGGGTGATCAGGTCTTCCATGGGCGTGTCGATCTGCAGCCGCAGGGATGCGTCGGGGGCTTGCGTGTCCGCGCCGACAAAGTTGTTGCGCACGTATTTGAGGAAGGCCTGGTTCGTGTAGCGCAGCTTGCGGCTCGCCGACAGCGCGAAAACGGGGGACGGGCAGGCGTTGACCAGATGCTGGACGCTGTTTTCGGAGAACCACGACCGCGCCTCCCCCAGTTCTTCGCTCAAGGCATGAATGCAGGTGTGCCTGACGGCGGAGGTGAGATTTGTCTCGTTGAGGTGCGCCTGCTCGATCGCAGCGACGACTTGACCGACCGAGAGCCGGTATTCCGTTGCGATGAATTCCAGGGCCGTCCAGAAGGAGCGCTCCAGCCGCATGGCGCGCCGGCCGTCCGGAACGGTCAGCGCCTTGAAAACGGGGGCAGACGCATCCGGGCGGGCGCGTTCGACCAGCTCCTGGAAGGCGGCCATGAAGTCGTCGGACATCAGCGCTCCGTGAATGCTTCTTCCCTGGCCTTGTTCACCGGCTTGAGGAGGTACTGAAGGATTGTCTTCTGGCCGGTGAGAATGTCGACCGTGCAGACCATTCCCGGGGTGATCATGAAGCGCCGGCCGTTCCGTTCCAGGTAGGCCTTCCTGGTGCGCACCCTGACCTCGAAATAGGGCTCGCCGGTGCGCTCCTCCACAAAGGAATCGGAGCTGACATTGACGACTTCGCCTTCGAGCCCGCCGTAAATGGAGAAATCGAACGCCGAGATCTTCACCAGCGCCTCCTGCCCTGGCACGACGAACGCCACGTCCTTGGGCGAAATCCGGGCTTCAACAAGAAGCTCGTCCGACGTCGGCACCACTTCGGCAACCTGGTCGCCGGCATTCACGAACGAGCCGACGGTGTTCACTTCCAGCGCGTTGATGATGCCGTCGACGGGCGAGCGGATGTCCGTCCGTTCAACGCGGTTCGACTGGCCCCTTTCCGACTGCTCCAGAACCGACAATTCGGCCAGCGCGGCGGTTTTCTCCGTCAGCGCTTCCTGCCGGAATTTGAGATCCAGCTCTTCAAGCTGGAACCTGGCCTCCGCGATGGCGCCCTCGATCCTGGGAATCGACTCCTCAAGGACGTTGATCTGCCCCTGATAGTCGTTCACCTGTTGTTGCACGCGGATGAGTTCCGTTTGCGCAATAAGGCGTTTTTCGGCCATCGGAGCGAGCATTTCCAGTTCCCGCTCGCTGATGACCAGATTGCCCTTCAGCCGGGCGAGGTCCGCTCTCGTTTCATCGAGTTCCTTTTGCCGCTGCAGCAACCGCTGCTCCAGAACGCCGCGCGTGGACCGGAAAGCGTTGCGCCGGGTTTCCATCAGGCTGATTTCGTTTTCGCAGATCTGCGGGGCGCTCGACGCAACGGTTTGCGGACATACAAAGGCCTCCACCGTGTCTCCCGCCCCTTCCACGCTGAGCCGGGCCACCTTTGCCCTCAGTGCCCGCAACTTGGCCTGCACCTCGCCGAGATCGGACGTGGACACCGTGTCGTCCAGCCGGATGATCAGGTCACCGGCTTTCACGGTCTCGCCGATGCGCACGGCGATGTCCTTCACGACACCGGGTTCGGTCGCCTGCACCAGCTGCGTCCGGGAGGCCGGAATGACCCTGCCTTCGCCGCGGGTGATCTCCTCCACCTGGGTAAAGTAGGCCCAGGTGACGGCAGACAGCAGCAGGACGCACAGAATGACCACGATGCGGCGGGACGCCAGCGCCGTGCCGTCCTTTGCCACGATGGCTTCCGCGTTGCTCATGCGGGTTTTGTGGGCATCCTGTTTCATGGCTTCACTGCGCCTGCACCGATCTGGCCTGGGCTTTCATAGCCTCCAGAACCTTGTCCTTGGGACCGTCGGCGACGATGTTGCCCCTGTCGAGCACGATCAGACGATCGACGAGCTCAAGCAGGCTGTAGCGGTGCGTCGAAATGACGAGCGAGACGTCCGGACCGAATATGCGCGCGAGGTTTCCGATCAGCCGGCGTTCGGTCGCCAGATCAAGCGAGCCCGACGGCTCGTCCAGAAACACGATTTTCGGCTTGGCCAGCAGAAGCCGGGTCAAGGCGACCGCCTGGCGCTGACCGCCGGACAGGCTCGATCCGCGTTCGCCAACCATGAGATCGTATCCTCGCGGGTGCTGCATGGCAAACTCGTCGACGCCCGTCTTCTGGGCGGCCTCGATGAGTTCCTGGTCGCTTGCACCGGGGTTCGCCAGTTGCAGATTGTATTTCAACGTGCCCGTAAACAGATCGACCGTCTGGCCGACATAGGCGATCGCAGACCGCAGCTCCGCCGGGTGGTACTGGCGGGCATCGATGCCGTTGATGAGGATACGCCCGTCCGCCGGACTGTAGAGATTCGTGAGGATCCGCCCGAGCGTCGTCTTGCCCGAGCCGATCTTGCCGATAATCCCGACCCGCTCCCCCGTCTTCACGGCAAACGAGACCTTGTTCAAGACATCGGTATCCGTTCGCGGGTACCTGAAGGTCACATTCTGAAAGGCAAAGTCGCCGGACACGACCGGCCTGTTCACGAAACCGATTCCCGAGGGTCGTTCTTCGGACTGCGACATGATGCCGTCAAGGATCTTCAGCGACAGGATGGCCTGCTTCAGACGGGCCAGCGTCATCGCGATCTGGGAAAGCGGGGCCACTGTCCGGCTGGACAGCATGACGGTTGCGATGATCGCACCGGTGGTCAGATTGCCTTCGGAAAATTCGTAAGCCCCGGCAATCACCACGAATACGGACACCAGTTGCTGGATGAGCTGGGTCAGATTGAGCACGCCCGAGGACAAACCCTTGATTTCCTCGGATGTGCCGGAGGCGTTTTTCGTCAGCAAGGTCCAGTTTGCCAGCAGCGCGGCTTCCGCGCGCAGGGACTTGATGGTCTCGAGCGTGGAAAGGGATTCCACCAGAAGGGACTGGCGCTGCGACGACTCGTTTGCCGCACGCGCCACCTTGCGGCCGATCCGGGCCTGGGCCACCAGCCCGACAGCGGTCGCCAGCACAAAGGCGATCGCCGGGATGATGAACAGCCAGCCCGCGACCAGATAAATCACCACCAGGAAGACGAAGATGAACAGGGCATCAATCAGCGTTACCAGCGTGTTCGACGCGAAAAACTCCCGCACGAACTCGATCTGGCTGATTCGGCTGGCATACTCCCCGGTCGAGGAGGAGGCCTCCTCCAGCTTGGAGTGCAAGACCTTGTCGAACAGCCGGTAGGACAGATTGCGGTCGAGCTCGCGGGCGGTCTTGTCGATAATGGACGAGCGCGCGGTCCGCAGCAGAAAATCGAACACCATCGCCAGGCCGACGCCGACGGCCAGGGCCAGCAGGGTCGATGTCGCCTTGTTCGGCAAAACGCGGTCATAGACGTTCATGATGAACAGCGGCGAGGCCAGCGCCAGCGTGTTGATGAAGAAAGCCGCAACGCCGATGCTCACATAGCCGCGCCAGAAGCGCTGCATGGGGCCGAAAAGCCAGTGGTTGCGCTCGATCCGCGTCGACCCTTCCGCAGTGGCCCGCGCCGCGTCATTCAGGTAAACGAGGAAGAGCGAAAACGTCCCCAGAACACGGCGGTTCCCCGCCATGGGCGCAACAGGCTTGGCCGGTTCAAACTGGAACGTTCCGTCGTCGTACCAGACCAGGCACGGATAATGCGAGGCATCCGACATATGCCGGGTGCCGGGGGAAAAACGCGCTTCGACGCCTATCCGCTCCAGCAGCCAGACGATATTGTCGGCAATATCGGTCTGAAACTCGGGCACACCCGAAAACAGGATCGTGTCCGAGTCCGGCCGGCCGAAATGTCGGGCAATCCGGCGTATGCCCCGCTTCAGGCTTTCTGTGCTTATTTCAGAACGAGCAGGGCCGATTTCCGCGGCGTTGTTATCCAATTTCAACCACACCTATCGCCCTTCCCGGAGCCGGGCCCGCGCTCAGCCCTTAGCCCTTAGCCCTTAGCGGATCGGAGCCAGAAGATCCAACGGCAGGCCGCTTTCCTGCCGGGACGGTACCCGGGCATAGGTTTCGGTCGGCTGCGTGGGCGGTACGTTGAATTCTTCGCGAGCATAGGGTTCTGCCTGCTGGCGGGAAGACAACCCGAGCGTGGTCAGCAGGGAGCCTGTCGCGGCCAGGAGCTTGTAATCCGCAAAGTAGGAGCTGAATTGAGCCGTATTGGCCAGAACTTCCACGTTGTAGCGGGTGTTCTGGGCATCCAGAACATCGAGCAGCGACCGCTGGCCCACGTCGAACTGCTCACTGTAGGAGTTCACCAGCAACGCGCTCTGGTTGGCCTGGCGGCGCAGCGTCTGGGCCAATTCCGCCATCCGGCTGCGCTGATCCCAGGCGTCACGGACTGATTCCTCGATTTCGCGATGGGTCTGGTGCAGGACCAGGCGCGCTTCGCTGGCACGGCGAACGTGTTCCTGCGTATTGGCCTTCGCGATGCCGCCGTTGTAGATCCGCCAGCGTCCGACGAGCCGTGCCTGGAAATCGTGCGTGCGTCCGTCATCGCCATCGATGTCGTAACCGGTACGGGCCCGGCCTTCGAGGAAGAATTCCGGAAACTGGCCGGCGCGCGCCGCATCGACTTCAGCATCGGCAACGTCAATATCGGCATTCGCAAGGTGGACACGCGGGTTCTGCGACCTGGCCTTGCCGATCGCGGCCGCGAGCGTGCCCGGCACCCTGTTGGAAACGCTCGGCGGCATGCTGGCATTGCCGAGCGGCTTGCCGACAAGCTTCAGGAAGCGGATTTCCGCCGCCGCCTGCTCGCGCTCCGCTTCCTGCATACGCGCTTCGGCGGCCAGGACACGCTCGAGCACCTGCTGACGATCGGCTTCCGTAAGGGTACCTGCAGAAATGGAGGAGGAAATGTTTTCCTGAATGCGGCGATGGTAGCTCAGGTTGCTTGCCGTTGCCTGAACAATTTTCACCTGCAGAAGATATTCAAGATATTCGCGAACGACCTGCAGACCGATATATTCGCTGCGCTCCATCACGCGGAAAGAGGCGCTGTCCACACGTGCTGCCTGACGATTTTTCTCCGCAAGGCGGCCGCCGCCATTGAACAGCGTCTGGGTGACCACCGCCGAAAACTCGGTCGGCGTCAGGGCGTCATCTTCGGTTCCCAGGGCCCGCCGTGAGTCGTTGTCCAGCCTCCGCACGCCGACCGACCCTTCAAGATCGATCCTGGGCATGTACAGGCCGCGCGCCTGCCGAAGTTCGAATTCAATGGCTTCGCGGTTTTGAGCCGCCTGACCGATTTCCGGGTTGCTCTCGACGGCAGTGCCGACGGCCTCGTGGAGCGATATGGCACCCGCAGGGGTCCCGAGTGCAACCGAGCACATCAGAGCACCCGTAAGCACTGTCCACTTAATTCCCTTAGGCATGAATCCCAACCCCAGAATCTCTGAATCAGACATAATCATCGAACAGCATTTCTATACAGCAAGCTGCCGTTAAGGCAACCGGCGGCAAGGCGCCGTTGCAACAAGTTTAAACATTGTGGCCATAAAACAACACAAGAAAAGCAAAAAGAGGGCTTGTCCCCTACCCGAGGGTACGGACGCCAAGACGGCTGCAAGCAGCAGCACCAGAGCGCTTGGCCGCGTGCATCGGCATCAAGGTTCGGACTTCTCGTCCCCGCTCCCTGCCGTTCTGACGCCGCCCGCTCAGCTTTGAGAGGCCGTCCTCCTAGCGGACAATGACAAGGTCGCCGACCCGGACATTGCTGTAAAGATGGACCACATCCTCATTGGTGAGGCGAATGCAGCCGGACGAAACGGCCTGGCCGATCGTCCATGGCTGGTTCGTCCCGTGGATCCGGTAAAGCGTGTTGCCAAGGTAAAGCGCTCTCGCCCCCAGCGGGTTTTCAATGCCGCCTTCCATGCGGGCGGGCAGGGTAACGCCCCGTGCCGCTTCCCGCTGGCGCATCTCGGCCGGAGGCGTCCAGGACGGCCATTCGGCCTTGCGCGAGATGGTTTCCTTGCCCTTCCAGGCGAACCCTTCCCGGCCAACGCCGATGCCGTAGCGGGTGGCCTTTCCATCGCCTTCGACGCGGTACAGCCGCCGCTCCGCAGTGTCGATTATAATGGTTCCGGCCCTGTAGCTGCCATCAATGGCCACGACTTCGCGCTCGACCGGGCTCTTGCCGTAGACCCCGAATCCGGGGCGGACTTTTTCCCCTTCCTTGCGGACCCAGGCGTTGCGGGCGGGATCAAAAACCAGGACCGATTCCGCCTGGGCTGGCAACTGCCAGGGAAGATCCGGCCCCAGAGCGAGAACCACAAACACCGCCGTTATGGCGATTCTCAAGCAAATTCTCAAAGAGAGACAGACATTTTTCATGAAGGCGCCACTGTTTCAAAAAATCACGGCCGATCTTCTCCGCCGCGTGCGAAAAAGGCAAACTACAAATGCCGATCTCTTCCGCAAAGTCAGCACCGTTTCCAGCCTGCTCAATGTAGCCCGGACTTCCGAAATTATGCAATGTGACGCAGATGACGCTTCGCCGCCGAATCAATCCGGCGCTGGAACGAGCTCATTCGGCGTGCTCGCCTGACGTAAGATACCAGCTCCGCCCGAGCCCCGGCGGCAGTGACGTCGATCAGTGCCTGACCACCTTCATGGGAGAATTGTCCGCGGACAGGTAGGACGGGATCTTGATCTGCTCGTTCTTTAGGAACAGCTGGCCGCTGGTTTCCCGAAACAGTTGATCGATATCGGGTTCACCCTCGAACAGGACACCGCCTGCACGGACGTCAAGCGTTCCACCGGGGGCGTCCACGACCAGCTGAACATGACTGGCATTTTCGCAAATCCGCTTGCCGACGATGCGTGCCTCTTCCTCATCCGCGCCCCACAACAGGACTGCAAAGAGATCCGGGCCCAGTCTTCCGACAACGTCGGTCGATCTGACCGCAGAAACGATTGTCGCGGCCGTCAGGCTGACGGCTTCGTCGCTCGCATGAAAGCCATATTCGGCGTACCGGTTTTCGGGAATATTGGCACGAATGAGCAGGAAGGCCCCCGAATTGTCATTCTGCGCCAGGCCAGATTTCCTTCTCCGGTCGACGATGGAGGAGAAGGCATCGCCAAGGGGAAGACCTGTTATCCGGTCGTGCGAAGCGAGATGATTGACCTGGTTCCGGTGATGGAGCACCTGGCGCCTGAGAACCAGGACCCATGCCAGCAGCGGAACGGCGATGCTGACCGGCACGATGACCGCAGTAAGCGCGCTGCGGGCGAAGGGGGTGAGCGCGTCGGAAAACAGGAAAAGGTAGTTCAAGCCGATCGACAGAGCCAAAGACGCCAACGCCCCGCCTCCAAGAAAGAGGACGATGTCCTTCCATCGCATTCCGGTTTCCCGCATCGCATGCTCCAAACGACGATACCTGCACCCAGGTCATGTTGACAGATCTCCGGCTGGCCGCGCCACAGGAAAAGCGACCTTTCAACCGGTAGTTTGCCGGCAACCTAGACCCGGATTGCCTACCGAACGTTTAGAAAACTCATTAAAATTCTATCTATTCGACGCGTCGAAACACTGCTCCGCCGGGATCCATGCGTCAGCCGCACAACGCACATGCAATTCAAGATTGCATTCACGGCCAGCGGAGACATGGGCAAAAATGCTCACAGGGGTACGCTGTCACAAAATTGCCTGCGCTGAACGCGGCCGCCTGCCGGAGATGGCGTGAGGAGGCTCGAGGGGCGGGAGCTCATCCGCCCTTCGGCCGTCAGAATCATTTTGTCAGAATAAGCTTGCCCTGTTTGGTGATGGACAGGCGGTAGGTTTCGTCATTGTGGTGAATGTGAATCTGGCGGACGCCGTCGAACAATTCGCTGGAATCGAAATTCGTCCTGGGTTCATGCCGCGGCTTGACGGCAAATGCGTTCCGGGTGCGGCCGGCGGAAGCGAGGGAAAGGCGGTTCTTCTGGCTGTTAGCGGTCGGTGTCATGCGCACAATCGGTCCTTGGCCTTCAGTTTGCTCACCTGCGGCAGGCCTGTCGGGTGAACCTGCGTGAGCGTTTCGACAGCGGATCATCAAGGTGAGTATCAAAGTCAATTTTATACTTGACACTCATACTCAAGTTTTCCTATCAAGGCAATGCCTGATCGAAACGGAACTGGAAATCGCGTCCTCTGGTTCCGGTTGAGACAGGACCTCCGAACTCTTCGGAGGTTTTAAATGCCAGGCAAGCCAACCGCCCTCTCCTCTCCCTCAGCGGCCAGCCAGCCAGGCGTTTCTCTCCCGAGGGCGCCCGGCCAACAAAAAAGGCGCCGACCCGGACGGTGGCGCCTCCTGAATTCTCGTCAGATGATTTGTCAGGCGTTCGCAGCCAGCGGCGGCTTTGCCACGTCGATCTTCAACAGATCGCGCATGCCGAATCTGTCTTCCGACAGGTCCGCGATGGACTTGGTGTCCAGCACTTCCATGAAGGCTTCCAGCGCCTCATGCAGCAGGCCGTTGAAGCCGCAGGACATGATGAGCGGACAATCCTTGCGGCCGGAATCGAAGCATTCCGCCAGAAGGAAGCTTTCTTCCGCCGCGCGCACCACTTCGCCGACCAGGATCTGCTCTGCGGGACGGGCCAGCATGACACCGCCGTTACGGCCACGGATGGTCTTGATGAGATTTGCATCCACCAAAACCTTCATGATCTTGAACAGATGGGTTTCGGACATGTCGAAGCTGGCAGCGATATCCGCAACCTTGCTGGGTTTGTCCGGGTTCACCGCGCAATACATCAGCGCGCGAACGGCATAGTTTGTCTGTTGTGTCAAACGCATGATCTAGATATGCGGTGTCAGGGTGCAAACGTCAATGCATAAATTTGAGTGTAGCATGCGACTTTTTGGAAGGCACCCCCCTGCAGCTCCCCCACGCGTCCCGGCGTGAGGACTATTCCGCGGCCTCCGCCGTGTCGGCGTCGCCGGGCAGATTGTCTTTCAGAAACACGTCGATGCCGATCCGCTCCTGACCCTCGATGATCGCCGCGCCATCGCAGAGCGCCTTGAGCACCCGGATGGCACTGCGGATCTCGTGGCCGGGATCCTGGGCGATCACCGCATCCAGGACATCGGCCCGCAAGGCATCGCGGGTGTAGGGTGTCAATTCATGGCCGACGAAGACGACGTCGCGCGCCCGTCCGGAGGCGGTCAGGGCCGAGATGGTGCCCCGGTTGCCCGCGCCCATGTTGTAGAGGCCGGCGAGGTCCGGATGCTCGTCCAGGAGCTTGCGCACCAGATCCGCGTTGCGCTCGTTGTCGTCCCTGCCCTCGCGGACCTTCAGCAATTCCAGATGCGGATAGTCCGCCTCGATCACCTGCCGGCAGCCGAAGAACCGGTCGGCATGGTCGCGCAGACCCAGCGAGCCGGCGATCAGTCCGATCTTGCCCGGCCGTGCCGCCACGAGCCTGCCCAGCAGGCGGCCCGCCGTGCGGCCTGCGGCAATGTTGTCGATGCCGACGAAATGCCGCCGGGTCGAGGAAGGATGGTCGGAGACAAGCGTCACCACGGGCACGCCGCGCTCCTGCAGCCGGTCGATCGCCGCCCGCACTTCCGGAAAGGCCGGCGCGACCACCGCGACCCCGTCGCAGACGGTCCGGTCGATCACGGCCAGCGTTCCGGCCACCCGGTGGCCGTCGAAAGCGTCGATCGGCTCGATATGGACATGCATGCGGTCGCCGCTCATCGTCTCGGCGTGCGACAGGGCCTCGCGGGTCAGGTCCTCCATGAAGGCGTTGGGGCCATTGGGCAGCAGAAAGTAGAGCCTGTAGAGCCGTTTCTTGGCAAGGCCCGCGGCAAAGACATCCGGCTTGTAATTGAGCGTTTCCGCCGCCTGCTTGACCTTCTCGATCGTGGTCTTGCGAACGCCCGGACGCCCGTTCAGCACCCGGTCCACCGTTGCAAGGCTGACGCCGGCCGCATCGGCCACGTCATGGATCGTCACACGCCGCATGTCGCCTCCCTGTTTCGGGTCAGTATAGCGAGGGATGAGGGACGGTCATCAAAAAATGCTGCAGTGCGTGAAATTCCTTTGCACAGTGCCGGCGGCCGCTCAGACCACCTGCCCTGCGGCGTGCCCGGAAGACCAGGCCCACTGGAAATTGAACCCGCCTAGATGGCCGGTCACATCGACGCCTTCGCCGATGAAGTAGAGCCCGGGCACCCGGGCGCTTTCCATCGTCCTGGAAGAAAGTTCCGAGGTGTCCACGCCGCCGAGAGTGACTTCCGCCGTACGGTAGCCTTCCGTGCCGACGGGCGTGAGCTGCCAGCTGCCCAATTGCTCCGCAGCGCGGCGCAGCACCTTGTCGGACTGGTCCGCCAGCCTTCCCTTGAGCTGAAAGGCCTGGGAAAGCTCTTCCGCCAGCCGGTGGGGCAGCATCTGGCCGATGGCCGTTTTCAGGTCCTGCTTCGGCGTTTCCTGTCGCGCCCTGCGGAGCGTTTCGAAGGCATCCGTATCCGGGACCAGGTTTACCGAAATCGGCCGGCCTTCCTGCCAGTAGGAGGAAATCTGCAGGATCGAGGGGCCGGAGAGGCCGCGATGGGTGAACAGCAGGCCCTCCCGGAAAGTGGTTTTCTGGAACGAGACTTTCGCATCCACCGAAACGCCGGAAAGCCGGCTGCAAAGTTCCTTGTTGGCGTCCGAGAACGTCAGCGGCACCAGGCCGGCACGCGGTGCGATCACGTTCAGGCCGAATTGGCGGGCAAGCTCATAGGCGAACCCGGTCGCCCCCATCTTGGGAATCGACGGCCCGCCGGTGGCCACGACCAGCGAGGCTGCCTGCAGTGTTCCTCTTGAGGTCGCAACGGAAAACCGCTCGTCCGGCTTGCTGACAGCCTTAATCTCCGTGTCCAGCTGCAGTACGCCGCCGGCCGCCGCCAACTCGGCGAGCAGCATCCGGATGATCTCCTTCGAACTGCCGTCGCAAAAAAGCTGGCCGAGGGTTTTCTCGTGCCAGGCAATCCGGTGCTTTTCCACCAGCGCCAAAAAGTCGTGCTGGGTATAGCGCTTCAGCGCGGAAATACAGAAACGGGGGTTCGCGGACAGGAAATTTGCCGGCGTGCAGTTGAGATTGGTGAAATTGCACCGCCCGCCCCCGGAGATCCGGATCTTCTCCGCAGGCTTTGCGGCGTGATCGACCACCAGCACCCTGCGCCCGCGCTTCGCCGCCTCAATCCCACACATCAACCCGGCGGCCCCGCCGCCGAGCACGAGTACATCCAGATCATGCATGGGCGGGCTTATACACGGGTTGGGGTTGATGAGTAAGGAGAACTTTAAGCACGGTCAGCCTGCTCTGCCTCCACACGAAAACCGGCGGCCCTTCCGAGCCGCCGGCTTCCTCAAAAAGCTCTCCTGACGAAGAAGCTTATTCCATTTCGGTGATGACTTCGTAGCCGTCGGCGCCGACCTTCCATAGGGCGTAGGTGCCCGGAACGTCGCCTTTTTCATCGAAGTTATGGTCGCCTGCCGCGCCCTTGTAGTCGATCTGCGTGCCGGCTGCGATCAGTTCCTTGGCCTTCTGCCATTCGCCCGGACGGATCGGCTCGCCTTCGCCGCTGGAGATTTCCATCATGGCGTCTGCAACGCCTTCCTTCTTGCCGCCGGCCTTTTCGAGGGCCAGCGCCATCATGAAGGCAGCGTCATAGGACGTGGTTGCGAAGATCGCATCCGGATCCTGGCCCATGGCCTTGAAGGCTTCGTTGAACAGGTCCAGGGATTCGGACTTTTCGCCCACCGGGGAAGACGACACGAAGTTCTCAAGGTTTTCAGCGCCGAGTTCCCTGATGACCGCGTCGGATTTCATGCCGTCGCCGCCAACGAATTTCTCGAAGAAGCCGTTTTCGAGGGCCTGACGCAGGATGGTTAGGCCGGTGCCGTCGCCATAGTCGAAGATGACCAGCGTGTCCGCGCCGCCGCTTGCCAGTTCGGCGAGGTTGGAGCGGTAGGACGCCTTGCCTTCCTCATGAGCCGCAAAACCGGTGATTTCGCCGCCGAGTTCATCGACATATTCCGCCTTGAACGCATTGGCGAGACCGGTGCCGTAGTCGTTGTTGAGATAAGCGACTGCGACCTTGCCGTAGCCCTGCTCTTTCAGGGTACGTGCCAGTGCACGGCCCTGGAAGTCATCGGAGGGAACGGTGCGGAACACGGTGCCGTTGTCTTCCAGATTGGAGATTTCCGGAGACGTGCCGGACGGGGTGATCATGGTCACGCCGGCCGGAATGGTGACGGAACCGGCAGCGGCCAGAACGGCGCCCGAGCAATGCGGGCCGACCATGCCGACAACGCCTTCGATGTTCACTGCCTTGGTGGCGGCGTCCGTGCCGTTCTGCGGGTTGCAGGCGCTGTCGCCGACGACACCGACCAGCTTTTCGCCCTCGCCGATACCGCCCTGCTCGTTGACCTGCTGCACGGCCAGCTGAGCCGCGTCGATCATGGCCGGGGCCATGGCGGCGATCGGACCGGAAATTCCTCCCAGAAGGCCGATTTTCACGTCGGCGTGTGCCGGGACGGATGCCAGAGCGGTTGCCGTCATCAAACCGGCTGCGAGCGCAAGAATCTTGGTCTTCATGTAAAATACCTCCTCAATTATCCGGTCTTCGCCGGGCTTTTTTAAACTTCCTGACGCTGCACTCACAGGTCGAGTGAGCGCCTAGAGCATCCTGCGCTCGGCACAACGCCGACAGGATGCTCTATCCCTTTTAAGGCGATCAACTTGTCTGCGGTCAGGTTGTGCCACCTGAATGCAGGTTGATCTGCCGGAACGGGCCTATTTGCGGTCCGAACCTGATTTTGCAGTCCGCAGGTCCCCTCTCAAGGGCTCGGGAAGCAACCCTTCGGGCCGGAAGCGCAGAACAAGCTGCAGCATGAGGCCGATCAGAAACAGGCGGATGTATTTTGCTTTGATAGCATATTCTGCCGGAAGCTGGTCGGTTGCAATCTCTGAAACCGACCAGATGATCCAGACAACCGCGGCGCCCAGGATTGCGCCCCGGTTGTTTCCCGATCCGCCCAGGATGAGCATGATCCAGACAAGGAATGTCGCCACCATCGGATCGATGGCTTCCGGTGTGATCGAACGATTGAAATGGACGAAAAGCGCGCCGCCCAGCCCCATGAGAGCGGAGCCGAAGATGAAGGCCTCCAGGCGGCGGAATTCGACGTCCTTGCCCATCGCATTGGCCGCCCCTTCATTGTCGCGGATCGCCCGCATCATCCGGCCCCAGGGCGCATTGAACTGGCGCTCCACAAGCAGATAGGCCACGAGCAGCACCGCCAGCACCATGATCAGGTAGGCGATCTGCGATTCCATGTAGCCGAGGTCTCCCATCGGGCGGGGAACCCCGGAAATGCCGCGCGCCGAGTTGGTGAGCCCCGGTTCGGACTTGATCACCAGACGGATGATCTCCGCGACGCCGATGGAGGCGATGGCCAGATAGTCGGAACGGAAGCGCAGACAGATCTTGCCGATCGGCCAGGCCACCAGGGCCGCCGCGAGCATCGCGCCGATCCAGCCCAGCAGGAAATGCAGGTCGAAGCCGCCGATGCGGCCGGGATCGTCCGGCGTGGAAAGGATCGCCGAGGTGTAGGCGCCAACCGCGAAGAAGCCTGCAATGCCGGCATTGAAGAGGCCGGCATAGCCCCACTGGATGTTCAGGCCGAGTGCCAGCAGCGCATAGATGGCGATGAAGGTCGCCATGAACACGCCGTAGTTGACGAGACCCAGGAATTCCATGTTCGGATCCCCCTTACAGCACCTTGCCCCTGAGCAGCCCGGTGGGCCGCACAAGAAGCATGAACAACAATATGGCAAAAGCCATGGCGGCCTTGTATTCGCTCGGCAGCACCAGCACCGACAGCTCTTCGGCGATGCCGACGATGAGCCCGCCCAGAACGGCGCCCTCGACGCGGCCGACGCCCCCCAGAATGGCGGCGGCGAACATCGGCAGCAGCATGTGCCAGCCCATCATCGACTTGAGTTCGGTGTTGAACCCGAGAAAGAACCCGGCCGCCGCGCACAGGCCGCCGGCGATCATCCAGGTGAGGATGACGACCTTCTTGTTGTCGATGCCGGAGAGCAGCGCCAGGTTCGGGTTGTCGGACATTGCCCGCATCGCCTTGCCCCATTTGGACCTGGTCAGGAACAGCTGCAGGCCGCCGACCAGGACCAGCATGGCAATCACCGTATAGAACTCGCGATCGCGGATCCTGAAGCCGAAATAGTCTTCCGGGCGGACGATGCCGCGCGAATAGGTCTGCGTGTCGACGCCCCAGACGACCTGGATGACCGAGCGCACCATCAGCGCGATGCCGAGCGAGGCCATGACCGTGACGATCTTGGGCCGCTCGCGCAGATGCTCGTAGAACAGCTTGTCGATGCCCACGGCAACGCCGGCGGTTCCGATGATGGCGATCGGCAGGGCGGCCATCGGCGAAATGCCGAGGCTGGTGACGGCGGCCAGCGCGATGAAGGCGCCGAGGGTGGCCAGGTCGCCATGGGCGAGATGCGCATACCGCATGATCGCGAAGATGAGCGTGATGCCGACCGCGCCGAGGGCGTAGATGGACCCGAGCACGATGCCCGGAATGACGTAGAAATTGATAAGGTCGAAGAGATCCATGCCGCTCAGCCCCCAGAAACATTTCGGCGACTTCACGGTCGGCCAGGAGCTCCGCTCCGGTGCCTTCGTGACGGTTCCTGCCGGCGGCCAGGACATAGCCCCGGTCGGCAAAGGCGAGCGCCTGCTTGGCGTGCTGCTCCACGAGCAGAATAGCAACGCCCGCGTCGCGCACATCGCGGCAGATCTGGAAGATCTGCTCCATGTAGCGCGGCGACAGGCCCGCCGTCGGCTCGTCGAGCAGCAGCAGCTTGGGATCCAGCATCAGCGCCCGGCCCATCGCCACCATCTGGCGCTGGCCGCCCGAAAGACGGCCCGCCATGGTCTTGCGGCGTTCTTTCAGGTCCGGAAAAAGGCTGTAGACGCGGTCGTAAGCTGCGGACAGATCTCCGGTTTTCAGGAAGCCGCCCATTTCCAGGTTCTCGTGGATCGACATTTCCCGGAAGATGTTGTCGACCTGCGGCACGTAGCAGATCCCGCGCTGGACGATCCGGTTGGGGGCCCAGCGGGTAATGTCGTCGCCATCGAACAGCAGTCTGCCGCCGCGTATCGTCAGAAGCCCGAAGACAGATTTCATGGCCGTCGACTTGCCGGCCCCGTTCGGTCCGACGATCACCACGATCTCGTCCTGGGAAACATTCAGGGAGACATTCTCCAGAATATCCGCGTCGCCATAACCTCCGGTGACGTCTTCCATGGAAAGCAGCGCGCTCATGCGGCGTCTCCCACGGTTTCGCCGAGATAGGCCTCCAGCACCTGCGGATTGCACCGCACGCTCTGGAAGTCCCCTTCGATCAGAACTGTGCCTTCAGCCATGCAGATGACCGGAGCACACAGCTTCTCGATCATTTCCATGTCGTGTTCGATCAGGATGAAAGTGTAGCCGCGCTCCTTGTTCAGGATCTCGATCTTGGATTCGAGCTTGCGCAGCAGCGTGCGGTTGACGCCGGCGGCCGGCTCGTCCAGCAGCACCAGCTTCGCGTCGGTCATCATGGTGCGGCCGAGTTCAAGAAGCTTCTTCTGGCCGCCGGAAAGATTGCCCGCCCGCTCGTGCGCGACATGGGTCAGTTCCAGAAACTCCAGGGTTTCATAGGCCCGCCTTTCGACATCGCCTTCCGCGGCCCTGACCCTGCCCCAGCCGAACCAGTTGGCGAACAGGCGCTCACCCGGCTGTGACGGCGGCACCATCATCAGGTTCTCCAGGGCCGTCAGCCTGTGAAATTCCTGCGGAATCTGGAAAGTGCGCACCAGTCCCTTGTGAAACAGCTGGTGGCTGGCAAGACCGGTGACGTCTTCCCCCAGAAAGCGGATCCTGCCGCTTGTCGGCCTCAAGGCCCCGGCGATCATGTTGAACAGCGTGGTCTTCCCTGCCCCGTTGGGTCCGATCAGTCCGGTTATGCTGCCCTTTTCGACGCGGAACGAGCAGCCATTCACCGCCCGGAATCCGCCAAAATCCATAATGAGCTCGTCAAGCTCCAGCATTCACGCTCCTCGCCGCCCCCCAAAGCGGTCATTCTTCTTCGTCTTGGCCACGTCTGCCTTGTTGTTCAGGCTTGGCGGAGCAGGCACAAAACGGCCAGTTCCTGCGCAGCATCTGATGTCCGGATTGGTGAGTCCGCACCCTAGCCCTTCTAGCTTCATTGGCAGCGCAATCAACTCATAATCACCGGGTTCAACAGCAGATAGGGCAAGATTTTTCAAAATCCGCATGTTGCGGAAACGGATAATCTCAAAAACCGGCCGGTATTCGGATGATTCCGGGTCCGGACCGGCTCTGCGCGGGATCGCGGCCGGTTACGTTACCTTGGCGCGCGTCCTGTACTCGGGCCGATTCCAGCTTTCGGTCTCCAGGATCTGGGCCAGGATGCCGACAGCGTCGACAACGTCCTGATGCGAGAGATAGAGCGGCGTGAAGCCGAAGCGCATCACGTCCGGCGCCCGGAAGTCGCCGATCACGCCGGCGGCGATGAGTGCCTGCATGACCGCGTAGCCTTCCTCGAAGCGGAACGACACCTGGCTGCCGCGGGCCTGTGGATCGCGCGGGCTGGCCAGGACGAGCTGCGGACATCTGGCTTCGACCTCGGCAATGAACAGCTCACTGAGCGAAATCGACTGCTTGCGGATATCGGCCATGTCGACATCCTCGAACACATCGAGAGCGGCATGGAGGCCGGAGAGCGACAGGACCGCCGGGGTGCCGACGGTCATCCGGCCGATGCCGGAGACCGGCCGGTAATCCAGATCGAAGGCGAAGGGCGCCTCGTGACCCATCCATCCGGTCAGCGGTGAGGCCACCTTGTCCTGATGTTCCTGAGCGACATAGAGGAAAGCCGGAGCGCCGGGACCGCCGTTCAGATATTTGTATCCGCAGCCGACAGCGAAATCCGCACCTGCCCCGGCAAGATCCACCGGAATGGCTCCGGCGGAGTGGGCGAGATCCCAGATCGCCAGGGCGCCGGCTTCGTGGGCCGCCCTGGTCAGGTCTTTCATGTCGTGAAGGCGGCCGGTGCGGTAGTCGACCTCGGTCAGCATCAGAACGGCGACCTCCTCGGTAATCGCCGCCTTCACCTCTTCCGGCGCGACCACCTTCAGTTCAAGCCCCTTGTCCAGGAGTTGCTTCAGACCGGAGGCGACGTAAAGGTCCGTCGGAAAATTCCCGGTATCCGACAGGATGACCTTGCGGCCCGGCCTGAGGGACAGGGCCGCCGACAGGACCTTGAAGACATTCACCGAGGTGCTGTCACAGGCAACCACCGTGCCGGCCGGGGCGCCGATCAAACGGCCGATACGTGCGCCTGTGCGAACCGGCAGGTCGATCCAGCTGTGGGTGTTCCAGGCGCGGATCAGGCTTGTGCCCCATTCCTCGTTGATGACCTCGGAAAGGCGGGCGGGCACGTGGGCGGGCAGAACTCCGAGCGAATTGCCGTCGAGATAAATGACGCCTTCGGGAATTCGAAAGGCGCCTCTTTTGGAACTCAACACGTCGTTTAGATCGTAGGGATGCTGCGAGGTCATCGAAAACTCTTGTCAGGGCGGGAACTTCAGGGCCATGCCCCGTGAAGGATTGCGCAAGCTAGCAAGTCCAAATTCGGCGAACAACATTTTCCGCAAGGTGTTTATGTCGCCCAGGCCCCGACCTGCCGGGCGGTCAGTCGCGGCCGATGTCGCAATTGACACAAAAATGCGCGTTTGAATGCCTGTGCACAAAGCACTATCTGTTATACCGGTGCCGTTGGCCTGAGCGAGAGCTCGCAGGCTCCAGATTCCAGAAACCAGAAGTCCAGACCAGAGATGTTCATCAGCGTCTTCGATATATTCAAAATCGGCATCGGCCCCTCCAGTTCCCACACGGTCGGGCCCATGGTGGCCGTTCGCCGGTATCTGGACCGTATCCGCGGGCTTGCGGGGGCGGAAGCGCGCGCTTCGCGCATCACCGTCGCCCTGCACGGATCGCTCGCCTTTACCGGCAAGGGTCACGCGACCGACAAGGCGGTCTGCCTCGGTCTCATGGGGGCCAGGCCGGACACGCTGGACCCGGATGACGTGGAGCCGATGCTGGAGGATTTGCGGCAGGAAAAGCGCCTGAGAATTGCCGGCCTGCCGGAGTTGCACTTCGACCCGGACAAGGACGTCATTTTCGATTACGGCCCGGCGCTGCCGCTGCATGCCAACGGCATGACCTTCCATCTTCTTGATGCAGCCGGCTCCGTCATCGACACCTTCGTTTATTATTCGATCGGCGGCGGCTTCGTGGTCAGCGAGGCGGAACTGCGCAAGACCACCAACGAACCGGTCAATGAGCTCGTCAAGCAGGACGTCCCGTTCCCGTTTGGCACGGCCAAGCAGATGCTGGAGATGGGCCGGGAATCCGAACTCTCCATCGCCGAGATGAAGCTGCGCAACGAGTGCTGCGACATGCCCCTCGAAGAGGTCGAAGCCGGCATCGACAGGCTCTGGACCGCAATGGATTCCTGCATCAATCGCGGCATCGGCCAGTCCGGAATTCTGCCGGGCGGGCTGAAGGTCAAACGCCGCGCCGCCGACATCTATCAGAAGCTTATCCGCGAAGGGCGGAGCAACCCGCCCTTCGAGCACAGCGTCGTCGACTGGCTCGGCGTCTATGCCATGGCGGTGAACGAGGAGAACGCCGCCGGCGGGCGCGTCGTCACGGCGCCGACAAACGGCGCGGCCGGCGTCATTCCGGCAGTGACCCGCTATTATCTCGACCATTGCCCGGGGGCCGACCAGGCGGGCATCCGCACCTTCCTGCTGACCGCGGCCGCCATCGGCGGCATCATCAAGTCGAACGCCTCGATCTCAGGGGCGGAAGTCGGTTGTCAGGGCGAGGTCGGCTCGGCGTCGGCCATGGCCGCCGCGGGCCTGTGCGCCGCGCTCGGCGGCACCAACGAGCAGATCGAAAACGCGGCTGAAATCGCCCTGGAACACCACCTCGGCATGACCTGCGACCCGATCGGGGGTCTGGTGCAGGTGCCCTGCATCGAGCGCAATGCGCTTGGCGCGGTCAAGGCGGTCACGGCCGCCTCCCTCGCCCTGCGCGGCGACGGCTCGCATTTCGTGCCGCTGGACGGCTGCATCGAGACCATGCGCCAGACGGGCATGGACATGATGGAGCAGTACAAGGAAACCTCCAAGGGCGGGCTCGCGGTCAATATCGTCGAGTGCTGAGCTCAGGCTCAGGCAAATCCCCTTGCCACCCGCTAACCCTGTCTGTCTGATGCACCGGCAGAGAATCAGACAGACAGGGCGATTATGCCGATTTCAATCACACCTCTCTTCGCCGGGCTTCTGGCGTTCTTTTATCTTTTCCTGAGCATTCGCGTGATCAATGCCCGCCGGACGGCACGCATCGGGGTTGGCGATGGCGGCAACAAGCTGCTGTTGAGGCGAATTCGCGCGCAGGGAAATCTCGCCGAATACGTGCCGTTTACGCTCCTGCTCATGCTGACAGTCGAGATGATGGGCGGGTCTGCCTGGCTTCTTTATGTGCTGGGAACCATGCTCCTGATCGGCCGGGTGTCGCATGCCTACGGCGTCAGCCGGGAACCGGAACCCCTGCAATTCCGGCAGGCCGGCATACTCTTGACATTCGCGGTGATATTCGTCGCCGCCCTTGCCGATGTGATGCTGGCGATCAGCGCCAACCTCGCCGGCTGATCAGATCTGCTGCAGGCGCGTCTTGTGCGCGTGGGCGATGTGACGGCGGGCGGCGGATTCCGCCGCTTCGCAATCGCCCTTCGCAATCGCCTCGACGATTGCCGCATGTTCTTCCACCGCCGTCTCGCGGCGCTCGGGCGTGTCCAGCGTCGTGCCCGCCATGAGGATCAGCGACAGCCGCAGATGGTCGATCTGGTCGACCAGGTAGCGGTTGTGCGAGGCCAGGCACAGGCGCCGGTGGAATTCCCGGTTGGAGCGCACGAGGCTGTCCTTGTCGGCGATGCGCTTGCGGTCCGCCTCGACCAGGTCCTGCAGGATCTCGATTTCCGGGCTGGAGGCATGTTTGGCGGCAAGCCCTGCCGCCGTACCTTCCAGCACCTCGCGCATGAAATAGACTTCGTTGATCTGGCTGTGGTCGAGCGTCGGGATCACCATGCCGCGGTTGGGCTCGTGTACCGCCAGCCCCTGCGCCTCGAGCCGCTTCAGCCCTTCGCGGATCGGGGTTCGTGACACCCCGAACCGTTCGGCAAGATCCGCCTCGCGCAGGCGGTCACCGGGTTTCAGCACCCGTTCTTCGATGAGGCCGATCAGCCGCTGGTAGATTTCAGAACCGTTCATGCAGTCTGGTTAGCGGCAACCTGCAGATCGCGCAAGGAAAACGCGTGCCGCGCGGGTCTTCGAACGCACTCCCGCGGTCCGGTGTGCGGATCCTATCCTGCCGCGGGCAGATAGAGCTTTCCGCCGCAGACCGGACGGGTCGCGCCGGTGGTTTCGGGAAAGGTCGTCGGCAGGCCGGCCTTGAAGCGACCACCCAGAAACGCCATCGCCTGCGCTTCCAGCGCATCGCCGTCGATGCTGTAGTCGTCGGCCGAGGCCACATCCCCCGACAACAGTTCGCCGAGCGTCTTCATCAACACGCGATTATGCCGCCCGCCGCCGCAAACCACCCAGAGCCTCGGCTTTGCCGGCAACAAGCCTTCCGACATCGCAATCGCCCGCGCGGTGAAGGCCACCAGCGTGGCGGCGCCGTCCTCCAGGCTCAGACCTTCGGCGAAGCCGCCCGAGAAGCTGTAGCGGTCGAGGGATTTCGGGCCGGGCTCGGAAAGGAAAGGATGCAGCAGCGCTTCGCGCAGGCGGGCCTCGTCCACCTCTCCCCCGGCAGAAATCGCGCCGCCGGCATCGTAGTCTCCCGCCCCATGCTTGCGGACCCAGTCATCCAGGAAGGCGTTGCCGGGACCGATGTCGAAGGCTTGCAGCCGGTCCCCCTCGATATAGGTAAGGTTCGACACACCGCCGATATTCAGGAAACAGAGCGGCTCCCAGTCTTCGCCGACCAGCGTCTTGGCGAGCGCCTGATGGTAGACCGGAACAAGCGGCGCCCCCTGCCCGCCGGCCGCCATATCGGCGAGGCGCACGTCGGCGATGACCGGCAGTTTCAATATGTCCGCCAGGCGCTCGGGGTGGCCCAGCTGGACGGTCTCACCGGCCTTCGGATCGTGCCAGACCGTCTGGCCATGAAAGACGACCGCATCGGGCGTCAGGCCGTGTTCGAGCACGAAGGCCTGGATTGCCCTGCCATGCTCGGCCGTCACGAGCCGGGCGAGATCCGGCCAGGTTTCACGATCCGCGCCCTTTTTCGCGGCCGCCTGCAATACGGCGCGTTTCGTCTCCGGCTGGTAGCTCGCGGTTTCTGCCGGACCGAAGTGAGCAACCGTCAAGCCGTTCGTTCCGATCTCCGCAAGATCGATCCCGTCGGCGGACGTGCCGCTGATGGAGCCGACAATGGACCAGCTCATAGCCCCTCCGCGACTGCCTTAATGCCGGCTTCGGCAATGTCGAACATCTCGTTCACCTGTGCCTCGGTGATGATCAGCGGCGGGCAGAAGGCCAGGGCGTCGAGCATGTTCCGGGAAATCAGGCCGCGTTCCTGGAAGACCGCGTTGGTCTTCGCGCCAAGCGCGCCCGGCGTTGCCGCAAGGCTTTCATGGGAAAGTTCGGCCGCGCCGATCAATCCGATGCCGCGGGTCTCGATCACCAGCGGGTTTTCCGCCAGGCCGGCCAGGCGTTTCTGGAAGACCGGGGCAATCGACCTGACGTGTCCGACGAGATCCCTCTCCTCGATGATCTTCAGGTTTTCCAGGGCAACGGCGGCGGCGACGGGATGGCCGCTGCCGGTGTAGCCGTGTCCCAGAACGCCGATCTTGTGGGATTCGTCGGCGATCGGCTGATAGACGTCGTCATTGATCAGCAGCGCGGATATTGGCTGGTAGGACGAGGACAGCGCCTTGGACAGCGTCATGATGTCCGGCTGAAGATCATAGGTTTGGGTGCCGAACATGTTGCCGGTGCGGCCGAAGCCGCAGATCACTTCATCGGCAACGAAGAGAATGCCGTATTTCTTCAGAACCGGCTGGACCGCCTGCCAATAGCCGTCCGGCGGCACGATCACCCCTCCGGCGCCCATGACCGGCTCGGCAAAAAAGGCGGCGATGGTCTCGTGGCCCTCGGCCAGGATCATGTCCTCCAGGTCCTGCGCGCAGCGGCGGGCGAAATCTGCTTCGCTTTCGCCTTGCCTTTTCATGGTGCGGTAGTGCGGACAGGTCGTGTGCAGCACCTGGGGGATCGGCAGATCGAAGGAGCGGTGGTTGTTCGGCAGGCCGGTCAGGCTCGCCGAGGCGATGGTGACGCCGTGATAGCCGCGGACGCGCGAGATGATCTTCTTGCGCTCCGGCTGGCCCAGCGCATTGGAGCGGTACCAGATCAGCTTGATCGCCGTATCGTTGGCCTCGGAGCCGGAATTGGTGAAATAGACCTTCGACATCGGCACCGGCGCCATTTCGATCAGCTTTTCCGCCAGCTCGATCGAAGGTCCGTGGCTCTTGTAGGTGAAGGTGTGATAGTAGGGCAGCTTTTCCAGCTGCCGGGTCGCCGCGTCGACGAGGCGCTTTTCGCCGAAACCAACGGCAACGCTCCACAGGCCCGCCATGCCCTCGATATAGCGCTTGCCGTTGATGTCCTCGACATAGATCCCCTCGCCCTTGTCGATCACCAGGGCGCCGAGTTCTTCCTGGCGGCGCGCATCCGCATATGAGTGAAGCTGGAAAGCCGTGTCGCGGGCTTCAAGGGAATTCGGCAGCTGGGCCATGAAACGCCTCTTATCGTTGAAATACTCGTGGAATTCAGTCGTCGGCCACGGACTCGAATTCAGTCCGCGCCGCTCACGCCACGCTAGTGCCGTCAAGGCCGCAGCACAATCGGGATTTTCGGATCGCTGCCGGATCGCGGACGGATTCATCACCGATCATAGCAGGAGGATGACCGCTGCGGTGTGACGCGCGTCTCTGCCAATCGCCTGGCCTCCCTCCCATTCTCTACAGCACAAGCAACAAGGCCGTGTTGCCATGCGATCGCGGCCGGCCAACGAGATATATTGTCAAGGAAACACAGATGCTTTCGCTGTCGCGCTATCAGGACGAGATCAACAACACGACACGGGAATGGTACATGCGGAACCGTGATTTCGGATCGGCTTATTCCCGCGCGTTTACTTCATATTGGGAAACAATCAAGGCGCAGGTCGATGCTGATCGGGCGGCAGCGGAACGGAAGGCGCAACTGGTCATGCTGGCCCTGTCGCTCGCCGGGGGCAGCGCCCTTCTGTCGCTTTTCGGAAATGCCGCCACGAAATCGGTTGCCGCAGAACTGGCCAAGGACGCCGCTCTCAACATGACGGTCAAGCGGGGATGGGATCGGGCCTTCCAGACACTGGCCTGGGCGGATTCCAACCCGGCGGCGAATTTCGTGTTCGGCAAGCTTTGGGATGAACAGGTGGCCAAGCGGGCGACGAGCGAATTGACCAGTGCGCTGAAGAAAATCCCCCAGGAGGCTAAGCTGCCCTCCGGACCCGTCGGCAAGCAGCCTCAACCGCTCGAGTTCCAGAACGACCTCATGAACCACACCGATCGCTGTGCCAATGCAGCGAGCGTCGCCGGAACCTGGATCCACGACGCCATGGGCGGCGAAGGCGCGCTGGAGGACCTGCGCCGCAACAGCGCGTTCTTCAAAGTGCCCAAGGGATCGGTCGACAAGGCCAAGATGGCCGACCAGATCGAACTTGCCCTCTGGATGAAGTTCACGCTGGATCAGGACTATGTGGAAAAGGGCTACATTGAAATGACCGGCCGCGAGCGCGGCCAGATCTGGCGCAGGGTGATAACCAGTCGCGAATCCATCGATGTCAATCCGTGGAAGAAGGATTATCCGCAAAGCACGTATGCCGGCGGCAGTTGGAGGCAGCCGTTTGAATCCGTCCAGTACAAATCGATCGGCGAGGTAATCCGCAAGCGTATCAACGAACTCTACAAGTCAAACAACATCGACGCCTGGCTGTTTTCCTCGTCGATCAAGGGGCATGCCAATGCGTCTCAGGCAACATTGCGGAACGCGCAGACGACATTGGTGCAGCTTGCCGAACGAAACGCACGGGTCATCCAGTCCGCCATAACCCGTTAGGAGACACCCGGAATGTCCGCTCCGGACTGTCGTCGCATCGGCGCACAGTCCCCTCCAGCGGGCATCGCTGAGGCCGGCATTCACTCCCAGTCCTTGTAGATCGATTTCAGCCGCTCGAGTTCCGCCTTCGGCCAGCCTTCCGGCTCCGTCACCGCCACCCACGCGTCGATGTAGTCTTCGGGCGCGTAGCGGTGACCGAAGCCGCGCGGCACCTTGACGGCCGCGGCCATATCGACGGTCAGCTGCAGCAACGTGATGACCGGATACCAGCGCAACTCGCGCGAGACGTCCGGACCGCGCGGCGCGTCCATCCATGAAGGCTCCCGGTAGAGCGCCCTGGAGTCAAAGAACGTCACCGGGTCACTTGCGTATTGCAGGTATACGAAACGGATCGGGCCCCAGCGCGCGCCGGGCCGCTTCAGCTTGTTCCACTGGTTCTTGAACCTTATGACGGACCCGTCCCTGAAGACGGGCAGCCAGGCCGTCGATGACGGTCTGCGGTTCTCGATGATGTTTCGCCATCGCTCGCTCGCAAAAGGCGGGCCGGACCACAACGCGCCCTGGATCGGGTCTCCCAGGACGTCGTAAATGTCGGTCGACAATTGCGAATTCAACGCCCCGAGGCTCAAGCCGTGCAGATAGAGCCGGGGACGGTCGTTCCTGGGAAGCTGCGTCCAGTGATCGTAGATCTTGTTGAACAGGGCGTGTGCGGTTTCCGCGCCGTATTCAGGTTCGGCCAGCAGCGACAACCAGCTGGCGAGGTAGGAATACTGGACGGCGACGGTCGCCGTGTCGCCGCGGTGAAGATACTCGAGCGGATTGATTGCCGCCTCGTCGACCATTCCCGTTCCGGTCGGCGTGGCTATGACGAGCAGCGATCGTTCGAACGCCCCGACGCGTTTGAGTTCCTGAAGCGCCAAATCTGTGCGCTCCTCGATCGTGTCGGCCGAATTCAGGCCGACATAGACCCGTATCGGGTCCAGGGTGTCCCGGCCGTTGAAAAACGCGCTCAGCCGGGCGCGCCTCGGGCCCCAGGAAACGAACTGCCGGCCGGCTCTTCCCAGGTCTTCCCAGTCGAGAAGCGAGGCCTGGCTTCCCGTCCTGATGGGATTGACCGGCGGGTTCACGCCGCTTTCCACCAGCGCATCGAATTTCTGGTAGGACGCATCCGCCGCGCGAAGCCCGTATTTGATGAGAACGCCATCGACAAGCGCCCAGAACAGCGCGGCAGCCGCCAGGACACCGATCAGATGGGAAACCCGCCTCGGGATGTGCCGCCTGAGCCAGACGGAGGAAAGATGGACCGTCAGCCGGAAGACGAGACCCAGAAGATAAAGCGCGATGAAGACCGCGGTGGCGATTGCGGCAACCCGGAAGGGCCGCGCCGTGTCGACCGGTTCCATATGCATCAGGAAGCGGATGGAATTCTGCCATTCGGATGCGCGTTCCAGGAAGATGAGGGCGATTGTCAGGCAGATGACGGCTGCGGCAAGCTTGATGACCGCCTCGACGAATTCTCGCGGTTCGGGTAGTTCCAGATAGGCCCAGAGCCAGTGTGCGACAACGCCTATGGCATAGCCGGCCGCCAGCGAAACGCCTGAGAGAACGCCCTGCGTCACATAGGTGCGCGGGATCAGGCTCGGGGTGAGAGAAACGGCGAAGAAGAGCGTCGCCACCACAAGGCCGGGCGTCGAAAACAGCTTTTCCAGCCTGTAGAGCCAGTAGATCGGCGCTTTGCCGTAGCGAACGACATACGCCCGAGGACGATCGTGTTTCATGATGAGGCCTGCTCAACCATCTCAACAACGACGGCCACACCGGGCCGCATCCCCTGCTCACCGACCATGCTTCGGCATTTTTCGCAAAGGAAGGCGGCGCGAGTATGTCCACTCGGCGCAGCCCGCCGGCGCAGGGACGTGCTGGGTGCCCTTGCAGGGGTCTTGCCGGGGGCAAACGGAAATGCATGTGCCAGCTCAAAACCTGTTTCGGTTCGGCGTTGACGTCCTGAGCCGGGATCAGTTGCAACCAGCCTGGGAACATCCAGCGTTGCCGGGTTTAGTGGCGGCTATTGGCGCGGCGGAGAAAGTTCGCTCGTCAATCCGGAGAGTTCGTCGGCAGGGTACCGGGCCCTGCGGTCATGTCCGGCGACCGAAAACTCGACGAATTCCGGACAGGCGACCATCCGGTGGACTTCGTCGGCGTGCGGAAATTGCCAGACGAGTCGCTGAGTGCCGGCGTCCAGGCTTTCCAGGATACCCCGCTGGAAATAGGCCATCCTGCTGGCATGATCGCTCCATTGCATGTAGGCCTCTGGCACATGTAACTCTAGCATCAGGTCGGTCAGGCCGGGAACAATCCGGCTATGGCCGACACTTTTTCCCGCCACCCGGGCCGGAAACGACCTCAGCCAGTTTATAATAGGTCCCATTACAGCCGTTTGCAGTAGCGTACCAGGCGGCCGCACGAATGGAATTGGCTTCGGCCAACCCAAGACGTCGAACTCGTGGACCATGCCAAGCTTGAACATCGCCCTCGCGGCCTTCTTTGCCACACCAAAGCGCCAGTTCTCTTTCACCTCGTGCAGGACAACCCGATTTGCGGTTTTGCAGAGAAGTATGTCTCCGCCCGATGTCCCGGCAAGATACGCCTCTTGATAGCGCGGCGATAGATCGACGCGCTTCTCCAAATCTTCAAGGAAGGGCCCATCGCAGCCCGGGCGGGCAAGCATCGCCATTGCTGAAGCCACGGCGATCTCGGTGTCACCGGGCATCGCGCGTATTACGCGATCCAACTCCCTTCGCCGTTTCGACAAGTTTGCAAAAGGTGAGGCGGCAGCGATCGCTTCCACCCGGGCGTCCCATCCGCCGGAGGGAGCCAGTTCCAGCTGAGGGTGCTGCGCGATCCAGGCGGCGGCATGAATGTGATATCGGGTCAAGCCGTATAGCCCCGGATCCAGCATCTTTTCCCTTGCCTGGGCGGTTACATTCCTGATGCGGTCATAGGGCGTCGATTCCAGAAGGGCGAGCCTGATAGATGTGGCTAGCCGACCGACCTCACGCTTAACTTCGCTATCTTTGAAATTCGAAGGCTCAGGGCCTTGGACCTTGGAAATCTTCTGTTCGTAAAACGGCCGCGCCAGCTCCGCTGCTTCCTTCGCCACGTCCTCGGCGGTCCCGGTGGGCTGCAGGCGTTCAACTTCGGCGACAACGCTCGCCAAAGTCTCATCCAAACCATCAAGCCGGAACTTGTCGCGCAGGTCATCGCAATGCCCCGGCGGCAGGTTGTCGAGAAAAGCCGACCGTTCCTCGCAGGTGTAATTGAGAGCGAAAAGGGCCTTGTCCAGCTTGTCCAAGTCGTCGGCGCAATTGTCAGCGCCGTCTTGTTCGGCGGCCAGATCGGGATTGTTACGGCAAAAGGCGGCGCATTGGTCTACCAGTTCGGCGAGTTTGGGCAGTCCGATCATACGCGCTGCGCGCGATGCCCGCTCCATTCCCGTCTCGAGATGCTCGAAGCTGTTATGGATGAACTGGCTGTGCCCGCCATTGGAGACCTGGGCGTGATAAAAGTCCAACGCGTACATGTCGACCAGGTCTTGCCGCAGAGTGTCGGGGCAATACCCTTCCTCGAACAGTGCATTGACATAGGCCGCGAGGCCCGAGACCGGTTCGTAGATTTCTCGCTGGAATACGAATTGGGGCAGGATCAACGGGAGCGATGGATCGTTCGGACTGTATTCGGTTGGCATCTGATTGCCCTCCGTTTGGCAGACCGGTGCGGCCCATGAGATCGCCGGTTCCTATATTCAGACGGTGGCTGAACATGTTCGCCAAATGGGCCGCCGTCGTCACGTCACGCCGATATGTCCAATTGGGCCATGATCTCGAGCTGTTCCAAGTCAGCCTCGCTCATCAATACCGGACGTATGCCGGCACATTTCATCTCATATCAACTGCCGCGAAATAGCCGCAACGATGCATCGTGTCAAAACATTGCGGGACCCATGGTGATCGATCGCCGGATATGCATGATCAACATCTCTACCGTACTGGCCGGTCAGCTGCTGGGAACAACGGAAGTGGACGACGGCATTTGGCTGATCAGCTTCATGAGCCATGATTTGGAAACATCGAGCTGGAGCAGAGAACACTGCAGACAATCGACACCCGTTCGGCACGAGGTTGTAACCCATGTCTCCGGTACAAACCGCTACCTGCGTCTTCGGGCTAAGTCATTGGAAAATATGGCGCACCGGAGAGGATTCGAACCCCTGACCCCCAGATCTGTAGTCTGGTGCTCTATCCAGCTGAGCTACCGGTGCTTATGAGGCGAAGATCTTGTCATCGGGGTCTGGAGGACCGCTGATGACCGGTCTTGGCGCTGCGGGGTGCTGTGCCCCGGACAGGGCGCTTACCTACTGCGGACCGGCGGGGATTGCAAGGGACTTTTTGAACTTTTTTTCAAGGAACTGTCACATGCGCCCCAAAGTTGCGCAAACCCGCGCGGCGCATTGGAAGGGGCCGTCGCCCGCGCGAAAGCGAGCCTTTATCCGGGCCGGTCGGGCACGTCGAGGCGGAAACATGTGCCGTGGCCGGTTTCATCCAGACGGATGCTGCCGCCATGGGCCCTGACCAGCTCGGCCGCGATCGCAAGGCCCAGGCCGACGCCACCGGTCTTGGAGCCGCTGTGAAAGGCCTTGAACAGGGCGCTCTTGATGTTGTCCGGAATGCCGGGGCCGGTGTCGGATACGGTGATGCGGACGGTGGAACCGACGCGTTCCGCATCCAGCGTGATCCGCCGGACAAGGGTTTCGTCCTTTTCCGCTTCAAGCGCCTGGAGGGCGTTGCGGGAAAGATTGAGCAGTACGCGGAAGATCTGCTCCGGGTCCGCGTCGATTTCAATCTCCTCGGGCACCCTGTTTTCGAAGGTGACCGTCTCGTGGTCCGCCAGGCCGAGGACATCGGCGACGTCGTCGCACACCCGGCGCAGGGTCAGCAGGCGGCGCTGCGGCGCCCGCTCCTGCGCCTTGCCATAGGACATCACGGCCTGGGTATAGCTGACGGCCCGGTCGAGCGTTGCCAGGATCTTCGGCGCAAGGCGGCTGACGGTCGGGTCGGGCACATGTTCCAGGCGCTCCAGGAAGAGCTGGGCGGAGGCGAGAAGGTTGCGCAGGTCGTGGTTGATCTTGGAAACGGCCAGCCCGAGATCCGCCAGCCTCTGCTTCTGATGCAAAGCCCTTGCGAGCGCTTCTTCCATGTATGCCAGGCGGATTTCCGCATCGCCCAGTTCGTCCCGCCGGCCGGAAACGGACATGATGCGCGTGGCATCCTCCGGGCTTTCGGCGAACCGTTCCATCGATCGGGTCAGCCGGCGCAAGGGACGGATGAAGAGCGCGCGCAGCGTGACGTAGACCAGGCTTGCGGTGATGGCGGAAATGACAAGCGACAAAGCCAGAATGCGGCCGGAAAAGGCGAGCATCTCCTGTTGCAGCAGCGCGACCGGCAGGACCACATCCACCCGCTTGGTCTCACCCATCTGCCCGGCGCCGTTGATGCGCATGACGCCGTTGCCGCGATAGGTCAGGATCTGGAAACTGTTTATGATGGCGGACCAAGGGGTGACCTCTCCCATGTCGATGACGAAATCCACGTCATCCGGTACGTCGCTCATGGCGATGAGGCTGCGGCGGGTCCCCTCGTCGAGGGCAATGGCGACAGCGCCGGTGGTGCGCAGCAGCTCCTCCTGGAGGCGGGGCGCAATCGTGTTGGTTTCCGCCAGAACGGAGGCGGCGACCCCGGCGGTGGTGAGCTTGTCCATCAGCCAGGTGTTGCGGAAATTGGCAACGGAAGGCACGTAGATGCAGATTTCGGCCACCATCACGAAAAGAATGGTGAGAAGGAGCAGCTTGCCGGAGAGCCCGCCGAACCGGTAACGGCCGAAGCCGTCGCCGGCGTCTACCGGCGCGGCCTCACGCTCGGTGGGGACAACGGACCTTTGCGGCGTGCCCTCATGCTTCATGTCGCTTCCGTCCCAAACGTTTTCGGCATCAGATGTTCCGGCGAATGCGTAACAGGATGCCCTAAAATCTTGTGATCGGCCAATTAATCGCCTGTCAATCGCCCTGTGTGTTGAATTCGAGGTTCATCCGGAGCATTCCGGGATACGAGACGCCCTTCAACCGAACCGGCTGCCTTCCAAATTCCTACAGTGTTTTCGTCACGGCAGATCCGGAACTTGCCGCCGTTCTGTGGCGGGACCCAGTGGATCCGCCCGTTCCTCCGGGGCTGCGCGCCATTCCTCAACCGAATTTGCGCAGCAGGCCGATCAACCGGCGCACCCAGACATTGGCGGGAGCCTCCGCATAATAGGAAATTGCGGCCCGGCGCACCAGTTCTCCGAGGGTGGGATAGGCCGCGATGAACCCGGCAAGATCCTTCATCGTCATCTTCCTGGACAGGGCCAGCGACAGGAGATTGATGATCTCGCCCGCCTTCGCCCCGGCGATATCGGCCCCCAGCAGGCGGCCGCCCGGTCCGGCGATCAGTTTCAGACGGCCCGTCGTCTCACCCTCCGTGCGGGCGCGGTCATTTTCGTCATAGTCGGCGGTGAGCACTTTCACGCGCCCGCCGTATTTCTTTCTCGCCTCGGCCTCGGACAGGCCGACATGGCCGAGTTCGGGCGCGGTGTAGGTGACCCAGGGCACAAGGTCGTTGTTCATGGCAACGGGCAGGCGAAACAGGATGGAGCGGATCACCAGGCCGGCCTGATAGCCGGCCACATGGGTGAACTGCAGGCCGCCCGCCACGTCGCCGATCGCGTAGATCCGCCGGTTGGAGCTGCGCAGCCCCTTGTCGACCCGCACGCCTTTGCCGTCATGGTCGACGCCGGCGGCCTCGAGACCGAGGCCATCCACGTTGGCCACGCGCCCCGCCGCGACAAGCAGGTGGCTTGCGGCGACTTCGAGTGTCCGGCCCGCCGACGTTTCGGCCGAGATCAGAACGCCTCCCTCGGTTTTCCGTATCCCGCCGACAGCCGTTCCCTCCAGGATCTCGATACCTTCGGCCCTCAGCGCCCCAAGAACGATCGCCGCCATGTCCGGATCGTCGTTGCCGAGGGCCTGTTTCGCTTCGAACACGGTCACCTGCGCACCAAGGCGTCGATGAGCCTGCGCCATTTCCAGGCCGATCGGTCCGCCGCCGATAACCGCCAGGTGCTCGGGCGCCTCGCGCAGGTCGAACAAGGTCTCGTTGGTGAGGTAGGGGACCTGATCCAGCCCAGGGATGGGCGGGACGAAGGCGGTGGATCCGGTGGCGATCACGAACCGTCGGGCCCTGATCTCATGGTTTCCGGCAGCAAGCGTATCGGGTGAGGTGAATTTTGCCCGCTCGCGCAGGACCGTCACCCCGAGCCCCTCGAACCGCTCTTGCGAATCATGGGGCGCGATCGCGGCGATCACCTGGCGCACGTGATCGTTTGCCCGGGCGAAATCGATTTCCCGGTCCCTGGAGAACACGCCGAACTGAGGGCTCTTCGTTTGGCCGAACGCCGCCTTGCCCGCAGCCAGAAGCGCCTTCGACGGGACGCAGCCGTAATTCAGGCAATCCCCGCCCATGAGGCCTTTTTCGATCAGCACCACGTCGACACCGAAGGCGGCCGCGGCGGCGGCAACGGAGAGCCCGCCGGAACCGGCACCGATCACGCAAATATCCGGGGTCAGCAGCGTTGCCATGAAAGCTCCATCGAAAAAGGGGAAAATCAGCGGGACCGGAATTTCTTCAAGACTACCGGAATGAGGCTGACGAGCCCAAGGGCAAACAGCGCGATTAGCAGTTCGGACGTCACCAGGGCGGAGGCATCCACCTGGCAGGTTCCGGCCGAGGCGCAGCCGGGATTGGCCGCCTCCTGCGCCCTGATCACGCTGTCGAGGCCCGATCCGATGAAGGCGTAGGCAAAGGTGCCCGGAATGATGCCGAGGAAGGTGGCGAGCGCATAGGAAGAAAGCGGCATGTAGAAGACGGCGGGGGCAATGTTCACCAGCCAGAAGGGAAAGACCGGCGTCAGGCGCAGAAACATCAGATAGTGAAAGGCATCCTTGCGGAAGCCGTCGCGCAGGCGGGACAGGAACGGCCCGGCGCGCCGGGTCAGGACATCGCCGAGGGAGGAACGCGCCACCAGGAACACGGCGCAGGCGCCAAGCGTCGCCCCGACAACGGTGGTTATGCCGGCGAGCACCCAGCCGAACAGGAAACCGCCGGCAATCGTCAGGAGGGACGCGCCGGGGAAGGACAGGGCCACCGCGACAATATAGACCAGCGTATAGAGCAGCACCGCCAGAACGAGATGGTCCTCGACATAGGCCGCCAGTTCCTGACGATGCATGATGAGATTGGAAAGGGTCAGCTGGGTGTGCAGCCCCTGCGAGAAGGCAAGCGCCGTCAGACCGGCGAGAACGGCCAGGGGGAGCCATCTGCGCACAAGGCGGGAAGCAGAGCGCTTGCGTTTCGCTTCAGGCGCCGGCTCCGTGTCCTTCCGCGCTGTCATTGCGTTGGTCTCATCACCCGGCATTTCCAGTCCCTGATCTGTCGGCGGTTCCCGCCGGCCACGTTGGTCTTTTAGCCAGATGTACCCTAATCCTCACGAAAAGAACCATGCTTCACCGAGATGTGACGCGCGGACTGTCAGGCGTGACCTGTGTGTGATCGCGAGGAATTGCGAGATTCTTCGCGCGCAAAGTTGACTTGGTGCTGCATGGCCCTTATAAGCGCGCTCGATCGGGACATGCACTCGGACCCAAGGCTGACAAGAGCCGCGCTCTTCAAGCGCTTCGAGTGCTTTCTCCAAAGAATTTTTATAGAATGAACAAGGGCCGCGCTCTAAACCCGCGCGGGGAGAACAATGAAGCGTACGTATCAACCGAGCCGTCTTGTCCGCAAGCGCCGCCACGGCTTCCGCGCACGTATGGCCACCAAAAATGGCCGTCAGGTGCTTGCTCGCCGCCGCGCAAAGGGTCGCAAGAGCCTGAGCGCCTAATCAGCGACCAGCCCGCAGCGCGCCGGGTTGGCGGCGTCTGCCAACAACCAACCGCACGCTATGGACACTCTCAAAAAGCGCTCCGAGTTCCTGGCCGTCGCAAAAGGCGGCCGGCTGGGTCGGCGCGCTTTTGTGATTCAGGGCCGCAAGCGCGACAAGGACGGTGCTCCGCGGGTGGGCTATACGGTCACCAAGAAGACCGGCAATTCGGTCATGCGCAGCCGCATCAAGCGGCGGCTGAGAGCGGCCGTGGCCGAACTCGATCCCGGTGAAGTTCCGCAAAGTGCGGACTTTGTGCTCGTCGCGCGCGACAGTGCACTCACTCTTCCCTTTCAAAAACTCGTCGCAGACCTTAAGTCTGGCCTGGGCCAGGTGCTGGACCCCGACACACAGCGCGGATGGGGAAAGCCGCGCCGGGCGAAACGGCAGGACCAAACGACAATGCGCAGGAAACAGGGGTAACTCCAGTTGATTTCTGAAAACCGAAACACGATTCTGGCAATCGTATTGTCCCTGATCGTACTGCTCGGCTGGCAGTATTTTGTGGCCGCACCGCAACTGGAGCGCAAGCAGGCCCAACTCGAGGCGCAACAGCAGGGCGAAGCAGGCCCTCAGGCGACCAGCGGCAACCCGGATGCTCCGCAGCCTTCCGTCACGCCGGGTGACGGCACGTCCGCTCAGGCACCGGCAACCGGCGGCCAGGTGGGTTTCGCGAACAGGCAGCAGGCACTGGCGGCCTCCTCCCGCGTGAGCATCGACACGCCCCGCCTGGAAGGCTCGGTGAACCTCACCGGGGGACGCCTCGACGACCTGCGCCTCAAGGACTACCACGAGACCGTCAACAAGAGCAGCCCGACCATCGTGCTGTTCTCCCCCTCGGGCAGCCCTGACCCCTATTATTCCGACTATGGCTGGGTCGCCGATGCGGGCGCCGATGTTGCCCTTCCCGGGCCAAACACCGTCTGGTCCATCGAAGGCGACGCAACGCTGACGCCGGACACGCCGCTGACGCTCACCTGGGACAATGGCGCGGGCCTGACGTTCAAGCGCAGCTTCGCGGTGGACGAGAACTACATGTTCACCGTCACCCAGTCCGTCGAAAACACCTCTGCGGACGACGTCACCCTTCACCCATACGGCCTGATCGCCCGCCACGGCACACCGGAGACCACCGGCTTCTTCATCCTGCATGAAGGGCTGCTGGGCGTTTTCGGCGAAGAAGGCCTCAAGGAAGTCGACTATGACGACCTGGAGGAGGAAGGAACGATCCGGCCGGCGAAGGTCGACCAGGGCTGGCTCGGCATTACCGACAAGTATTGGGCCGCGACGCTGATCCCGTCTCCCGGCGAGGAGTTCCAGCCGAGCTTCCGGCACTCCACCACGACCGGCAATTTCCAGACGGATTTCCTCGGCACCAGCGTTACGGTTCCGGCCGGCGGAACGGGCGAGACGAGCTCCTATCTGTTCGCCGGCGCCAAGGAGACCAAGCTCCTGGACGGCTATGAGGAAGCGCTCGGTGTCCACCGGTTCGAGCTTCTGATCGACTGGGGATGGTTCTACTTCCTGACCAAACCGATGTTCTTTGCCATCGACTGGTTCTTCCACCTGACCGGCAATTTCGGCGTCGCCATTCTTCTGGTGACCGTGATCGTCAAGCTGATCTTCTTCCCGCTGGCCAACAAGTCCTACGTCTCCATGAGCAAGATGAAGCTCGTGCAGCCGCAGATGACGGAGATCCGCGAGAAATACGGCGACGACCGCCAGAAGCAGCAGCAGGCGCTGATGGAGCTCTACAAGAAAGAGAAGATCAATCCGCTGGCCGGCTGTCTGCCGATCCTGATCCAGATCCCGGTGTTCTTCTCGCTCTACAAGGTGCTGTTCGTCACCATCGAGATGCGCCACGCGCCGTTCTTCGGCTGGATCAGGGATCTGTCGGCACCGGACCCGACCACCATCTTCAACCTGTTCGGCCTGATCCCCTGGGACCCGCCGCAGATGCTGATGCTGGGCGTGTGGCCGCTGCTGATGGGGATCACCATGTTCATCCAGATGAAGATGAACCCGGCTCCGCCGGACCCGACCCAGCAGATGATCTTCACCTGGATGCCGGTGATCTTCACCTTCATGCTGGCGTCCTTCCCGGCGGGTCTGGTGATCTACTGGGCGTGGAACAACACCCTGTCCGTGACCCAGCAATACGTGATCATGCGCCGTCAGGGAGCCAAGGTGGAGCTCTGGGACAATCTCCGGCCGCTTTTCAAGCGAAAGAAACCGGCCTCCGGCGACAAGAACTGAGACCGGTCCGGGGGCTGACAAGCCCGCAAAGACCTGATAAGAAACAGGGCCTCGCCATTCGGCGGGGCTCTTTTTCCGTTTTAGAGGAGTGCATGGACTGATGATCCGATAAGGCAAGACCTGTTCCGCAAGGCGAAGTCGCTCACCGGTAGGTCGACCGCGTTCACGAACGCGATTTCTTTCTTCCCCTTGTTTCTTGCTTTCTTGGAGGTCCCATGCGCGGCCCGTCTCCCGACACCCTTCATCCGTTCAATGGTGAACCGCACACGGTTTTCCTGAAGAACGTCATCACGCGCCCGAATATCGAAGTCGGCGATTTCACCTATTATAACGACCTGACCGCAGCGTCGGACTTCGAAAACCGCAACGTGCGCTACCATTTCGAATTCCTCGGCGACCGGCTGAAGATCGGGCGGTTCTGCGCCCTTGCGCAGGGCACCACCTTCATCATGAACGGCGCGAACCACGCCATGACCGGGTTCTCGACCTATCCATTCAACATCTTCGACGAGGCCTGGCGGCAGGGTTTCGACCTGGCCACGATCTTCGACCATCTGCGCGGCGATACCATCGTCGAACACGATGTCTGGTTCGGAACCGGTGCCACGGTGATGCCGGGCGTCACAATCTGCTCCGGGGCGATTATCGGCGCGAATGCCGTGGTGGCCGCGGACGTGCCGCCCTATGCGGTCGTCGTCGGCAATCCGGGCCGCATCGTCCGCCTGCGTTTCGACGAAGACACCATCGAGCGCCTTCTGGACATCGCCTGGTGGGATTGGCCGGTGGAAAAGATCACGCGGCACCTGGGGGCGATCCGGGGCGCGGAAATCAGCGCGCTGGAACAGGCCTCGATCGAGCCCGAATGCGCGCTCGACGCCGACCGCAAGGCAGGGTAGAAGGCGCCCATGAGCGAAGAACAAACCTATAGCGAGGAAGACCTGGAGGCGGGCCGGCTGATGTTCGCCCGCCCCTGGGACTTCCTGACCAGCGTCACCGACATGTCCAACCTGCCGGAGGCAGCGGGCATCGAGATTGCCTTTGCAGGCCGGTCCAATGTGGGCAAGTCCAGCCTGATCAACGCCCTGACCGGACGCAAGGGGCTGGCCCGCACATCGTCCACACCCGGCCGGACGCAAATGCTGAACTTCTTCGTGGCGCCCGACACCCCGCTGACGATCGTCGACATGCCCGGTTACGGCTATGCGCAGGCGCCGAAGGACATGGTGGAAGCCTGGACCCGGCTGGTGTTCTCGTATCTGCGCGGCCGTCCGAACCTGCGCCGGGTCATCCTGCTGATCGACAGCCGGCACGGCATCAAGAAGAACGACCTGGAGGCGATGGAGCTTCTGGACAAGGCGGCGGTCGTCTACCAGGTCGTGCTGACAAAGTGCGACAAGATCAAGCCGCCCCAGCTTACACGGCTGATCACGGACACCGGCGCCATTCTCGCCAAGCGCGTTGCCGCCTATCCTGAAGTCATCGCCACGTCGTCGGACAAGAATGTCGGCATCGATACGCTGCGCGCCGAGCTCTGCAGCCTCGCCAGCCAGTAGGCCGGGTCCCGTCGCCACAGCGTTTGGCGGGCACCCGGCTTGTCATTGTGAAGCCCCGCCAAACCGGCTATAGCAGGGATCCTTCGCATTCTGTCTTTAAAGTCCGACGAGTATTGCACGTTCATGACCACGCCTGAAACTGCCAGCCGCGCCCATATCATCGCTCAAGCCCTGCCCTACATGCAGCGCTATGACGACAAGACCGTCGTCGTCAAATATGGCGGCCACGCCATGGGCGATGCGGATCTCGGCCAGGCCTTTGCCCGCGACATCACCCTGCTTCGCCAGTCCGGCGTCCACCCGGTGGTCGTCCATGGCGGCGGCCCGCAGATCGGGAAGATGCTGCAGCGGCTGAACATCGTCAGCGAATTCAAGGGCGGCCTGCGGGTCACCGACAAGGCCACGGTCGAAGTCGTCGAAATGGTGCTCGCGGGCTCGATCAACAAGGAAATCGTGCAGCTCATCAATGCGGAAGGCGGCCGGGCGGTCGGCCTGTGCGGCAAGGACGGCAACCTGATCACCGCCCGCAAGCTGACGCGGACGCTCGTCGATCCGGACAGCAACATCGAGAGCGTCGTCGATCTCGGCTTCGTGGGCGAGCCGGCCACAGTGGACCCGACCGTGCTGAAACTGGTGCTGAAGGAAGACATCATTCCGGTGGTGGCGCCCGTCGCGCCGGGTGAGGACGGCGAAACCTACAATATCAACGCGGACACTTGTGCAGGCGCGATCGCCGGTTCCCTCGGTGCCAAGCGCCTCCTGTTCCTGACGGACGTCCCCGGCGTCCTCGACAAGGAAGGCAATCTCATCAAGCAGCTGACCGTCGCCAGGGCCCGCGAGCTGATGGCCGACGGCACGATTTCCGGCGGCATGATCCCGAAGGTCGAAACCTGCATCGAGGCACTGGACCGGGGCGTCGAAGGCGTCGTCATCCTGAACGGCAAGGTCCCGCACGCGGTTCTTCTGGAACTCTTCACCGATGGCGGCGCGGGGACCTTGATCCGACCGTGACCGGCAAAGACCCCCAGCCCCGCGAGGGCCAGCAGGCACACCGGCAAGACCTGAGGGTTTTCCGGGGTGTCGAGGCCTGGGTTTTCGATCTCGACAACACGCTCTATCCCCATGAGGCCAATCTGTTTGCGCAGATCGACGAGCAGATCGCGCGCTACATCCAGAAAATCCTGGACCTTCCCCCCGACGAAGCGATGGCCCACCAGAAGGCGCTTTACCATGAACACGGGACGACGCTTCGCGGCCTGATGACCACCCATGAAATCGATCCGGACGATTATCTGCGCTTCGTGCATGACATCGACTATTCGGCCCTTGCCCCCAATCCGGAGCTCGGCCATGCGATCGAGGCGCTGCCGGGCAAAAAGTTCATCTTCACCAACGGCGACCGGCCGCATGCGGAGCGCACCGCGGCCGCCCTCGGCATATCCGATCATTTCGAAGACATATTCGACATCGTCTCGGCGGACCTGATCCCCAAGCCCAACCGGGAGACCTACGAGAAATTCGTGGATCGAACGGGGATCTCCCCGGCGCGCTCGGCCATGTTCGAGGACCTGCCGAAAAACCTGCATACACCGCATCTTCTCGGCATGCGGACGACGCTGATCGTTCCGAAGGGATCGCGGGACGTCTTCCAGGAATCCTGGGACCTGGAAGACGACCGCTATGCCCATGTGGATTTCGTCACCGACGATCTGACCGGTTTTCTCAAGGCCGTTCTGGGCGCGCTGAAATAGTTCATCCCGCATTTTGAAGTTAACGGTCCTGCATTCAGGCGGCTCTGTCTGAACGCAGGTTGATCTGGCGCTGAGGGACCAACTCAACTAGTTTGAGCAAAACTCAACTGTCGGAGACCGTTCCATGGCGTCCCTGCGCGCGCTGCATGCCTTTTCCCTGCTCGCCCGGCTCGGCCGGGCGGCGCTTGCCGCCGAAAAGCTGGGCGTGTCGCCATCCGCCCTTTCCCACCTGATGCGCAAGCTGGAAAGCGAGCTTGGGGCGACGCTGGTCAACCGGGACGGGCGCGGGCTGACGCTGACCGAGGAAGGCCAGCGGCTGGCGCTCAGCCTGGGCGATGCCTTCGACCGGATCGAGGAGGCTGTCGACAGCTTCAAGCGGCGCGGGCGCACCGAACTCAGGATCAGCACGGTTTCGACCTTCGCGACCCGCTGGCTGATCCCGCGCCTGCCTGCCTTCCAGGCGAGCCAGCCGGATGTCGAGCTGCTCCTGTCCGCCTCGACACGCATGGTGGATCTCGGCCGGGAGAATTATGACTGTGCGATCCGGCTCGGCAAAGGCAACTGGCCGAGCGTCGAAAGCCACCTCCTGTGGAAGGAGCATCTGGCGGTCGCGCTCGCACCCGGTCTGTTGAGCGGCAAGGATGCTGCGGACCCCTCCGTCCTGACCGGGCTGCGCCTCCTGCACACGGCCTCGCGCCGCAACGACTGGATCATCTGGCTGGAGGCTGCCGGCCTCACCCATGCCGACACCAAGTCCGGCATGGTCCTGCAGAGCCGCGACCTTGCCATCCAGGCGGCGATTGCCGGCATGGGCGCCATCGTGATCGACCGCCGGTTCGTGTCGCAGGAACTGGAGGCGGGACACCTGGTGATGCCGGACTGGAAGGTGGTCGAACTCGACACCGGCTACTGGTTCGTCCGCTCGCCGGCCCGCACCCTCACCCGCCCTGTCGCAGCCTTCCGGGACTGGCTGCAGACGACGGCGTGAGCGCAGCTCAGCGCAGCAGAATGATCCCGAGCACGGCAAGGACGATCAGGACGCATCCGAGGATTTCGGATTTGGCGATGATCTCCTTGAACACCAGCCAGGAGGCCAGGAAGGTGAACACGAGCTCGATCTGGGCAAGTGACCGCACATAGGCAACGTTCTGCAGGGTCATGGCCGTGAACCAGCCGATGGAGCCGGCAACGCCGGAGGCGCCGACCCAGACGGCGCTGCGCCAGGCACTCAGGCTGGCGCGGAGCTGGTCCGGTTCCCGGATGACCATCCAGACAGCCATGGCAATGGTCTGGAACGATGTCGCATAGACCAGGGCATAGGCGGCCTGCATCGGAACGCCCGTGCCCTCCAGCGACAGGGACGCCGTGCGGTAAGCGACCGCGGAAGCCCCGAAGAAGGCGGCCGAGGCAAGGCCGATCAACGCCGGCTTTCCGGCGAGCGACCGGAGCACGGCCGATACCGTGAGGGGCACGCGAGCCAGGGAAATCACGATGACGCCGGCGATCCCCATCACGATGCACACGGCAGCGGCGAGCGAAATCCTTTCCCCCAGCACCAGAAACCCGAACAGGGCGGCCTGGATCGGCTCCGTCTTCGAATAGGCTGTGCCGACCGCGAAGTTGCGGAAGGCGAACAGATGGATCAGCAGAAACGTGCCCAGGATCTGCGCAAGGCCGCCCAGGGCGCCGGCGATCAGCATCGTCGCGTTGGGAAGGGGCAGCGGATAACCGAACACCGTGTGGAGCACGGCCGCATAAAGTACCGCAAAGGGCACGCCGTAACCGAAACGCACGAAGGTTGCCCCGGTCGTCCCCAGCTTGCCCTTCAGGTGCTTCTGCATGGCCGTGCGCAGGTTCTGACAGAACGCGGCGCCGATCGTGATCGGTATCCATAACTCCACGGGTGTTTCTTTCTTGTAATTATTGATCTGAAATCATCATAAGAAATTCCCGTTGCCGGTAAATCGGGTAAAATGGCAACTTACCGGTTATCTTTCCTCAACTATTGCAAACGATCGGCCGCCAACCCGGGCCGGCTGCGCCGCCGCGCGGCAGACGGTGCGGGACGGTATCAGGACACCCGCGGACCTTCCCGCGCTTGACAGCACTTGGTTCGGCGGCTTAGGTCCGCCCAGAATTTGTTAACGCCCCGGAGACCTTCTTCCCGATGACCCCAGATCTCGCCTCCCTTGCCAAAATCATCGATGCGGCTTTTGAAGACCGCACGACGATCGAAACGACGACGACCGGTGAAATCCGCGATGCCGTGGAGACCACGCTGAACCTTCTCGACCGCGGACAGCTGCGCGTTGCCGAGAAGAAGGATGGCGAGTGGGTGGTCAATCAATGGGCCAAGAAGGCGGTGCTCCTGTCTTTCCGCCTCAACCCGATGGACATCATCAAGGGCGGTCCGGGCGATGCCACTTGGTGGGACAAGGTGCCGTCGAAATTCGACGGCTGGCGCGGCATCGATTTCAAGGAAGCCGGTTTCCGCGCCGTGCCGAACTGCACCGTGCGCCGCTCCGCCTTCATCGGCAAGGGCGTTGTGCTGATGCCGTCCTTCGTCAATCTCGGGGCCTATGTGGATGAAGGCACCATGGTCGACACCTGGGCGACCGTCGGCTCCTGTGCGCAGATCGGCAAGAACGTGCACCTGTCCGGCGGTGTCGGCATCGGCGGCGTTCTGGAACCGCTCCAGGCCGGACCGGTCATCATCGAGGACAACTGCTTCATCGGCGCCCGTTCGGAAGTCGTGGAAGGCTGCATCGTCCGTGAAGGCTCTGTTCTGGGAATGGGCGTCTACATCGGCCAGTCGACCCGCATCGTCAACCGGCTGACCGGCGAAATCAGCTATGGCGAAATTCCGCCCTATTCCGTGGTCGTGGCCGGGTCCATGCCGACCGCGAGCAAGATGGGCAACGGCGAACCGGCACCGAACCTCTACTGCGCCGTGATCGTGAAAATCGTCGACGAAAAAACCCGGTCGAAAACAGGCATCAACGAATTGCTGCGCGACTGATCCACCGCCGCATCCGTATCCTGAAAGACGAAGCCCCGCCCGTTCGCACAGGCGGGGCTTTTGTCATCCGACCGCTCGATTGCGTGGGCCTGTACCCAGAGAGGCGGGTCTACACCTTCCAGAGATGCCCGACGATCTGGGCGATCACCAGCGTCAGGACGATATCGAGGACGACCACGCCGATTGCCAGGCTGATCGGGGCCTGGAGGGCGATGCGGGCGACGAGAAAGCGGTACCAGAGCACGACCAGCAGGCAGGAGAAGGACAACAGAACGGCAATTCCCGACGAAATGATCCCGAGCAGGAAGAGCAGATAAGTGATCATGTAGGGCACGGAGGCCAGCAGGCTGGTCCAGTTCCTGGCGACGATGAAGGGCACATAGCGGTGGGAGATGCCGATCGGTACCGCGACCAGCGCCAGCAGGACGGGCAACGCGATCCAGTCCATCCCCAGTCCGATAAACTGCGCCGTCCAGTAGGCCTGATCCGGAAAGGCATCGGGAGGAAACAGGTTCTCGGCGAAGAAGAACTGCTTTTCGGCAAGGCCGCTGACCAGGAGAACGGGAACCAGAAGAACGACGACGGTAAAGGAGCGCCAGAACCCCTGAATGGACTGGTCGAAAAAGGTCATGCCTTCGGGCCGGTTGCGCAGCAGCAGCCAGGATCCGTCAAGCGCGGCGCGAATTTCGTCCAGACTGATCAAAATCAACCGCTCCTGCCGCATCGCTCTCCTGCCGCCGGCGCGTGCAAGGAAGCTGCCAGTTTACAAGACCGGCGGGACCCGAACCATATTCATATGGACGCAGTGCGCCCCAAGGCAAAATACTTCACCATAAATCGTTTATAGATCGCCGCGAGCCGGTCAAGATCGCTTGTGGCCGCACACTCGTCAACCTTGTGCATCGTCTGGCCGACGAGACCGAACTCCACAACCGGGCAGTAGTTCTTGATGAAGCGCGCGTCGGAGGTGCCGCCGCCGGTGGAAAGCTCGGGAGCACGGCCCGTTTCCGCCTCGACGGCCTCGCTCAGCGCGGCGATCAGCGTCTCGTCCCTGGTCAGGAAGGACTCGCTGGCGTCGCGCTTGAACCGGACATCGAGCTTCAACGTGCCGAGATCCACGGCCTTCAGCGTCGCAAGGATCTTTGCCTTCAGGGTTTCGAGCGTCCACTCGTCATTGTAGCGGATGTTGAAGCGGGCCTGCGCGCGTGCCGGAATGACGTTGTAAGCCGGATTGCCGACATCGACGGTAACGATTTCGAGGTTCGAAGGCTGGAAGCGCTCGTTGCCCTCGTCGAGCACCAGGCCATCGAGCGCGGCCAGGAGCCGGACCAGACCCGGGATCGGATTGTCGGCCAGGTGCGGATAGGCCGCGTGACCCTGGATGCCCGTAACCGTGACATCGCCGGACAGGGAGCCGCGCCGGCCGACCTTGATGGCATCGCCGAGCTTTTCCGGGTTCGTCGGCTCGCCGACGACGCAGGCGTCGAACGCGTAACCCTGCGCCTTTGCCCATTCCAGCAGTTTCACGGTGCCGTTCACCGCCGGACCTTCCTCATCGCCCGTGATCAGGAACGAAATCGTGCCCCCGAAGTCCGGGCCGAAGTCTTCGACGACATCAAGCGCGGCCGCCGCAAAGGCTGCAATGCCGCCCTTCATGTCGACGGCGCCGCGGCCATAGAGATAGCCGTCCGCAATCGTGCCGTCGAACGGTCCATGGCTCCAGTCGCTGTCCGTCCCGGCCGGAACCACATCCGTGTGGCCGGCAAACACGAAATGAGGTTTGCCGGAGCCGATGGTGGCAAAGAGATTTTCGACATCCGGCGTGTCCTCGTCCTGAAAAGTGACGCGGGAGACGGAAAAGCCCGCCCGTGTCAGCAACCTCTCAAGGACGGCAAGCGCCCCGCCCTCGACCGGCGTCACGGACGGGCAGCGGATGAGGTCCTGGGCGATGGAAACGGCGGAAGATGGCATGGAAAAACCTCTTGGGCCTCGGTCGTCGTAGGAATTCTGCAGCCGGTCAGCGCTTGCGCCAGTAGCTGTTGGGAAGCGGTCCGTGCCGGTTCGGCGCTGCCTGGCTGGGCACGAAACCGAGAATGACGACCATCAGAAAGCTGACGATCGGCACGAAGATGAGCAGCGCCAGGAAGCCGCTTTGGCCGATATCCTGCAGGCGCTTGATGACCATTGCCAGCTCAAACCACTGCAGCACGAAAAACAGGACCGGCAACAGCGGGTTGGACGCCATGAAGACGGCCGGCGTGATCGTCTCGGGCGACGGGATTTCCGTAATCGACATCAGCCAGATCCGCACCGCGATGGCCAGGATCATCCAGATCAGCGCGAAGCACAACCAGTAGGGTTGCCTGCCCATGCGCCCGATCGGGCTCAACAGCGCCCAAAGGGGGCCGGGTGTGACATTCGCGCTCTGTGGGGGCGTGTTCATTCAATCCCGCTCGAGTTGGTGGTTCCGGCAAGGACGTAGACGCATAAGCCGCAGGGATCAAGCTCAGTCATGCGTTTCGCCGTGCGGCATTTCCGGTGTGCAGCGAATAACACGGCATGCCGGGCCGCCGCACCTGGAAAACGCCAGGGAATTTACATGGATTTTACACAACCAACGCGACTATCCTCAAAACACCGGCTTCGAAAGCCGCCTTGGGGACCCGTTCATGACCTGGAAGACACTCCTGTCCATCTGCCTGCTGAGCATTGCGCTCGCTCCGGCATATCTTTTCTCCGGTTCCGCCGTCGCGCAGGAAACAGCATCCTCGCTGCCCCCGCAGTTGCAGCAGGAAGCCATGGAAAAACTCGTGTCGGATCTCGAACCTGAGCAGGTGAAAGCACTGACGGACCTGATGACACTTCTGCAGCAGGGCGCCGAAGCCAGGACCGGTCAGGCAGCTTCCGCCGCGGCGGGGCCCGGCGCCCTTCAGCAGATCCGGACGGTGGTGGAGAATTTCGGCGCGAGGGTGGCGGACCAATTCCGCAACCTTCCGGAGCTCTTTTCCGGCCATTTTTCCAGCCTCGGCGCCCTGGTTTCCGGCTCCGTGGCCGGCCCCTTCCACATTCTGATCGGCGCAATCGCCCTGATCCTGGCGGTGGGCCTTGCCGCAGAGTTCCTTGTCAATCGGCTGGTTCACGCAAGGCGCGACGCCATCCGGACGCGGACACCGGCAACCCTGCTCGAGACCGTCAAGCTGGTCACCTCTCGCGCCGCTCTGGACCTGAGCGGACTCGTCGTCTTTGCGATCGTGGCACTTGTGGTGGGCCGCATTGCCATTCAAGATCCGGTTACCCGATCGTTCGCTCTCCAGGCCGTCTTCTGGATCGTGTTCCTGCCGCGGCTCGCTGCAGCGCTGATGCGCTTCGCGCTCGCACCTCACCGCCGCGAACTGCGCCTCGTGACCGCGGACGATGCAACGGCGAAATCCCTCTACCGCAGTTTTACCAGCCTCTTCGCCTTTGTCGGGGTGGTGTTCTTTTCAAGCGAAGTCCTGCTGGCGGCGGGCGCAGATCATGTCACCGAGACTTTCCGCTTCTTCATCGGCTTGGCCGTGAACGCATGGATCATCGCGGTGATCTGGAACGCCCGACATGGCCTGACCAGCATCCTTATGGGAGACGAGGAGGAGCCGACCGTCGGACTGCAACGCATGGCGCGGTTCTGGCCGTATTTTTCCATGGCTTTCATTGCGTTCAACTGGCTGCTTGTGCAGGTCACCGCCAGCATGGGCATTGACGCGCTGACGGCGGACCGGTCCCTCGCCGTGATCACCCTGGTGGTCTTCGCGCCGTTTCTCGACACGATGGTGCGCGGCATCGTCGCGCATATCATTCCGCCGATGCAGGGCGAAGGACCGACCGCGGAAGCCGCTCATCAGCAGACCAGGCACAGCTATGTCCGGATCGCCCGCGTCGGCCTCCTGACGTTCCTTGTTCTGGCGGTGGGGCGCATCTATGGACTCAATCTTCTGGCGATCGGCAGCCAAGACGGCTCGGCGGTTGCCCGTCACAGCGTGATCTTCCTGCTGATCCTGGCGGCCGGATACCTGGCCTGGGAAATCACCAATCTCTGGGTCAGCCATCAGCTTGCAAAGGATTCCCCGCCCGCGGCGACACAGGACGACGATGCAGAGATGGGCGGCACCGGCAAGTCCCGCATGGCGACCATTCTGCCGCTGATCCGCATTACCGTGCAGGTGACCATCGTCACGCTGACGGTGCTGCTTGCCCTCAGCCAGCTCGGCATCAACATCACGCCGCTGCTGGCGGGCGCCGGTGTCGTCGGCCTGGCCGTCGGCTTCGGAGCGCAGACGCTGGTGCGCGATGTGGTGTCCGGCCTCTTCTTCCTGATGGACGACGCCTTCCGGCTGGGCGAATTCATCGATGCCGGCGGGACGCAAGGCACCATCGAAAAAATCTCCGTCCGCTCGCTGCAACTGCGCGGCAGCCGGGGGCCGGTTCATATCGTCCCCTATGGCGAAATTCCGAAACTCACCAACCTGTCGCGCGACTGGGTGATCATGAAGCTGAAGTTCACGGTTCCCTTCAATACGGACGTCGAAAAGGTGCGCAAGCTCTTCAAGAAGATCGGCCAGGACATCATGGAGATGGAAGAGTTCAAGGACGACATCCTGGCGCCGTTCAAGGGCCAGGGCGTTGCCGACGTGGACGATGTCGGCATCGTGGTGCGCGGCAAGTTCACCACCAAGCCCGGCAAGCAGTTCGGCGTGCGCAAGGAAATCTACAAGCGCGTGCAGAGGGAGTTCGAGGAAAACGGCATCCAGTTTGCCCGCAAGGAAGTCAGGGTGCACATTCCCGAAGGCGCCAGGCTGGACGAAAGCCAGCGAGAGCAGGTGGCCCAGGCGGTCGCCGCGTCCGATGCGTCGGAGACCAAACCGGCCGCCGAATAGCCGGTGATGTAAGTCCTTCTCCGAATTGAGCGCTTGCACTTCCGGGCCTAGGATTGCGGTGCCTTCCGGTTTGCAAGGCGGAAGGCATGGCTTTGGGTGGAGGCTGGACAATGAGCGAGAACAATTCGGCCCCGATGGGCGCACCGGGCAGCGAGGGGCTGCGCCCCATGCCGCAGGTCAACAGGATCACCGTCAACGACGTCATCGATGCGCTTGCGGCCGGCCTTTCCGACTTTCGCAGGGCTCCGGTCTACGGGTTGGCCATCGGGGCCTTCTTCGCCGCCGGCGGCTTGTTCGTGGTGCTCAGCGCCGCCGCACTCAACATGAGCTACCTCTCCTATCCGGCCGCGGCGGGTTTCGTTCTGATCGGTCCCTTCGCCGCGGTCGGCCTTTACGAGGTCAGCCGTCGGCTGGAGACGGGCGAAGCGCTTTCCTGGCCGAAGCTGTTCGCAACCATGTGGGCGCAGAAGAGCCGCGAACTTTCCTGGATGGCCTTCGTGGTGCTGTTCATCCAGATCATGTGGATGTATCAGGTCCGCCTGCTGCTGGCCCTGTTCCTCGGCTTCCGCTCCTTTGCCTCGTTTGACGAATTCCTGACGGAGGTCGTCTCCACGCCGGAAGGCATGATGTTCCTGGCGGTCGGCCACCTGGCCGGCGCGGTCCTGTCGCTGATCCTGTTTTCGCTGACCGTCGTCTCCTTCCCCCTGCTTCTGGAGGAGGACCGGGACTTCATCACCGCGATGATCACCAGCGTGCGCGCCGTCGTGACCTCGCCGCTCCCGATGATCGGCTGGGCCTTCGTGGTAACCGCCGTCCTGATACTGTCGATGATCCCGGCCTTTATCGGCCTGATCGTCACGCTGCCCATCCTGGGCCACACGACCTGGCATCTCTACCGCAAATGCGTGACGGTGCCGGAGGCTTAGCGTACGGGTCCTAAGCCTCGGCGTCGTCCGCGGCTTCCATCGCCGCCTTGCGGGCCTGCCAGTCCGCGCGCAGGGCAATGTCCGCTTCCGCCGACCTGTAATCCACGCGCGTGAGATATAGGCCGTCGGCCGGTGCGACCGGACCGCAGGCGTTGCGGTCCCTGGCGGCGAGCGCGGCGGTTATGTCTCCCGGCCGCCATTTGCCCTCGCCCACCAGCCTTAGCGTGCCGACCATCGAGCGGACCTGATTGTGCAGGAACGAGCGCGAGGAACATTCGGCAATGACGAATTCGCCTTCCCGGCGGACCGAAAAATGCTCGAGCGTCTTTTCCGGGCTCCTGGCCTGGCAGCGCGAATGGCGGAAGGTGGTGAAGTCGTGGTGGCCGACGAATTCCTGGGCCGCCGCGTGCATTGCCTCGGCGTCCAGGTCCGGTTTGACGTGCCAGGCGAGCCCGCGCTCATGGGTGAGCGGCGGCACGCGGTTTTGAATGCGGTAGCGGTAGGACCGGCGGATGGCCGAAAAGCGGGCGTCGAAGCCTTCATGCATTTCCGCGCAGTCCAGGATGACGACCGGATCCGGCTGGCAATGGAAATTCAGGGCGCCGATGACGGTTTTCACCGGCCAGGACCTTGAGAGATCGATGTGGCAAACCTGACCCGTCGCATGGACGCCGGTATCGGTGCGCCCGGCGCCGCCGATCGTCACCTCTTCACCGGAAAACGCCTTTACGGCGCGCTCGATCACCGCCTGTACGGACGGACCGTTGGCCTGGCGCTGCCAGCCGCAGAACGGCCGGCCGTCATATTCCACCGTCAGTTTGTATCGCGGCATTCTATTCGAATTCTTCAAACGGGGTGGCAAAGGCCACTTCGATCGGCAGATTGCGTTCGCCGGCATCCGTCAGGGCGAGCGCCATGAACGCATCCCCCGCATACGGACCCTGGACCTTCCGCGCAAGGGCCGCATCAAAGCCGAAACGCGGGTAATAGGTCGGCGGCCCGAGCACGAGCACCAGATCCTCGCCTTGCGCCTTGAGCTTTTCCAGGGAGGATTCGATCAGGACGGAGCCGATCCCGGTTTTCTGCATATCCGGCCAGACGGAAACCGGTGCCAGGCAACTGACGTGCACCGAATGGCCCGGGCCGATCGCCGCCGGCGTTACCCGGCTGTAGGCGACATGACCGACAACCCTGCCTTCCCCGTCCTCCGCGACCTGTTCCAGCACCAAAGCCCCGCAATGGCGCAGCGTATGGACCAGACGCGCTTCCATATCGGACGGAAACGCGGCCGTCAGAAGGTCGCGCACGGCGGCCTCGTCCTTCGAGGTGACATCGCGAATGGTCAGATTTGAGGCCTCGGCCGCAGTGGTCATCACGCTCTCCTGAAGACAGCTTAGGGTACTGACTAATAAAATTGAATGCACTGGTCGTTTTGCAGCGGAGCGTATTCAAGGCGCGAAGGCGCAGGAAACCCGGCCGGTTTTCAAGTCTTCGCAACGCAGGAGACTGTCCGCTCCAGCTTATGGGAGCATACCCTAGTCCAGAACCACGCCATCAGAAAGAGAGGCGCCCCGCAGGAAATCGGCGCCGCTCATCGGTTTTCTCCCGGCCCGCTGCACCAGATCGAGACGGACGGCGCCGGATCCGCAGGCGATCACCGGCGCCGCGTCGGCTGATATTACCGTACCGGGGGCGGCCGTGCCTTCCGCCAGGGCGCTGCGGAGGATTTTCACTCGTTCCGGTTTGCCGCCGAGCGGCATTTCGCACCAGGCGCCGGGAAACGGCGACAGACCGCGGATGTGGTTGTGAACCTCGTCGGACGATTGCGTCCAGTCGATCCGGGTTTCCTCCTTGGACAGCTTGGTCGCATAGGTGACGCCCTCCTCCGGCTGCGGCTGCTGCATGAGTGCGCCGCGGGACAGGGCCGCAAGGGCGCGCACCATCAGGTCGCCGCCGAGGCCGGAGAGTTGGTCGTGCAATTCCCCGGCGGTCATGTTCTCGCCGATGGGGACGGTTTCCGACATGCAGACCGGCCCCGTATCCAGGCCTTCTTCCATGCGCATCACCTGAACCGCCGTTTCCTTGTCGCCGGCCATGATCGCCCGGTTGATGGGCGCCGCACCGCGCCAGCGCGGCAGCACGGAGGCATGCAGGTTGAGGCAGCCGTGAACCGGTGCTTTTAGGATGGCCCTCGGCAGCAGCAGGCCGTAGGCGACCACGACCGCCACATCCGCATTCAGGGCCGCGAACTGCGCCTGGTCTTCCTCACCCTTGAGGCTCTTGGGCGTGAAGACCGGAATGCCGAAGGATTCGGCGGCTTCATGAACGGGCGATTTTTTCAAGTCCATGCCGCGGCCGGCCGGACGCGGCGGCTGGGAATAGCAGGCAACAACTTCGTGGCCCTGACCGACGATCTCCATCAGGGTCGGCACCGAAAACTCCGGGGTGCCCATGAAAACTACGCGAAGAGACATGACGCTCCTGAGCGGTTTGAGAAATCTGGCCCCTTATTGCGCCTTAAGCCAGTCCGGGCAACAGGGCTTTGAGGCTGCCGGCCATCATTTCCATGGCAATCGCCGCGAGAATCATGCCCATCAGGCGGCTCATCACGCTGGTTGCGGTCTGGCCGAGAAAGCGTGACAAAAACGGCGCAGCGAAGAAGGTTGCGACCAGAAGGCCAATGGCCGCGGCAATTCCCGCGATATAGGCGATCTCCTGCTGAAATCCCGTCACCTGGCCGCGGAAGATGATCATGGTGGAAATCGACCCCGGCCCCAGAAGGATTGGAACGGTCAGCGGATAGATCGCGGGATTTTCCTGTTCCGCGTGATGCTCCTGTTCCTTGTCCGTGCCGTGGTGCGCCTTGCTCTTTTCCCCCGATATCAGGTTCAGCGCGATCAGCAGGATCAGGAAACCGCCGGCGAGACGAAAGGCATCGAGGCTGATGCCGAAGATCTTCAGGATGGTATCGCCGGTCAGGCCGATGATGACCGCCCCCACGGTCAGGCTGATCAAGAGGGTGAAGGCGACCTTGCGCTCGAAGCCCGCACCCTTGTCCGCCGTCAGCGACAGGAACACCGGCAGGTTGGCGATCGGATTCATGATGGCAAACAGGGCGGCAAAAATTTTCAGGAACAGAGCCTGATCCACGATGTCGCCCCCATGATCCGTCTTACAGGATGCCCGCCTGTTTCGCCTGCTTGGTGAACTTCTTGACCACCCGGTCGCGTTTCAGCTTCGACAGGTAGTCAATGAACAGTTTCCCGTTGAGATGGTCAAGCTCGTGCTGAATGCAGGTGGCAAGAAGGCCGTCGGCCTTCAACTCCTGCTCCGCGCCTTCCCGGTTCTGGAACTGCACGGTTACTTCCGCCGGGCGTTCCACGTCCTCGAAATATTCCGGGATCGACAGGCAGCCTTCCTGATAGACGGATGTGTCCTCGCTCGCCCAGACGATCTTCGGGTTGATGAAGACCATCGGCTGCTTCGGCGCGTCTTCCTTGGCAACGTCCAGAACGAAGAGGCGTTTCAGGATGCCTATCTGGCTGGCCGCAAGGCCGATGCCGGGGGCCTCGTACATGGTTTCCAGCATGTCGTCCGCAAGCGCACGAATCCCGTCGTCGACGGTTTCGACCGGCGCGCAGACCTGCCGGAGAACCGGGTCAGGAATGGTGATGATCGGGCGTTTTGTCATGGGCTTCAAATAGGCAATCGGATCGTTCCGGTCAACGCGGAAATGACGACTGTCCGCACGGCATCGCTTGCCCTCGATTGCCGATTGTGCGGCCGCTTTTTCCCCGCTCCTGCAAAGCCGTGCTGATGCATGCCGCCCCCGAATCGTTCTATGTTTGTTTCATGAACGAGATCCTGTTTGACTTGAGCGGCCGTCCGGTGACGGTTCTGGAAACCGCAATTGCGGGCGGGCTGATGCTGCTCGTGCTGATTTTCTGGCTGGTGCTGAAAACCGTCCGCGAAATCCGGCTGCGCGCGGAAACCGATACGGCGGCGGCGGAACGCATTCACGAGCTGGAAAGCCATCTGTCCCAGCTTCTGAAATCCCAGGGCGAAATGACCGGGCGGATGCAGACCATGGCGGAAGTCTTCGGGTCCCGGCAATCCGACATGATGCGCTCGGTCAACGAGCGCCTGGACGGCATGGGCCACAAGCTCGGCCTGTCCATGTCCGATACCAGCAAGCAGACCCAGGAGAGCCTGCGCCACCTGCATGAACGGCTGGCCATTATCGACCGGGCGCAGCGCACGATAACCGACCTTTCCGGCCAGGTGGGCCAGCTCCAGGCAATCCTTTCCAACAAACAGACCCGCGGCGCCTTCGGCCAGGGGCGGATGGAAGCGATCATCCAGGACCAGATGGCGCCGAGCACCTATTCCTTTCAAGGGGTGCTATCCAACAACAGCCGGCCGGACTGCCTGATTCACCTTCCCAACGGCGCGCCCTCGCTTGCGATTGACGCCAAGTTTCCCCTGGAAGCCTTCAACCTGCTGCGCAACGCGGAATCGGACGACCAGCTGAAATACGCCCAGGCTCAGTTCCGCAAGGACTTCAGCAAGCATATCCAGGATATAAGCGAGAAATACCTTCTTCCCGGAGAGACGCAGGACACGGCATTCCTGTTCGTGCCGTCGGAAAGCGTCTTTGCGGAGCTGAACGAAAAGTTCGAGGACCTGGTGCAGAAGTCGCATCGGGCGCGGGTCGTCATCGTTTCACCCTCCCTGTTGATGCTTTCCATCCAGGTGATCCAGTCCGTGCTGCGCGATGCCAAGATGCGCGAGCAGGCGCACCTCATCCAGGCAGAGGTCGGCCATCTGATCTCCGACGTCAGCCGGCTCAACGACCGTGTCGGCAAACTGCAGTCCCATTTCACGCAGGCCAACAAGGACATCGACCAGATCCTGATCTCCACCGACAAGATCTCCAAGCGCAGCCGCAAGATCGAGGATCTGGAGCTTGGCGAGCTCGAAGGATCTCGCGAAGAAGGGTCCCAGGCGGAGGAGCCGCTGCCGCTGGCATCGAAGGCCTGACCGGCCTCGCCGATCAACGCCTCATGAGAATGGATCTGCGTTCCGCGGTTCTAGGCTGGCGCTTTCAACCGCCGCGCCCTTGTGATTGCGCCCCATTCGCTCGCGGCAATCCGCTCGATCGCCCGATCAAGCGGTTCATGGGCGACGGTCATGGTGAAACCGTTGGCGTGTACCAGCTTGTTCGCTCCGGCGATGATGCCGACATGGCCCTTCCAGAAAAGCAGATCGCCCCGTTTCAACGCGGATGGATCGTCATGGGGTATCTCCTCGCCGGCCTCCGCCTCCTGCATGTCGCTGTCCCGCGGCACATCGATCCCGCCTGTCTGGGCGGCAAGCTGGACCAGGGCGGAACAATCCAGGCCAATGCTTGAACGCCCGCCCCAGAGATAAGGCGTTCCGAGCAGTTCTTCCGCAACCAGGACCCAGTCCTCTTCCCGGGTTTCGACCGGTACGAGATGCCTGGCGGCCACGGCGGATCCATCGTTGAGAATTGCGTATGTCAGGCCGCGGGTCTCCGTCTCGCCCGTGACGGTGACCTTGGACCCCAGGGACAACAGGTCGAGCGGCGGGAATTTCAGATCCGGCACCGGATAACGGTACGTGCGCAGTGCGCGCACCCGGTGGGTCGCCGCCGTTACCGGACCCAGCCCGCCCGAGGAGAACCAGCCGACATATCCGTCGGTATCCAGTTGCCCCCAGGCCCAGCCTTCCGGCGTTTGCTCGTAGACGGTCAGCCATTCGCCGCGCAAGGCTTCCGTGTCGATCGACCTGTCGGCGCGCGGTTCCGGGCGGATCGGCAGGCGGTCGGCGATCACCTGAAACACTTCGCCCTCCACAAACCGTGCGGCCTCTGCCCGGCCTTCATAGTCGATGGCGGCAAGATCGGCACGAACCGGATGGCGGCGGCGGTCAAGGGATTGGGACATGTTCGAACTCGGATCCAGACGTTCAGCACAGGTGTCAACGCGGCAGTTCCCCGGCCTTCTTGGCCACGAGATCGCCAAGCTGCTCCAGATACAGCGCACCATCAACCGTGCGGGTGATGATCACGTTGCGTTTGTCGGCTTCGTCGCGCTTGCGCGACAGGAGCCGCAGACTGCCGAGCGTGTCAAGCGCCCGGGTGATGGCCGGCTTGGTGACGTTCAGTTTGGCGGCGAGACCGCGGACCGTGTGAGGGGGCGGCTCCAGATAAACCGTCAGGAGAATCGTCATCTGGCGCGCGGACAGATCCTGATCGCTGTCGCGCACCAGTGCCAGATTCACCTCATGCATCAGTTTCAGCGCCTGAGAGGCGCGCATTTCGACAGCCATGGATCAGCCGGTTCCCGCCATTTACCACCGCCATCGAACCACAAAAACGTTTCGGAGCCGTTACGCCTTGAAACGCTCCGAAACCAGGTCGAACAGGCAGCGGATCCCCTGTGCCTCGCCGCCGGCCGGTTTGCCGGGCTTTTCGATGGGCGTCCAGCCGAAAATGTCGAAATGGACCCAGCTCTGCGCATTCTCGACAAAGCGGGACAGGAACAGGGCGGCCGTGACGGATCCGGCAAACCCTGCGCCGGACGTGTTGATATGGTTGATGTCCGCCACCTTGCTGTCGAGATATTTCATATAGGGCTGCCAGAGCGGCAGGCGCCACAGCGGATCGCTGGCGGCTTCGGCCATCACGGCAATGTCTTCGGCCAGTTCCTCGTCGTTGGTGTAATAGGGTGGCAGATCCGGCCCGAGGGCGACACGGGCTGCGCCCGTCAGGGTCGCCATGTCGACCAGCAACTCCGGGCTTTCTTCATCGGCCAGGGCAAGCGCATCGGCCAGCACCAGCCGCCCTTCAGCATCCGTGTTGCCGATTTCGACACTCAGCCCCTTTCGGCTGGCCAGAATGTCTCCCGGACGGAAGGCGCTGCCGGAGACGGCGTTTTCGACGCACGGGACGATCACCCGGAGGCGCACCGGCAATCCGGCCGCCATGATCATCGAGGCAAGGCCCAGAACATTGGCCGCGCCGCCCATGTCCTTCTTCATGAGCGCCATGGACGAGCCGGGCTTCAGGTTGAGACCGCCGGTGTCGAAGATCACGCCCTTGCCGACCAGGGTGATTTTCGGATCGCTTTCCCTGCCCCAGGAAAAATCGGCCAGTCGGGGCGCGCGCGAACTCGCCCGGCCGACCGCATGAACCATCGGAAAGTTGCGGTCGAGCAGATCATCGCCGGTAATGATCGCTCCGCTGCCGCCATGGGCCGCGAAGAGGTTTTCAATCTCTGCAGCCAGTTCCTCCGGACCAAGGTCGTTTGCCGGCGTATTGATGAGATCCCGGGCGAGCCTGACACCGTCCAGAATGATTGCGAGCCTGTCCAGGTCGACATCATCGCCGACGGCAAGCCGGCGCTTCTTGTCTTTGTTGTCTCCTGGGGCGAGATAGCGGTCGAAGACATAGGCAGAGAGCGCAAACCCGAGCGCTGCCTGCGCCTGATCCGGAAACCTGTCCGCCAGGTGGTAGTCCCCGGCCGGCAGGGCGGTCGCAAGGCTGCCGAGCGCAAAGGGCTGCGGCAGGCCGTCGTCTTCGACCCCGAAAAGCACCGCGGCCCCGCTCACGCCGGGGACAAGCTGGTAGGTCGAGGGCTTGCCCGTGAACTCGTTTATGTCGCACCAGTTTTTCGCCGCGCCTCCAAGGCCGGAGAGGACCTCCGCCAGAGTGGCTTCAGTGACGGCAAAAATGGGAGTGGAATCGGATACGCCGCTTTTGCGGACCAGGCACTCACGCACGGGAAATACTCCGTTGGAAATGGGAATCAGCGGCCACCAGCTTAGCCGCGCCGCACCAGGACGCAACAGGACAGAAGGCAAGGCCATCCCCTGCTCATCGCCCGTTTTTCGCAATTCGCAAGGCCGCTTAACCAAGCATTAGGGTTAATTATCTATTTCTCTAGGGAACACGACAAAGCTGCGGACAACAAGGATGTTGAAGATGCAAGCCCCCGGAACCCGTTCTGTCTCAAGACGCAACCGTCTCGCCTCGACGCTGATGGCCGTGACCGCGCTTGCTCTTGTCACAGGCTGCGCATCCAACAAATCCAATACCGGAACCCACTCGCCGGCCTACAACACCAATTACACGGCGCCCGGGTCCCGCGAAGCTCTCGCGGAGATCTCCAAATGGTCGAAAGCCTATGAGAACGACCGCAAGAATCGCACGGCCATTCTCGGCTACGCCAATGCGCTGACCCAGAATGGACAGATGCCGCAGGCGATGGCCGTCTTGCGGGCCGGCGTGATCTCACATTCCAAAGACCGGGAAATCGCATCAGCCTACGGCAAGGTGCTTGCCATGAACGGCCGTTTCGAAGAGGCCGTCAACGTCCTTCAGCGCGCCCAGCAGCCGGATCTGCCGGACTGGAGGCTGATGTCGGCGGAGGCGGCGATCTACGATCAGGTCGGCGATCATCCGAAGGCGCGCAGCCTCTACAAGCAGGCTCTCAAGATCGCCCCCGAGGAGCCGTCGCTTCTCAACAATCTCGGCCTGTCCTATCTCCTGTCCAACGAACTGCCGGATGCCGAATACACATTGCGGCAGGCGGCTAGCCTGCCGGGCGCCGACAGCCGCGTGCGCCAGAACCTCGCTCTCGTTCTGGGCATTCAGGGCAAGTATGACGAAGCGATCCAGGTGGCTCAGGCGGAGCTCGATCCTCAGCAGGCGAAGGCCAACATCGCCTATCTGCAAGCGATGATGCAAAACCGCCAGGGCTGACGACAATCTTCCTCACTTCAAAACGCGTCAGGCGGGTGATGACCTCACCCGCCTGACGCGTTTTGAACGGACAATTTAGTCCGATGGTTTGCTTCGACCGATATGCCGGAGGGAGTTCTTCCCGCCGTTGAAACCGAATCGCTTCAAGAGCGCATCTGACCTGAGCCAGGGGTGCGTCAGTCAAGCGGCGCTATCGTGCCGATGGACCGGAGGATTTTGGCCCTCCCGCAATCGATCGCCTGCAGCGCCTCGCGCGTGCAAATTATTGGGATCCGAACGCGTCGATCACCTGCATGACGGCAGGACCCATGATGACGAAGAACAGCACCGGCAGGAAGAACAGGATCATTGGGACGGTCAGCTTTGGCGGCAACGAAGCGGCCTTTTCCTCCGCCATCTGCATGCGCTGCGAGC